>CAYZVN010000019.1:6114-40984 GCA_964482025.1 uncultured Saccharophagus sp. | reverse complement strand
AAGTCCGCGGCATTTTCCCGCGGGCCGTGTATCCAGCGAATATGGAACTCACGATTGCGGACCATGCCATTAAAGAAACCCGTTCGATCGCCGATGGTGAGCGTGCCGCTCTTGTCCGAGTAGTGCAACGGAATGCGCGAAAAGGCACCGTTCTCGTAGTCATAGGTTTTGCCATCGTCTTCATATAATTCATAAAAACCGTCGGCGCCCGTGTAGATATTCAGGGTAAGCGGCGCTGCCGGTTTTTCGTAGACGTATTGTACCGCCGGCCCCGTGGGCACAATCGAGCCAGCCTTGACGTAAATTGGCATACGCTCATAGGGCGCTTCCGCCGTTATACGTTGGCCGCCGGACAATTTCTCTCCCGAGTAAAAGTCATACCAAACAGCACCCTTGGGCAAATAAACTTGGCGGCTGCGTGCGCCGAATTCGTAGATCGGATTGATTAAAAACGCCGGTCCGAACATGTATTGGTCATTAATATCCATCACTGCAGCATCATCACCAAAATCCATGACTAAACCGCGCATCAAGGTGCCATCGCGGTGATACATATCCGCCGCCTCGGAATAAATGTAAGGCATTAAGCGATAACGCAAGCGGGTGTACCAGACCATACTTTCATAGGCTTTGCTCTCCGCCGGGGCAATATTGTAAATCTCCCTATAGGGATTCTGGCCGTGAGCGCGGAATAAGGGCACAAAAGCACCAAACTGAAACCAGCGAGTATTCAACTCCTGCCATTCTTCTATTTGCTCGGAGTCCATATCGCTTACTGGCCCCACAGCGCCTTTGTTCCCTCGACGAAAGCGGTCTTCTGGGGTAAAGCCTCCTATATCAAACGTCCAGTTAGGCACGCCCGATAAGCCAACCCCTATACCCGCAGCGATTTGCTCTTTTAGGTTTGACCAGCGCGACACTATGTCGCCACTCCAAATTGCCGAGGCCGTACGCTGAATGCCGCCAAAGCCAGAGCGGGTGAGAATAAATACGCGTTTATCCGGTTGCGACTGTCGATCGCGCAGATAAACCGTTTCGGCATGGGGCAGCGCATAGGCATTAAAATATTCCGCACCGGTGCCCAAAGCATTAGGCGTCATCAAGTCTTTGCGATGGGTAACACTAAGATTGGAGTGCATATCGGGCTCCACCGCATCTAACCACCAAGCATCGAAGCCATAGGCATTAATTTTTTTGTCGATCTGCCGCCAGAAAATCTCCCGCGCCTCAGGTGCAAAAGCATCATAAAACGCATTGAGGTATCCCTTACCTATCCAATCTAAATTACCTTCTTGGATATTTTTATTGAACATATAACCTTTGTTATCAAGCTCCTGATAATGGTCAGTTTCTGGATAAAACTTCGGCCATACCGAGATCATGATATTGGCATTCAGCTGGTGCACTTGGTCCACCAACGCTTGTGGATCTGGAAAAAACTGGGCATCAAAATCGTGACTGCCCCACGCATCTTCGGGCCAATAGGACCAATCCAAGACAATGTTGTCGATGGGAATATTACGGGCGCGGTATTCCTTAAGGACATCGATAATCTCCTGTTGCGTTTTATAGCGCTCCCGACTCTGCCAAAAACCGTAAGCCCACTTGGGCAGCAGCACAGACTTTCCCGTTAAGCGGCGGTAACCACTGATCACCTCGTCCTTGTTGTCGCCAATACAAAAGAAATAATCGATGGCTTTTCCCGTATCGCTGGCCAGGGACATTTGGCCTTCGGCGATCTCACCTTGGGGAGAATTTTGCAACAAGCGCAGATAACCATCATTGGGTATCCAGGAAACGGAAATGGGCTTTTTCTCGCCGTTGTGGAACGGCAAATCGACGTTGTGATACCAAGGATTCCAATTCATCCGCCAGCGATCAAGTTTAAGCTCGTCATCGACCGTCAATTTCGCGTAGCCGCTGGAATACATTTTGATCGTATATACGCCTGACTGTTTGGCCTGCAAACTGCCCTCAATTAATAAACGCAAATCTTTTGCAGAGGCCACCTCTGGCGGAAACGGAAATTCGCGCTCATTGCCACTGCGGAGATATTGATAGTTGGTATCCGTCTCGGTACGACTTAGCAGTTGCGTCTCGCCGTCGTAATAGGTCACCGTCAAACCGCCTTTGTTGCCGTCGGCATCATAGAGAATAAAACCCTCCGCCAAAGGCTCAGCAGGACGCGGGTCGCCAAAGCGGGTCACTGCGGCATTGTTCCAGAGCACGCCGTAATTTTTGCTGGAGACCACAAAGGGAATAGCAATTTCCAAATTATGGGTTGTCAGCTCTACATCATGGCCGGCATAGTTCACCAAACCATCCTGCTGTTGGCCGAGACCAAAAAAGCCTTCATCTTTTTCCACATTAAATCGCTGCTGTAGCGCATAAGCGTCGGCATCTATCGGACCTGGCTCGTCAATGACCGGCGCAAAAGTACCTCGATTCGCTTCCGCCAGCATGCGCTTACCCTTGGCATCAAAAAAGGTCACGGCACCCGTCTTGCGATCCACACGGGCACGGAGTTTGCGAGTTCTCAATTCCACGCTGTCAGCCGTCTCCTCAACCTCGAAGGCAACCGCTTGCGGCTCTGCCACCACCATTAAGTAGTCGGGTAAATTGGCAAAATCGGTTTGCGGTGTTGCCGTCACCCGCACAATATCTTCTGCGTAAAGCTGTAAGCGCACCTGCTTGGCGAAGCCATAAGGTAAAGGCACCGTGATACCCTGGGCGTCTTTTGTGAAACTCGACTCCGTTGCAGAACCTCCGCCATTCCCTCGCGGGCTTGTGCAGCCTATCGTAAGAGTCAGTGCGAATAACAGGGTCGATAAGGCCAATCCTATTCTCATGAGTCACCCATTGATGTGTCGATTTATTTTCATCAAACCAAGTGTAGCTACCAAACCAAGTGTAACGACAAATGACGCGAAAACCACTCTGCATTTCATGCAGAAGTAGAACACGTTAGCAAGGCCGCCCGGTAGCGGCAGGAGATTTGTTTAAGCGATAGCGATTTGGGATGGATCAGGGCTTTATAAAAAGCCCAGACAAAGAGCCGCGACGGCCGTTGTTTCGAAAATTATTGCGCGCTGACGTGGAAGTAATCGAAATCGGCGTATCCTCCGGTGGCTTGCCGTGCGAAGCTAAACAATGCGAACCTGTAGCCCATAAAGTGGGTTAGCTCGTAAGACATTTTTACGGTATTACCAATGGCCGTCCAATTGCTACCATCAAGACTGTACGCAAAAGTCGCGTTATCGACTTGATTGCGAAAATCACCGAATGCGCGTAAATAAACCGTGCTCTGATCTAACGGAACTCGGGCAACTTCCGTGTGATTTTTGCTGTTGTTATTGACCATGATCACATAGTTGCGACCGTTGCTGCGAGTGACCGCCACAAAGCCGTATTGATCTTGGAAAGCCGCAATTCCGGCAGTGTCCCCATCCTTGAGCCCGGCGACATCCAACTTAACCACTCCAGCACTCATGGGACCGAACATACGTTGCGTTAAGGTATTTCGTGTGCTGTGAATGTTGGCGTCAATGCGCGTGTTTTTCAGACGCAAATAGCCACGTCTATCGGCCAGTGACCACCCATTACTCTCGGGGTTGTGATTCCATTGCCAAACAATGTCCAGAGAGCCACTGTCAAACTCATCCGAGCGAATGATACCGCTGACGCCCCGATCTTCCACATCAAAACCGAGCGTAGCGGGAACCCGGCCCGCCACGGGCCAATCGTTTTCCCAGGTCACTGGGACCAAGTACGGTATGCGGCCCACTGCACCACTATCGCGAAAGGCGTAGAGGAACCAGTTGCCATCCGGCGTACCTATATAGGAACCCTGCGCAACACCTGCACCATTGACGTTCTCGCGCAATACCACGCGCCCCTCATAAGGCCCGGTGATGGAGCGCGAACGGTGTACCACCTGGGTGCGCGGCCCACCACTTGGCCAGCAGATATTGGAGATATAGTACCAACCGTTAATTTTTTGAATTTGGGTGCCTTCGGCCTTCAAAATAAAATTATTACCGGCAACGGCGGAGGCACTTTGAATAATTGTTTGATTGACACCACCGGATTTGATTGCTGTCGCATCGGCATTCAATTCGACCAGACGAACTTGATCACTGCCATAGGCTAAATAGTTACGGCCATCGTCGTCTAAAAGCAGCGAACCATCGTGGTATAAGTTCGGCAACACCGATTGGGTCCAGCTGCCGCCCTCAATGTTATTGGTTCGCCAGATATAGGTCCGATTGGTGGTGTAGGAAAAGGAAGTAACGTAATAGGTACCCTCTTTATAATTAATACTGCTTGCCCAGGTGCCCTTCCCGTAGGCGTTGCCATTATTCAGATTCAACGCATTATTATTGGCATCCAGTGCGTTATGGGCGTAATTCACAAGCTCCCAATTTTTTAAATCCGTCGATTTCATAATGGGCACCCCAGGGTTGAGGTGCATGGTGGTGCTACTCATGTAGTAGGTATCGCCAACACGGACAACACTCATATCCGGAACATCCGCCCATATATTAGGGTTAGTCGCGCGCACTATCGGATACGTCGGCTCTTGTAATTCGCCGGTGTCAGAAAATACCGCTATGCCCGACAAGGTGCCATGGTCGGCACTCGCGGTCAGCTCAATCGTTAAACTTCCGTCATCGACCGGAATATTCGACACGCTTTGCTCAAAGGCCGTGTCATGCCCAACGCGTTGATACAAATCCAGATCCGTAAAAATCGGCCGCCCTTCTACCGACAAGCTAAATACGCGGGCGCCTGCGGACGTCTGATACAACTCGTTGAAAAACAGTCTGATATCGTAATTGGCCTCAGAGACCGGAATTTCGTAGGTATAAACGCCGTAGCGCTCGCTCTGGAAAAGCGCATCCTGGTCCGTTCCCGCTATAGGATCCTCTGTGGCATTAACATTGCCGCCGCGAAAATATTTGTCCGCAATAAAATCGATACCATCTTGGGTCAGCGCGGGGCCACCTGCGTTGATTGCAACCACCAGCCGTTTAGAAAGAATAACGCCACTGGAGGAACTAGACGATGAAGAGGAACTGCTGGATGACGAATTGCCGGATGACGAGCTAGAACTGCTAGAGGACGAACTGCTCGATGAAGAGGTCGAGGAACTTGAAGGCTCTGCACCAGGCTCTTTGCCACCGCAACCCGCTAACAGTAACGCGGCGCACAACAAAGCGAGCCACGTTAGTAGAGCGTTTCGTTTTATTGCTCTTATCGACATAGTGCACCCGGTAAATTTTCAGCAAAGAATTTTTTCGACCCTAATTACGACTGCCTTAGTGGCGGCAAAAAACGTGGAAATCCTTTTCCACAAGCAGTCACAACGGTATTGCCACTTGGGCGGCGCCCTTAGGGTTTTGGATTATCACGTAGATAATTCATCAACCATGTCATCGCTGGGCGCGGCGTGCCATTTTCGTGGATTAATCCAGAACCTTCGATCCACGTCCGATCAACCACATACCCCCAAATGGTGATGCCTTTGACATGTGGATGGTTATAGAAAACCGGGAAGTGGGTCTGAAAATTCTGCAACTGACGCTGATCATTCGTCTCACCAATGTCGTATTCCGAAATGTAAATGGGCACACGCAGTTGGTTCCACAAATTGTCGATTGCCGTTTGCACGGTCGATGCAGGGACATCCTTCAGCTCATGCGCCTGCAAACCAATCGCATCTACATAACCACTGGGTATTGCCGATTTGGCGAGGGTAATAAACTCATTGTGTTGCCAGCGAATATTGTTGTAATCGTTCAAGATCAAAACAGAGTTGGGGCAGTATTGGCGAGCGAGCTGGAAAACTCGAACAATCCAGTTGTTGCCAAACGCGCGCTGTGCGTAACCCGCAGGCTGGTGTCCCGGCACCGCTTCATTCACCACATCGATCATCGCGGTATCTGGGTAGCGATCACAGTAGTCGCGAATCCACTCTTCAATTTCTTCGGCAACTTCCGGCCCGCTCAGGTTGTCGAGCCAACGCGGTGATTGAGCGCCCCAAACAAAGGTATGGGCCTTCACCGGAATATTGTGTTGCCGCGCATAGGCGTAAATACGGTCGAGCGGTGCCCAGTTGTACTGGTCGCGAGTGCCTTCAACCGAACCCCATTTGCCTTCGTTTTCCGGCGTGATCTGATCCCAGTACTGGATGAAATCGGAGCGCACATTGCCGGAAGTGGTGATGTTACCCACAAAGAATTTATGATCTTTACCCGGCGTCACCGGCGGTTCGACAAATTTGCCGCCCGCATTGGAATAGATGGCGAAAGCACTGATAGTGGCATTGTCGATACTTGCGCTGAGTTCAATCGTCAGCTTCTCATCGGCCACCATAACCGTCGGCACTATCACGTCGTAGGCGCGGTCGTGGCCAACGTCAGCGTACAAATCCATATCGGTAAAAATCGGCTGGCCCTCTACCGTCACGCTGAAGAGGCGGGCGCCTTCTGCTTGCTGGTATAGCTCAACAAAGCGCAGATGTACGCTGTAAGTGGAGTTTGTCACCGGAATTTCATATTTAAAATTGCCGTAACGCTCGCTTTGGTAAAGCGCATCAGCAGTGGTGCCATCGATCGGGTCTGCGGTGCTATTGGGAGTACCACTGGAGGCAAACCGATCCGCTTTATATTCCACGCCGTCGACCGTCACAGCGGAGCCGCCGGCGTTAACGGCGTATACCAAGCTGGAGCCAGGCGGAATAACGCCCGAACTGGATGAGCTGGAAGAAGAGCTGCTTGAGGAGGACGAACTGCTGGAAGAAGAGCTGCTCGAGGAAGAGGTGCTACTCGACGAGCTGGAGCTACTACCCATCGGTGCCCCCGACGACCCGTTGCCGCCACCGCAGCCTACCAAGAGCACGCAGCTTGCCAACACGCCTCCGGTTACACTGAGTAATTTGCTGATCTGGTACATACTATTTTCAACCTCAAGTTATGACTTGTTGATTTTTATCATTGCCATCTGGTTTCCCGCCTGATGACTTTTCTCGCCGCAGTTGCACTAAGTGCAACTGCTAATGCGAATCAGACCTCGGATATGTCAATAAGCTATAGCTCGTACATACCCTCATAAGACGTTCACGGCTGACGACTGGCCATATCCGCTGACCGACCATAGGGGCGACATAGAAATCACGGCGGGCGCGGACAGTCGATGCAGTCCAGGTGAAGGGAAATAAGCCGGTCGGGCGGATGGCCTGCATCAGCACGCCGGTGTCTTTCTTCTTTATTAGGAGGATTTCGCTCATGACCTATACCTATCGCCGCCGCCCCCTCTAAAGAAAAAAAGCGCGTGAGCTAACCAGCTAACCCACGCCAAGGTGCCAGGCGGGAACTTGTCTACAGCCACCCCTATGGGTGCTTCGTCAGGACTCCAAGCTATCGAAATAAGGGATCGGTCAGGTAGAAGAGGTGTGTCTTATTTATGAAATAGCAAAAAACTTGAAGTTTTTTTGCTGCTTGTTAAACCCTTTTTTAACCAGCCAGAAAGCAAATGAGAGACTCGTCACGTTCGGAGTGTGATGCAGAACAACACAATCTTACTCGCGAAAAAATGATCCGAGGGGCATCTCAGCCCCTCCGGGATACCCACAACCTCTGTGATGCACATCAACGACGCCCCCCTCCCCCTCTGAGACACTGCCAGCGTTACTGCCGGAAGCCGATCCGGCATATCATCAGATCATTGCTCGGCATAGGGTTCACACTGGGGTGTTTGCCGGGATGGCGCACTATCGCTCCAGGGGAAAATCCCGGGCCTGCACCGAAATTCGAAAGGGAGTATGAAAAGCGTCCTGTTTAACAGCCATGACATAGTTCTGGCACTGGTGATTGTTCTGAGTTTTCTGCTGGCGGTTCGCGTCAAGGCCGTTGCGGCCTTACCTCGCGCAGCACAAATCCTGTTGCCTTTATTTTTTGCCTTGCATGGCTTAGTCGCCCTCGACACTTTGTTATTCTGGGGCGACGCCATCAAGTTCGCGGCGTTCAATATTTCGTCTTGGCTGCCGATGCTGTTCAGCTTTGCTTCATTTGCAATAGGCCCGGTTATGTACTGGGCGTTTCGCTCTGTTTTATCTCCCGGAAAGCCCGTTAAACGCACGGATTATCTACAACTGCTGCCGGTATTATTGACGTTTCCCTATTTATATTGGGCGTGTTATCGCTATCCATTTGAGCAGCAAGCTGAACTCATTCTTAATCTCACCATTTTCAGCGATACCAATCTGTACTTCATGACGTTTCTCACGCTGAAGAAATTAATGCCCGTCATTTACGGGCTTTTATGCGTCAAATTGCTGTTTCGCAAAGCGCCGGCAACGCAAAAATTCGCCGGTGTTGAGCCATTACTGCAGCCGAGTACCGGCTTCGTCTTTATTTGGGTGTGGATACTGCTAACTCATGTGCTCGGCCAGTGGTTACCACTGAATACCAGCGACCTTATGGGGATTTTCGGCAACTACATGAGCCTGACGCTGGTAGCAGCACTGACGTATAAAAGCCTGGGATATCCCATCGCTACCGCGCCTGAGAACCCCGTCACAGATACCCCGGAAGCGGAGGAAAACAACGAAGATACAGCCGTATTAGCCGAACGCATTCAGCAATTTATTCAGACAGAAAAAGCCTACTTGAACCCGCGTTTGACTCTCGAAAGGTTTGCGACCTCATTGGAGGTTCCACCGCGCCACGTCTCCCTGGCGATTAACCGCTGCTTTCAACAGAACTTTCAGGAGTATATCAACGGCTTCCGCGTCGAGGAGGCCAAACGCTTGCTGCGCGACCACATCGACCAGGAATGTACTATCCTCGAAATTGCGCAGCAATCGGGCTTCAACAGCAAAGCGACCTTCAACCGCATTTTTAAGGTTTCCACCGGGGTGACGCCCAGTGCATACCGCCAGCAATTTTGCTCCGAACTCCGGCCGCACCACCCGTCTTGTTGAGGGTCTTAGTTTGCTCAAGGCGCAAATTGAGACTTTACTCCTCATAGCCCACCGCGCAGCCTATGGTACGCGGTCACATTCGTGCAGCAGCAACATTATTGCGAGGAATAAATATGACAATTCTAAAAAGAATGGCGGTCGGCTCCATGGCGCTGCTTTGCGCTTGGGCCGGGGTGTCGCTGCCAGCGATGGCAAAGCCTTATAAAGGCGCAGAGATCTTTACCTACGAGGATAACCTCTACGGCAAATACGTCGTTCGTATGCGCGCCGCCAAAGGCAGTGGGATTATCTCCAACTTCTTCTTATGGAAGGACGGCTCCGAAATATCCGAAATCTTCTGGGAAGAAGTGGATGTGGAGGTATTCGGCAAAGACAACGCTATGTCCTGGCAGAGCAACATCATCACTGGTTACGGTAATACCACGCATTCCGACGAAACCCACTCTCAAGGCACATCTTTTGGTGACGCCTACCACACCTTTACGCTGGAGTGGAAACCCAACGAAGTTCGCTGGCTGGTAAACGATCAAGTGATCCGCACCACCACCGGCGGCCAGGCGGGCGACCTGACGAACCCCGCGCAGCTGCGCCTCAACTTCTGGAACCCCGATAACCCGGCGTGGGTCGGCGCCTGGAACGACAGCATTCTGCCAGTCTATATGTTCGTCAACTGGGTGGAATACCACCGCTGGACCGGCAACGGCTTCGAACTCGCCTGGCGTGACAATTTCGACTACTTTGACAGCAATCGCTGGGGCAAGGCCGACTGGACCTTCGCGGAAAACCAGTTGGATTTCCACTTTGACAACGTCGTAGTGCGCGACGGTTATCTGGTACTGGCGATGACCCGCGAAGGACAGGAAGGCTACAACGGCACTCCACCCGCCGATAGCGGTGACTCTGGCAGCAGCTCATCCAGCAGCAGTTCAAGCAGCTCGTCGAGCAGCAGCTCTTCCAGCTCCAGCTCATCTAGCAGTTCATCGAGCAGTAGCAGCTCGTCCAGCAGCAGCTCAAGCTCGTCATCCAGCAGCTCATCCTCTGGCAATACAAGCTCTGGCGGCGGATCTGGCGGTGGCGCCCTGAACCCTCTGGCACTGCTCTCTTTCTTTATGCTGTTGATGCTGGGTCGTCGCAGAGACTGATCCACTGCTGATCTGCAAGGCGCGCCTTAGACGCGTTGCGAACCCCAGGCTCAGACCTGGGGTTTGTGTTTTAAGGGACTGTGCCCTTCGACTCCACTCAGGGACCTGACTCAAAACCCGTTGGCTGAGCGGAGTCGAAGTCAGCCGGTGGGGTTAAACCAGCCGCGCAGTCTCCCAAGCGTGCAAGGCGTGTTTACGCACCTCGCCCCAACGATACCCGCCCAGCGCGCCACTTTGCTGAATTACTCTGTGACACGGAATCGCCACCGCAATAGGGTTGGCACCTATAGCCGTGCCCACGGCACGGGCGGCGGTTGGCTGCTGAATGGCTCTGGCGACTTGGTTGTAAGTCACCAAGGTACCGGCAGGAATACGCAGCAATGCACGCCAAACATTAATCTGAAAGTTGGTCCCCACCACGCAGAGGGACAGAGGACGATCCGACGTTGCCGCGAACAACTGCGGGATCTTCGCCGCGGTGGCATCCGTATTTGCCCTTAAATCTGCATGTCGCCAGTGCCGGCGCACTTCCTGCAACTGCTCCTCCAGTCCACCCTCGCCGAGAAATGCTAAACGGCATATGCCGCGCGGCGTCTCGGCTATAAAAGCGGGTCCAAAAGGCGTTTCGTGGATACCGTAGTCGATAACCACACCGCTGCCAGCGCTCTTGAATTCGCCGGGCGTCAGCGCCTCCAACTGGACAAAATGATCGTAAAGGCGCGAGCCGCTGCTCAATCCCAAGGTCTGGGTTACGTCCCATAAAGAGGCCGACTCGCGCAATAAGGCCTTGGCCCGCTCCACCGTAAGCACCTGCAAAAAACGCTTGGGCGTCACCCCCGCCCAGCGGCTGAACAGACGCTGGAAGTGAAACGGACTCAACCCCACATGAGCCGCCACCTTATCCAAAGACGGCTGCGCCGAGGCCTGCGCCACTAAAAATTCGATAGCTTTGCTGATGCGCTGATAATCGGAGTCGGAAGAACTCATAAGAAACCGCCGGAAGTCACAATCCAACGGATTATGTTGCAGGGGTAATAGGAAAGCGACCCGGATCTTGCGGTGGCCACGGAGTAGCTGAGCTTTATCCTGACAGCCGGCGAACTAGGCTAATTTCGTCCAGCTGTGACGCAATACACTAACCTCCATAAGACCCGCTTATATGGCACAAGCGAAAACAAGGAGATTTTCCATGCTAAAGAAAAGTAAGTTTCACTTCTTCACCAGGAATTCCAACCCCGCACCGGGATCTTCCTCCCCGGTAACGGAAGCATCGGCTGGCGCACCGGCGGCGGCGTCACGGCGGCTCAAGCGGTAATCGCGCTCGTGGTGGCAAGGTGGCGCGGAGGACTCTGGGTGAGAGGCATGGGGTTCTTGGTCAGCGGGGGGTTTGGTTTGGCTCATGGTGTCGCTCCTCAGGCATAACCCTAATCATGGTCTCTCAAGTGGCCAACAAGGGCGTATTTAAGAGAGGCTTTGGCGTATTTAGTAGAGTCTTTTGGTTTCGACCACGGATAGTCCACAAATTCCCCACTCTATGAGCGAGGCCCCGCTTCCAGCACTTCGAGAATTCGCGCCAATTCAACCGGTTTGACGAGGTGGTAGTCGAAGCCGGCGTCGCGGGAAAGCTCGCGGTCTTTGTCTTGCCCCCACCCTGTCACCGCAGTGAGGACGCAGTTGGCGGTAGCGGGAAGCTCACGCAGGCGGCGCGCCAGGTCGTAGCCATTCAGGCCCGGCATGCCGATGTCCAGAAACGCGTAATCCGGAGCAAAATCAGCGGCGACCCTAAGGGCGCTGACACCGTCATTAACGGTCTTGACCTCGTGCCCCAGCAGCGTCAACAGCGAAGCCATGCTGGTGACAAAGTCCACGTTGTCATCCACCAACAGAATGCGATACGACACCGTATCCTGCTGGTGGGCCGTCAAGTCCTCTGGCGCCCTCGTCTGGCGGTCTACTAGGTCGAGCCTGACCCGAAATACACTGCCCTTGCCGATGCCATCGCTCATGGCTACCAGACTGCCCCCATGCAATTCCACAAGCCGCTGTGACAGTGCTAAGCCTACACCGAGGCCCGCCTGGGTGCGTTCCAGTGAGTAGTCCACTTGGGTAAACATCTGAAAAATTTCCGGCAGCATCTCGGTGGCAATGCCGATACCGTTGTCGCTGACCTCTACCACCACTTGTGCGCCTTCACGGTGGGCGGCAAAACGTATCTGGCCGCCGCAATTGGTGTATTTAGCGCTGTTATTGAGCAGATTGGCGAATACCTGGGACAGGCGCACGCTGTCGCCTTCGAGATAGAGATCTTCTTCCGGAAACACCACTTCGAGACGGTGGCCGCAGGCTTCGATAAATGCGCCGCAGGTTTCCACCGCTGCCTGCATCACCTCACGCACAGCGATGCAGCTGGTACTGATGGTCAACTTGCCAGTGGTGATGCGGGAAACATCGAGCAGATCATCCACCAATCTCACCATCTGGCGCAGCTGCCGCTCCATAATTTCCTGGGCATCGCGCACCTGCTGAGAGTCGCGCTCTGCCAAGCGCAAAATGCGCAGCCCGTTCAGCAGGGGCGCCAGCGGATTGCGCAACTCGTGCGCCAGCGTGGCAAGAAATTCGTCCTTGCGCTTATCGGCCTGCAAGAGCGCACGCTCGGCCGCTTGGCGCTCCGTCATTTCGTGCTCCAGCGAGCGGTTGGAATCCTCCAATGCGCGGGCGCGCTTTTCCACTTCGCTCAACATATCGTTGAAGGCATCCACCAGAATGCCGATTTCATCTTCGGAGAATTTTTCCGCGCGCAGAGAAAAATCCCGGCGCTGCATGACTTCGCGGGCCACATTGGTCACCGCAAACAATGGCCGGGTGAGTGCCGCCTGCAACCAGATGGAAATCAGCAACGCGAGGCTTAAGCTCGCCACCATCACCCCCACCAAGATCACCGCATAACTGGTCAGGCGCGCCTGGGCTTCGTAGCGTGCAAGAATATAAACGGCCCCGAGAGAAGCACCATTTTTGACAATGGGATGCACCACGGTGATGCGGTCACCATGTACCAAATAACCATCGGCAGGCCCCGTCAGCAGCGGCTGAGGTCGCTCTTCTTCCGTGGTATAGCTGGCGAATACTGCGCCGGTAGAAGTGTAAATGGCAGCTTGGAGGATCGAGCGCCGGGTGCTCAGCAGGTTAAGGTTTTCGCGAGCCGTCTGCGGGTCGTTGAATTCCAGCGCAGGTGCGCTGACTTCGGCAATAATGTTGGCCTGAGTGGTAAGGTCTTTTACCCAAGTGTCGTGATAGGTGCGCAAATCGTAAATGAGCATCACCAAGCCGTACGCGAACAGTGCGAGAAACGTGGTTGCCAGAACCACCAACATCAATTTCCGCGATACCGACCGCTGTACGTAACGAACAATATTCACAGACCGTCCGTCTCCACATAGGACGCCACGGAAAGTAAACGGGCACTCAGTTTAAGCTTATGTACGCCCGCATTGACCAAGGAAATATCGAAACCTATACGGTCATCGATCAAGCGGAAGTTGATCACACTGCCCTGCCGCAGCCCCCGCTCATTTTCCGTCACTGTTACCACACTGTGCTCCCTAGCTCGTCGTATTAAGCGCCTGTGCAGGGTCTCGCTATTGCTCTGGCCAACGAACAACAGATGAACCCCAGTCAAATCCGATTTGCTGGTGACTTTCTGCACCATTATTGGCCGCTGATTGACGGTACGATCCGCCGTGATATGGCGCAATTCACCCAAGACATCCGACGCGCCCGCCACCGCGATCACATAGGGTGACATAGGTGTCGCGAACGACTCCGCCGGCCACTCCACATAACCGAGAAACTTATAGAGCATGGCCGCCTTAACTTGACGCTCGAGATTGGTCTCGAGCAGCTCATTTGCCGCGATTGTCGGCGATAGCAGTACCATAAGCGACCACAGCAGGATCACTCGGTAGCCTCGGTGCCATAGGGGGTATAAAAGTTCACCGGAGCGCACTAAAAGTCCCATAACAACTTCACGTAGAGAGCGCGGCGGAACTCGCTGTAGTCCGGTGCCGTGCCAAACTCAGGGTGGGCTGCATCCAGCAGATTCTGTCCAACCAGCGACAGCTCCCAAGCGGATCCCAAGCGCCAGCCACATCGCAAGTCGAGGGATGAATAGGCCGGAGTTGCGGTGGCGGCTTCACCAAGCTCGCCCACATGGCGAAAAAATGCGTCTACTTCCAGATTGTCTGTCAGTGTCAGGGAGGAGCGCAGTTGCCAACTGATTTCCGGATCGCGACTGGCAATATTGGTCGCACTCACCGCGTCTCGGCTCTGTGGCAATAAATCCATATCCAAGGTCTGTGCCATCAGTCCGGCGCCCAAGCGCCAACGCGGCGACACCTGCCATCCGCTCCAGAACTCTACGCCATACACATTCGCTTCCGCGAAATTGTGAAATTGAGTAATGCCGTCGGGCTCCGGCTCCAGCGTGCGCAAGCGATCGTATTGGCTGTAAAAGAAAGTAGTGGACAAAGACAAGTTGTGGCGCGGTTGCGCGCGATAGCCAAACTCCACTACCCGAGCGATTTCGGAGACAAAATCGGGGCTGCCTTTATGGATGAGTTCACGTGAATTAAGTTGCGAGTCGTCGGCGGTCATAAAGAGCTCGCGATCGAATCTGGAGGGTGAGCGCACCGAACGCGACAGGGCGCCCCACAGCAAGTAGTTGGCCCGCGACGGGGCATAGGACAAACGCAGGTTGGGCAGCGATTCCCAACCGGTGTAGGGGTTGCGCTCCAGCTTCACGCCCAGCGTTAAATGGACCGCATCAAACAGATCGATGTCATTCTGGGCGAACAAACTGGTCCAATTCATCAGTTTGCGCTCGGGTATGAAAAAAGCACGGGCGCTGCCGACGGTATTGTCGTGAATGTACCTGTGGCCGCCGCCCCATACGAGATTGTGACGCCGCCCCAAACGCACACTGTGTTGAAGGTCGAAATCCAGCGCGTTTAAATGCTGATCCATAAGGTTCGGCTGGTAGCGCTGGCGGTGATCCAGATAGGCTTGGATTAACACTTCCGAATCGCCATCCATACGCTGTTTAAGCCGGGCAAATAGCTGCGCGCCAGTCAACTCTGCCTCCTCTGCCAGAGGTAGCTGAAGTCGCGCGCTGAGCACCTCACTCTGCAAGGTCAAATGGCGCTCTTCATCGAGCCAATCCGTGCGCACACCTGCGGTAGTCCGATGCATGCCGCTGTGACTGGGCCGACCTGCGGCGGTGGTAACGTCATTCTGGTGATGATGCTTGGCATAGACGCGGAAGTGGCCGTGATCGCCAAAGTGGCCACCATAGCGACTGGCGACCTGGCGCTCCATCATACTGCCACCGACCACCAGCCGTGAGCCGTGAGTGTCACTCGCGGGCTTGGTGGTGATATTGATCACGCCGTTGACAGCGTTGGGCCCCCACAAAGTCGAGCCCGGTCCGCTCACCACTTCGATGCGCTCAACATCTTCTAGCAACACGTCCTGTGCATCCCAAAAAACGCCTGAAAACAGCGGTGAATAGACGGTGCGCCCGTCGATCATCACCAACAACTTATTCGCCAGAACGCCGTTAAAACCGCGCGCGGCGATGGCATAGTTGCGCGCATTCACTCTTGCCACTTGCAAATTCGGGGCGAGGCGCAGCGCTTCGGGCAACGAGGTTGCGCCCGAACGGCGAATATCTTCACCTGTGATGACATAGATAGAGGCTGCCGCAGTGGCGAGCGGTGCGGGGCGACGCGATACTGAGGTCACCGGCAAGCGCGCCAACTCCTCGATACTGAGATCGATAAGCGCAACCGGCTTTGGCTTAACTTCTCTCGCCTGTGTATTGACCGACAGGAAGGCTATCCCCCCAAGACAGGCGAGAAGCGGCAGACCGTACAGGAAGGCGTTGCGTGACAACCGATGTTCCTCGGATATAGAACCGCTTCGTCTTTCGCGAAGCTCGACAATCCTAGGCAGCCGGAGAATACCAGTCCGAAATGCTGCCCTGCGACAGAAAAGTGGAGTCGCATAATAAACCATAGCGACCGGAGAAAACATCGAAGAGGTAATGAAATAAATTGCTAAACAAATTCACTAAACGCAGCGAAACATAAAACTCAAGAGGCTTCATCGCCGAACAAATGGCCGAGCTTACCGCGTTTGGTTTCCAGATAGTGCTGGTTGTGAGGGTTGCGCCCCGTGTCGTGCTGCAAGCGCTCGACAACCCGAATCCCCTGCTCTTCCAGCGCTTTGATTTTGCGCGGATTATTGGTCATCAACTTCACTTGATGAATGCCGAAATGCTCGAACATAGGTCGCAACAGCGAGTAATCGCGCATATCGGCACCAAAGCCCAAGCGCTCGTTTGCCTCTACTGTGTCCGCACCTTTGTCCTGCAGGTGATAGGCGCGCACTTTATTCAGCAAACCGATGCCGCGACCTTCTTGGCGCAAATAAAAAATTGCGCCGCGACCGGCAAGGGCGATTTTGTGCATAGCCGCCTGCAGCTGGGCACCACAGTCACAGCGCAAACTAAACAGAGCATCACCCGTTAAACACTCCGAGTGCACACGAATCAATACCGGCTCTGGAGTACGCACATCGCCCATGGTAAGCACGACATGCTCTTTAACCGTTGCGGTATCACTGAAGCCGTGCATCTCAAACATCCCCCAGGGGGTCGGCAACTTGCAGGATTCAACAAAGATAATTGACACTGAACAACCTTAAGCGGGCTCAGCCCGTTAAATAAACCAAAACCTGCAGGCATACGGCCGCTGGCACAGCGGCCAGCACGTCGTCGAGCATAATGCCAAAACCGCCGCCGACCCGCCGATCAATAAGACCGATGGGCCAGGGTTTGATCATGTCGAAAATGCGGAACAGGATAAAGCCGGCCAGCACCCAATACCATTCCAAAGGTACCGCGATCATGGTCAGCCAATAACCAACAAACTCATCCCAGACAATGCCACCATGGTCGTGAACACCCAACTTGCGCGCGGTACGGTGACAAAAATAAATGCCGAGCGCAAAGCTCAGCACCAACATGGCGATGTAGTAAGGCAGCGTCAGGTAGGACGCCGCCAGCACATAGAAAGGGATCGCGGCCAGGGTGCCGGCCGTCCCCGGCACCCAGGGCGCCAGCCCGGAACCAAAACCGAACGCCAGTAACGCAGCGGGGTCGCGCAGCAAATCGTTAAAGCGTGGGTTGACGTCAGCCAAAGTGGTCATATCCTTTGCGTTCCAGCTCAAACGGCTTACCGTTTTTCACCAAAAGTAGTTCGTGTTTATGAGTGATTTTACCAATCGCGGTCGCAGTGATACGGCCTTCGCGGATCCAGCTCTCCAAACGCCCCACCTGTTCGCGCGGCACCGTAAAACACAACTGGTAATCATCGCCGCCGGTCAGCGCCCACTCCTGCGCCTGACCTTCGGGAGTGTAGCTACGCCAGTGCTCGGAAATCGGCAGGCGCGCCACATCCACCAGTGCTCCCACACCGCTGGCTGCACATATTTTACCCAGGTCCGCGTAAAGCCCGTCGGAGACATCTATGGCCGCGCTCGCTGTGCCCACTAACATTTCGCCCTCGAGGATGCGCGGGGTGGGCGCGTAAAAGCGCTTGAGCAAATAACTGAAAACGCCGGTTGAGACCGTGAGCTTGCTTTGCAGCACCGCCAGAGCGGCGGCGGCATCACCGAGATTGCCAGTGACATAAATAATGTCATCCGGTCGCGCGCCGGAGCGGCGCAGCGCCTGCCCCGGCGCCACAGAGCCGTGTACTTGCACCGAAATACATAGGGGCCCGCGCGTGGTATCGCCGCCAATCAAACTGCATTCGTGGCGATTGGCAATGGAAAACATGCCGTCGGCGAACGCGGCCAGCCACTCGGGATCCCTCTCGGGCAGAGTCAGCGCCAGCGTAAACCAATGGGGTCGAGCCCCCATGGCTGCCAAGTCGCTCAGCGCCGCGCACATCACCCGCACGCCAATGCGTTCAGGAGACGTATCCTTGGGAAAGTGGACACCGTCCACCATGGTGTCGATCGACATCACCAACTGCCGTCCTTCCGGCGGTTGTACTACTGCGCAGTCGTCACCTATGCCCAGCAGCACATCACTGCTGACCGGTGCGCGAGCAAAGTAAGCATTGATGAGATCGAATTCACCCATAAATCATTGAGCGCCTCGCCGCGCGGCTTGGACTTCCGCCAGGCGTAAACGCCCCGCGACTCGGTCCAGCACACCGTTGATAAATTTATAGCTGTCGGTGGCACCAAACTTCTTTGCCAGCCGCAGCGCCTCGTTGATCACCACCTTGTAGGGCACATCTACCCGAAAGCGTAACTCGTAAGTGCTCATGCGCAAGAGCGCCAGACTAATAGGATCAATTTGATCCAGCGATAGATCCGTGACAAACGGCAAAAAATCCGTCTCGATTACCGCAAGGTTTGCCGGCACTTGATGGACCAGCTCGTGAAAATAGGTGGTATCCACGTTGCCCATGTCGTTATCGGCGTGAAATTCGGCCTCTATGACATTGAGCGGATTCTTAGTGACCGACCACTGGTAGAGCGCCTGCATGGCGTAGTGGCGCGCTTTACTGCGCAGGGCCGGTAGGTTTTGTTGATCAAGGTTACTCATAAATATGTGCTCGCGAGGCTCTCGCCGTTACATCGGATCTCAAAGCTGGGCCAGCAGCGAAACCATTTCCAAAGCCGTCAAAGCTGCCTCAGCACCTTTGTTCCCCGCTTTCGTGCCCGAGCGCTCGATCGCTTGCTCTATGGTATCCACCGTCAGGACACCAAAGGTCACCGGAATACTCGCGTCGAGGGAAACCTGGGCCAAGCCTTTGGTGCATTCGCCGGCGACATATTCGAAGTGCGGCGTACCGCCACGAATCACCGCGCCCAAGGCGATGATGGCGCTGTAAGTACCGGCGCGCGCCAACTTCTGCGCGACCAGCGGCATTTCGAAGGCGCCGGGGGCGTAGACCACCTCGATTTGGTCGTCTTTAACACCGTGGCGGCGCAGCGCATCGAGAGCGCCCTCTTTTAAATGCTCTACCACAAAGCTGTTCCAGCGGCTGACCAGCAGAACGAATTTGCCGTCTGCCGATTGGAAGTTACCTTCGATGACTTTCATAGGGATTCCGTTATCTCTGTGTTCAAGTGTTTTGAATGTATTCGACCACTTCGAGATTGAAGCCCGAAATGGCATTGAAGCGATAAGGCGCACTCATCAGACGCATTTTGTGAACACCCAAGTCCTGTAGGATCTGCGATCCTGTGCCCACTTGTTTGTACGCCAGCTGACGAGGAGGATTGCGCGGTTTGCCGGTCATGATCCAGTCGATGCTCTCCTCAATTTCTTCCGTGGTCTCATTGTGGCAAATCAACACCACCACGCCTCGACCCTCGGCGGCGATTCTTTCCATAGCGGCCTGGCAAGTCCAGGGCTTCTGCTCCGCGTCCCCATTGGGCCACAGCCCTATAAGATCGCGCGCGGTGCTGCCCACATGGACACGCACTAAAGTGGGCTCTGCCGGATCTATGGTGCCCTTGATCAGGGCGAAGTGACGCTCATCGCGGGCACCATCCAAATAGGTTTTCAGGACAAAGTCGCCGTACAGCGTTTGCACCTGGCGTTCGTTGACACACTCGATGGTTTTCTCGTGCACGGTGCGGTATTGGATTAGATCGGCGATGGTGCCGATCTTCACATTGTGCAGCTTGGCGAACTTCTCCAAATCCGGCCGCCGCGCCATGGTGCCGTCATCGTTCATGATTTCGACAATCACGGCCGCCGGCTCAAGCCCCGCCAAACGGGCCAGATCGCAACCGGCTTCTGTATGACCGGCGCGAGTCAGTACGCCACCCGGTTGCGCCATCACCGGGAAGATGTGCCCCGGCTGCACTATATCTTGAGGCGTGGCGTGCTGCGCGACCGCCGCCTGTACAGTGCGGGCTCGATCGGCGGCGCTGATGCCAGTGGAAACCCCTTCTGCCGCCTCGATCGAAACCGTAAAGTTGGTGCGATGACTGGCGTGGTTCTCCGCCACCATCAAGGGCAGTCCCAGTTGGCGGCAACGGGCTTCTGTGAGCGTCAGACAAATCAGTCCACGGGCGTAGCGCGCCATGAAGTTAATGTCGTCCGGCCGCACCTTCTGCGCCGCCATAATCAGGTCGCCTTCATTCTCCCGATCTTCATCATCCATCAGGATCACCATCTTGCCCTGGCGGATGTCTTCGATGATTTCAGCGATGCTATTGAGATTCACGAACCGCTCCTGTGAATACGGATAGAATATTTAACCGCCTCTCGTTAACAAGAGGCACTTTCAGCCCTCACCCTGACAAGGGGAAAGCTGGGAGGGGTTTCTCGCACCGACTATGCACTTCCCCACCTTCACTTATAAAACCCGTTCTCCGCCAAAAACGCTGCGGTAAGCCCCGGAGAATCCGGCTGCGCTGCCCGATCGCCTTGAAGCAATCGCTCCAGATAACGGGCGATCACGTCCACCTCCAGGTTTACGCGCGTCCCCACTTGGTAGTACTGAATGACGGTTTCCTGCAAAGTGTGGGGCACTATATTCAAGTCAAACACCGCACCGCTCACCGCATTCACCGTCAGGCTGGTGCCATCGACCGTGATCGAGCCTTTGTGGGCAATGTATTTGGCCAAAGCGTCGGGCGCGCGAATTCGAAAGCGCTCTGAGCGGGCGTCTCCCTGGCGGCTGACAACTTCACCTATAGCGTCCACATGGCCACTGACAATATGGCCACCCAGGCGGGTGTTTGGCGTCAGTGCCTGCTCCAAATTCACCACTGTACCCGGCCGCCAATCACCAAGGGTGGTTAAGCTCAGGGTCTCGCGGGACACATCGGCGCGGAAGCCGTCAGCCAAATTTTCCACCACCGTCAGGCAAATGCCGTTGGTTGCGATGGAGTCACCCAACTGCACTTGGCGCCAATCGATGCCGGGCGCGCGCACGCTGAGGCGCACATCGCCGCCGACGGTTTTGATTTCGGCCACTGTGCCGGTTGCTTCAATAATGCCGGTAAACATAGGTTGCTTCACACCAAAGTCTGAGGTTCTGGCGGTCGCACGCGAGCGAGAAAACGCCAATCCTCGCCAATCGGGCGCACATCGGCGATTTCCAAATGCACCGCCTCCGCCATAAACGATAGCGGCAAATCAAACAGGGGGCGCGCACTGCTGCCGAGCAGTTTCGGCGCGGCGTAAATAATTAACTCGTCAACTAGGCCGGCGCGTAAAAAGCTGCCGGCAAGCGTCGGCCCTGCCTCCACCAGAACCTCATTGCAACCGCGCTCGGCCAATTTGCCCACTAGCGCGTTTAAATCGACGGCACCGGCAAGGCTGGGCATGCCCCAGATTTCGGCGCCAATTTGCGGGCGATTAAAGGCGCAGGTGGCAATTGCGGTGGCGCCGGCCATACGCAGCAGACGCGCCTCCGGTGGGGTGCGCAGGCGGCTGTCCACCACCACCCGCAGGGGCTGGCGAGGGTTGTCACCAAATTCCGCACCGCGCACGGTCAAGGCCGGGTCATCTTTTAAGACCGAGGCAATACCCGTCACTATGGCACAGGAGCGTGCGCGCCATTGCTGCACATCGGCTCTGGCGGGCTCGCCGGTAATCCAGAAACTTTCACCCGAGGCCATAGCCGTGCGGCCGTCGAGGCTCATCGCCAGCTTGCAGCGCACCCAGGGCCGACCGGTGTTCATACGCTGGATAAAGCCGGGGTTGAGGGCGCGCACCTGGGCTTCGAGTACCGGGCCGCGCACCCCAACACCCGCCGCACGCAAACGTGCGATCCCCTGACCGCGCACTTGGGGATTTGGGTCTTCCATTCCGTAGACCACCTCTGCCACACCGGCGGCGATTAAGGCTTCGCTGCAAGGTCCGGTACGGCCTTGATGGTTGCAGGGCTCCAGGGTGACATAGGCGGTAGCGCCGCGAGCGGCTGCACCCGCCTGCCGTAAGGCTTCTACTTCTGCATGGGCCTCGCCCGCTTTGCGGTGAAATCCTTCGGCGAGCAACTGCCCTTGCGCACCGACTAAGACACAGCCAACCCTGGGGTTGGGCGTGGCGGTATTCAGGCCCTGTAGCGCCAGTTCACAGGCGCGTTGCATCCAGCGCTCGTCCAGTGCGAACGGCTCCCCGGTATCTCGCGTCATTCCGGGTCCTGCTCCAGGTGGTCGAGGGCTTGGCGGAATTCGCTGATATCCTGAAAGCTGCGGTAAACCGAGGCAAAGCGCACATAGGCCACGCCATCCAGACTGCGCAGCGCCTCCATCACCTTTTCGCCCACATACCGAGACTTAACCTCGCGCTCGCCGGTCGCCTGCAGCCCTTGCTTGATGGTGTTGATGGTCGCTTCGATACGCTCAACACTTACCGGCCGCTTTTCCAATGCTTTTAATAAGCCGTGGCGCAGCTTTTGTTCATCGAAAGGTTCGCGGGTGCCGTCACTTTTGATAATGCGCGGCATCAACAGCTCGGCAACTTCGAAGGTAGTAAAACGCTCGTGACAACTCAAACATTCACGCCGGCGACGCACTTGGCCGCCGTCGGCCACTAAACGGGAGTCGATCACCTTAGTGTCAGCTTGGTTGCAGAATGGGCAGTGCACGAAGCAGGACTCCTGAATGGCACCGCTCCATGGTGTGGCACAAGAATGTAAATGGCGGGCGATGCCCGCCGCTTTTTATGCTTAATGGATCAGTTGCCGTATACCGGAAACTGGCTGCAGATATTCAGCACTTTTTCTTTTATCGCTGGAATCACCTGCGCCGAAGTACCGTTTTCCAGGCTTTCCAACACATCGCACATCCAATTGGCCAGATCGCGAGACTCCGCTTCTTTGAACCCACGGGTGGTGATCGCCGGAGTACCCACGCGCAAGCCACTGGTGACAAAAGGGGAACGCGGATCGTTGGGCACGGCATTTTTATTGACGGTGATATTGGCGTTGCCCAGGGCTTCGTCCGCATCTTTACCGCTGTAGTCTTTGCCGATCAGATCGAGCAGCATCAGATGGTTTTCAGTGCCGCCCGAAACGACCTTGATGCCGCGGCCGATAAAGGTCTCTGCCATCGCTTTGGCATTCTTCACCACTTGCTGTTGATAGGTCTTAAAGTCCGGGCTCATCGCCTCTTTGAAACTCACCGCCTTAGCGGCAATCACGTGCATCAAAGGGCCGCCCTGACCGCCGGGGAACACTGCGGAATTCAGCTTTTTCTCGATCTCTTCGTTGGCTTTGGCCAAGATGATACCGCCGCGCGGACCGCGCAGCGTTTTGTGCGTGGTCGAGGTTGTCACGTCGGCGATTTTTACCGGCGACGGGTAAACACCCGCAGCAACCAGCCCCGCAACGTGGGCCATATCCACCAGCAGATAAGCGCCGACCTCGTCCGCGATATCGCGGAACTTTTGCCAATCCATCACCTGACTGTAGGCCGAGAAGCCGGCGACGATCATTTTAGGCTTGTGCTCACGCGCCAAGCGCGCAACTTCGTCATAGTCCACCAAGCCCGTTTCAGGATTGAGACCGTACTGCACCGCGTTGTACATCTTGCCGGAGAAATTGACTTTGGCGCCGTGCGTTAAGTGGCCGCCGTGGGCCAAGCTCATGCCGAGCACGGTATCGCCGGGATTCAACAACGCCTGATAAACCGCGGAGTTGGCCTGCGAGCCTGAGTGCGGCTGGACGTTGGCATAATCGGCACCGAACAGCTCTTTCGCACGCTCGATCGCCATGGCTTCCGCTTGATCGACATACTCGCAACCGCCGTAATAGCGCTTGCTCGGATAGCCTTCGGCGTACTTATTCGTGAGCTTGGTGCCCTGAGCGACCATAACGAGCGGGCTGGCATAGTTTTCCGATGCAATAAGCTCTATGTGCTCTTCTTGGCGGCGACTTTCACTCTCGATGGCATTCCACAGCTCAGGGTCGAACTGGGCAAGGGTCAGGGACTTATCAAACATGGGTATCCTCAAACGAGTCCGGCAATATAGAAGGGGGCGTAATTGTACACCAAAAGCTCACTGGGGCAGCGAAAGTGATTACGCCCGCGCAAGGGGCCCTTCCGTCGCCCGCTATGACTTGTGAATAAGGCCTAGGGCCCTCATTGAATTGGTCGGGCGCTTTAGGTACCGTGCGCCCCTCAGTTACTACATCATCCCGCTAGCGAGGTTTTGGCCTAATGGCTCAATACGTCTACACCATGAATCGGGTTGGCAAGATCGTGCCGCCCAAACGCGAAATTCTGAAGGATATTTCCCTTTCGTTTTTCCCCGGCGCGAAAATCGGTGTGCTTGGCTTGAACGGTTCGGGAAAGTCCACCTTATTGAAAATCATGGCGGGACTTGATCAGGATATTCAGGGCGAAGCCCACGCCATGTCGGGCATCAAAATCGGCTACTTGCCGCAAGAACCTCAGCTCAATGCCGAGAAGGATGTACGCGGCAATGTGGAAGAAGGTGTCCAGGAGGCGGTGGACGCTTTGGCCGAGCTCGACAAAGTCTATGCCGCCTACGCGGAGCCGGATGCCGATTTTGATGCGCTGGCCAAGCGCCAGGGCCAGCTGGAAGACATTATTCAGGCGTGGGACGCGCACAATTTGGAGCACACATTGGAAGTCGCCGCCGACGCCTTGCGCCTGCCCCCATGGGACGCCGACATCAACAAGCTGTCCGGTGGTGAGAAGCGCCGGGTGGCGCTGTGCCGTTTATTGTTGTCGCGCCCCGACATGTTGTTGCTCGACGAGCCGACCAACCACCTGGACGCAGAATCGGTCTATTGGCTGGAGCAATTCCTGGTGAGCTTCCCCGGCACTGTGGTCGCCGTTACCCACGACCGCTACTTCCTCGACAACGCTGCCGGCTGGATTCTGGAACTGGACCGCGGTCGCGGCATCCCCTATGAAGGCAACTATTCCTCATGGCTGGAACAGAAAGAGCAGCGCTTAGCGCAGGAAGCGCGCACTGAGGCCGCGCGCCAAAAAGCCATGAAGGCGGAATTGGAGTGGGTGCGCCAGAATCCCAAAGGCCGCCACGCCAAGAACAAAGCGCGCTTGGCGCGTTTCGAAGAGATGCAGTCTCAGGAATTCCAAACCCGCAACGAAACCAATGAAATTTACATTCCGCCAGGTGAGCGCCTGGGCGATAAGGTTATCGAGTTTAAGGACGTCTCCAAGAGCTTCGGCGACCGCTTATTGATCGACAACCTGAGTTTTACCGTACCCAAAGGTGCCATTGTCGGTATTGTCGGCGGCAACGGAGCCGGCAAAACCACTCTGTTCCGTATGATCAACGGCACCGAGACGCCGGATAAAGGCGAGATTGTGATCGGGGAAACCGTGAAAGTTGCCTATGTTGAGCAAAGCCGCGAGAGCCTGGATGACAATGCAACCGTATGGGAAGCCGTTTCCGGCGGCCAAGACATTCTGCGCATCGGCACCTACGAAGTCAGCTCGCGCTCCTATGTGGGCCGCTTTAACTTCAAAGGCACCGACCAGCAGAAGCGTGTCGGCGAACTCTCTGGCGGTGAACGCGGCCGTCTGCACTTGGCGAACACCTTGAAGCAAGGCGCTAACGTGTTGCTGCTCGACGAACCTTCCAACGACTTGGATGTGGAAACTCTGCGCGCATTAGAAGAGGCGATCCTCGCCTTCCCCGGCTGCGCGCTGATCATTTCTCACGACCGCTGGTTCCTCGACCGCGTCGCTACTCACATCCTCGCTTACGAAGGCGAGAGTGAAGTGGTGTTCTTCACCGGTAACTACACCGAGTACCACGAGGACTTCATCGCCCGCAAAGGCGCCCACGCGCAGCCGCAGCGTATGAAGTACAAGCCTCTCAAGGCTTAAACTCCCGCAAAGGCGCCGCTCAATCGGCGCCTTTTTTTATGCTGAGCGCAAACCCGGCCAGTGGAGGCTTTACCGCTTAAGGTCTAGACTTCAGCTGTATCAGCACTAATGAGTTAGCCTTAATGGACAGCAGCGGAATTTCCGAAGAGCGGCGACAATTCAGCCGGATCCCATTCGATGCGGATGTGCACCTTATTCAAGAGGGAAAAGAATACCGCGCACAACTGCAGGATATTTCGCTCAATGGCGTATTGGTGACCACCCCCAGCAACTACCACATACGCACGGATATACCCTGCACCTTGAATATTTGGCTGTCTGATCAGGCCTCTATCGTGATGCAGGTCGTGCTCGTGCACAGCAGTTCTAGTGTTCTGGGTTTTCACTGCACCAGCATCGATATGGACAGCATTGTCCATCTGCGCCGGCTGATCGAAATCAACCTGGGCGAGCCCGGCGCATCCGAGCGGGTACTCGCGGAATTGTTGAAGCGCCATCAGCAGCGCTAGATATAGGCCAAGGCCTCATCAATCTTCTTAACGGGTATCACTTCAAGCCCGGGAATCTTCTCTTTGGTCGTATTAGCCGCCGGCACTATGGCGCGTTTAAAGCCGTGTTTAGCGGCCTCGCGCAGCCGCTCTTGACCGCTGGGTACCGGGCGAATTTCCCCCGACAGCCCAACTTCACCAAACACCACCAATTCCCGCGGCAGAGCGATATCGCGGAAGCTGGACACCAGCGCGAACAGGAGCGCAAGATCGGCGCTCGGCTCCATGATTTTCACGCCACCCACCGCGTTCACGAACACGTCCTGATCGCCGAGCATAAGGCCACCGTGACGGTGCAACACTGCGAGTAACATCGCCAGGCGATTTTGCTCCATACCTACCGCAACGCGGCGCGGATTGCCAAAACTACTGTCCACCAGCGCCTGAATTTCGACCAACAGGGGGCGCGTCGCCTCCCACGTCGCCATCACCACCGAGCCGGGGGAGATTTCGTCGGCGCGCTGCAAGAAAATCGCCGAGGGGTTGGGCACTTCTTTCATGCCCTGCTCGGTCATGGCAAACACCCCCAGCTCATTCACGGCACCAAAGCGGTTTTTATGGCCGCGCAAAGTGCGAAAGCGCGAGTCGTGGCCGCCTTCGAGCATGATTGAGCAGTCGATAATATGCTCCAGAACCTTGGGCCCGGCCAGCGCCCCCTCTTTGGTCACATGGCCTACCAGAATCAGCACTGTACCGGTCTGCTTGGCAAAGCGCGTCAGCACGGCCGCGCACTCGCGCACCTGGGACACGCTGCCGGGAGCGGAGGTAATATCAGACAAATGCACGACCTGGATCGAGTCCACCACCATAACGCCCGGCGACTCCCGCTGCGCCAGCGCCACTATGCTCTCGACATTGGTTTCCGCCAGCACTTGCAGGCGGTCCATCGGCAGGCCCAGACGCTTCGCGCGCATGGCCACCTGCTGAAGGGATTCCTCCCCGGTCACATAAAGGGCGTTGCGTGACTGCGAGAGTTTGCATAGAGACTGCAGCAACAATGTGGATTTGCCGGCACCTGGATGCCCTCCCACCAGCACCACCGATCCTGGGACAAAGCCACCGCCGAGAACCCGGTCAAACTCGCCTAAGGTGGAGCTAAAGCGCGGCACTTCGGCCAGCGAGACATCTTGCAGAGTCTGGATGCGCGATTCGGTCGTCCCCGCGTAACCGGCGCGCCCGTCACCAGGACGCGAACCGGTTCCCAGGCGCACCTCTTTCAGCGAATTCCAAGCACCGCACTCCGTGCACTGCCCCTGCCATTTAGTGTAATCCGCGCCGCAGTCATCGCAGACGAACGCCGTTTTAACCTTGGCCATGTACCGCCTCCTGCTCGTGCAACCGACCCTCTACTTCCATCCAGACCTCGCCCAACATCTGCCTCCCCCGCAATCCCGGGCTGTGCCCAGCGGTGCTCAAATTAAAAAGATCGCAACACTAGCACAGGCGCTGAACTCGCCCAAATCTCACCGCTAACGCCGTTTATAAAGCCTCCCAGGCGGAGGTCACTACAAACCTCGGAGTCTGAGTGCTAAAGTACTTGGCATTCTATGAGTGACACATGACCCGATCCAGCGACCCGAATCATCTCATCCCCGAATCACCAATATTGGTTTACCCCTCCCTCGCCGCCACTATCGGCCTGGAAGAGGCGACTATGTTATCGGTATTGACCGGGGTGGCACGCAATCAGGGCGGCCTGGGCAGCAACGGGTACTTGTGGTTTACCCTCAACGAAGCGGCAGTCAATCGCTTGATGCCGTTCTGGCAGCCACAGGATGTCCAACGTATCGCCGCGAATCTGCGTGAACAGGGGTTGATCCTGATTGCCTCTGCGCCCTATACCAGTGCCTTGCAGCTTAAATTCGCCTTTAACGATAAGGTGGTGCAGCCGGTGACAGCGCCAGTGAGCGCGCCCGCACAGGGTAAGAATCTGATTGCCCCGTCTTGGCAGCCGGATCGAGAGATCCTCGGCCGCCTCGCTCAGCACAATATCCCCGCCAACTTCGCCTATGAACAGGTGCCCGAGTTCGTCAACTACTGGCGCGAGCGCGGCGAGTCCGCTCACTCCTGGGGCTCCAAGTTTATGCAGCACACTCTCCGTAAATGGCGTGAGTTTGAGGCCGAGCAGCATGTGCGCAGCCGCGAAACGCCCATGCCGCGCAACTGGCGCCCCAGCGAAGAAGCGATGGACGTGTTGACCCGCCACGCCGGCATCAGCCGCCAGTTTGTCGAAGATGCCATTCCCGAATTTGAACTTTACTGGCGGGAAAAAGGCAGTCGGTCAGATAACTGGAACAAAAAGTTCCGCGATCATGTCCACCATCAGTGGCTGCGCTACCGGGCCGCCCTGGAGCACGATCCGACCCCCCGGCGCATTGCGCCTAACTGGGTGCCGTCGCAAGATGTCTACGAGGTACTGCGCTTAGCGAATATCGATATTCCGTTTGCGCAGAGCTTGTTGCCCGAATTTGTGATTTACTGGCGGGACAGTAACCAAGTGCACGCCTCCTGGAACACGCGCTTTTTGCAGTATGTGAAACAGCGCTGGGCAAGACGCCACAGTCAAGAAGATCCACAAACTAAATCGACGCGAGAATTAAGCCTTGCAGAACAACTCACCGACCGCAGCTGGGCCCTCTAGCCCAGCGGCTCCTGCGGACCGCCCCAACGCCACTCAAGCTAAGCGAGTGGCGCTAATCGACGCCATCAATCAAGTATTCACCCTGTTTCGACTGAACTACCACAACCAGTACCTCAAGGCGTTTGGCAATACGGCCGAGCTAAACGAGGTCAAGCGTTTGTGGCTTGAAATGCTCGGTCAGTTCGACGCCCGCACCCTGCTGGCAGCGGCCAAGTCGGTGATTGAAACCAGTGAATACCTGCCCACTCTACGCACCATGATCTATCACTGCGAACGCGCCAGCAGCGATCCCGGCATGCCCGACGCCCATAGCGCCTACCTAGAGGCCTGCCGCGCGACCTCACCCAAAGCGGCCTATTCCTGGTCTCACCCTGCTGTGTACCATGCCGGCAAGCGCAGCGACTGGTACTTTTTGCAGACCAACGCGGAAGCGGTGGCTTTCCCGGTGTTCCGCCAGATCTATGAAGAGATCTGCCTCTCCATACGCAACGGCGCGCAGCTAGAGGAGCCACAACCTCCCGCGCTGCCGGAAAAGTCCGCCGAGCCGCTGGATAAAGCGGTTAATCAGGAAAAGCTCCAGGCCTTACGAGCCTCACTGAAGCTCTGAGGAAGCCGCCGACGCTATGCTCAAAAATGTGATTGGCTACGGCCTGGCCGCTTATTGCCTCGCACTCCTAGGCATTGGCCTGTGGCTCAGCCACTACCCATGGCCCATGCCAGACGTGCATGAGCCGGCAGAGGAAGAGGTGGTCGTCGATATACCTCCTCCCGATTTCAAAGCCATTCGCGATACCTCAGCGCGCAAAGCGGCATTCTTTGCTTACCTGACGCCTTTAGTGGAGCGGGAGAATCAACGAATTTTGGCGCTGCGCGAGCAACTTGCGAAGCTGAGTAAGCGGGCGAAGAGCGGGGAGCTAAGGGGGCGAGACCGCCGTCAACTCGCCGAGTGGGCGCAGAGATACGGGGTTGAAGAAGGTCCTCTGGAGCAGACCCTCGATCGTCTGGATCGCCGCATCAACATTATTCCGCTGGCTATGGTGTTGGCTCAGGCTGCGTCTGAATCCGCCTGGGGCACCTCCCGCTTCGCCCGCGAAGGCAACAATTATTTTGGCCAGTGGTGCTTCAAGGCGGGCTGCGGCATAGTGCCCAAGCGGCGCGCAGCGGGCGCCTTCCACGAGGTGACGCGCTTTGCTTCGGTGCAAGATTCTGTCTCCGCTTATTTCCACAACATCAACACCCATTCGGCCTACCACGGCCTGCGCTTACTACGGCAGGAACTAACCGCTCGCGGCGAGCCGCTGACAGGCTATGAATTGGTGGGAAAGTTATTGAGCTACTCGGAGCGAGGGGAGCCTTACATTGAGGAGTTGCGCACCTTGATTCGCTTCAATCAGCTGGAGGAAGTGCCGCCACAGGCGGTGAATAAGTCCGAGTCCTCGTTTAAGGCTGGCTCCGCCACCCCGAACCCGTCCGCAACCGAAGACCCGTAGATCATACAAACATCAACGCAAAGCCATTCTTATCCAAACGGGCCACCTGCAGGCGCACCCGTTCAGCCTCGTTATCCACGCTTTCGATTTGCGCTTCCACCATGTCCCCCAGACGCAGTTGGCTCAGCATGGCTTGGTCGAGTTCTGGCTGAACACCAATAAAGATCCCCGAGGCGCTGATGTCTTTAGTGACAACCTCGAAAAATCCAAGGCGCTGATGGCGCAGCTGCATTGGGCATCTAATCGACGTGCGGCCGTGCCGACGAAACATGGCATCACCTCAAAAAGTGTAAAAAAGCCAAGTAAGGGAAAAACAGAGTCAAAAACAGAAGAGAGGCACTCTCTAACCGGTGTCTCGCCTGTTAGGTAACGTTAGCGGACACTCCGAAAACCGGCGTAGTTTACGCTGGCACGAAAAGAGAAGCGAGAGCAAGGCGACAAAAAACGTCAGATTTTTTTACACATGTGACCTAATTGGTCAGCCGAGGTGTATCGGCCGACCAATTAAGCGGGGACTCAATCCACCACTTCGATGGCATCGACTTTCTGGAAACCGCGGGGCAGCTTATGGCCGCGCCTACCGCGCTCGCCCAAATAATGTTCCATATCTTTTAGACGCATCTGCAAGAAGCGCTTGCCGGCCCAGATCTTCACCGTTTGCTCGGCGGTGATGGGGACCACGGCAACCATGTATTCTTCGCGGGTCTGCAAGCGGCTGGTCTGGATACCGATGATCTTATTGCCTTTACCCTTGGCCAGTACCGGCAGCTCGGTCACGGGGAAAACCAGCATACGCCCGTCGTTCGTCACGGCGATCAGCTGGGTATTGGCGGCGTCCTGGATCAGTCTCGGTGGCAGCACCCGACCGCCTCCCGGTACGCTCAGCAGGGCTTTACCTGCGCGGTTTTTACTCTGCATATCACCGAGCGTCGCAATAAACCCGTAACCGGCGTCAGTGGCCAATAGCACCTGCTGGGTGTCCTCCCCCATGAGCAAACCGGCAAAGGTTGCGCCGCTGGGGGGATTGAGCCGGCTGGTCACCGGCTCGCCCTGACTGCGGGCCGAAGGCAGCGAGTGAGCGACAATGCCGTAGCTGCGCCCGGTGGAATCTAAGAGCAGCGCCGTCTGCTGACTCTTGCCCCGGGCCAGAAGCGCGAATTTGTCCCCCGCTTTGTAGTTCAGCGCCGCCGGATCTATATCGTGTCCCTTGGCGGCGCGAATCCATCCTTTTTCCGATAAGACGACGGTGATCGGCTCACTGGGCAACAATTCGGTCTCGCTAAAGGCTTGCGCCTCGGCACGCTCCACCAGAGGGCTGCGGCGCTCATCACCAAACTCTTTGGCGGTGGCCTCCAGCTCTTTGCGCACCAGGGTCTTCATACGGCGCTCGGATGACAGAGTGGCTTCCAGGTCGGCTTTTTCTTTGGTCAGCTCGTCCTGCTCGCCGCGGATTTTCATCTCCTCTAAGCGCGCCAGCTGGCGTAAGCGGGTATCGAGAATGTAGTTGGCCTGCTCTTCCGTCAGCTCAAAGCGCTGCATCAGCTCCTCTTTGGGATGCTCTGCGGTGCGAATGATATGGATCACTTCATCCAGATTCAGGTACGCGATAAGCATACCGTCCAACAGGTGCAGGCGACGGTCCACCCAATCCAGCCGATACTGCAGGCGGCGGCGCACTGTCTCAAGACGGAACACCAGCCACTCGCCGAGCAACTCCGCCAGATTTTTCACACCGGGTTTACCGTCGTTGCCAATGAGGTTGATGTTGACCCGGTAGCTGCGCTCCAACTCCGTGGTGGCAAACAGGTGGTTCATCAGGGCGTCGAGATCAATGCGATTGGAACGCGGCACTATCACCAAGCGGGTGGGATTTTCGTGGTCCGACTCGTCGCGCAGGTCTGCCACCATCGGCAGCTTCTTCGCCTGCATTTGCGCGGCGATCTGTTCCAGTATCTTGTTGCCGCTCACTTGATGAGGCAGTGCGGTAATCACCACATCGCCATCTTCCTTAACCCATTTAGCGCGCATTTTCACGCTGCCGCGGCCGGTCTCATACATGCGCACTAGGTCCGCGCGCGGGGTGATGATCTCGGCATCCGTGGGCATATCCGGCCCTTGAATATACTCACACAGCTCGGCGGACGTGCTTTTAGGGTTTTCCAGCAAATGTACAGTGGCGGCAACCACCTCGCGCAGGTTGTGCGGGGGGATATCCGTTGCCATACCCACGGCGATACCGGTGGTACCGTTGAGAAGGACTGTGGGCACTCGCGCCGGCAGCACCTTGGGCTCGTCTAAAGTGCCGTCAAAGTTGGGCTGCCAGGCCACGGTGCCCTGACCGAGTTCGCTCAGTAAAACTTCCGCAAAGCGCGTGAGTTTGGCTTCGGTATAACGCATGGCAGCGAAGGATTTGGGGTCGTCTTGTGAACCCCAGTTGCCCTGGCCGTCCACCAAGGGGTAGCGGAACGAAAACGGCTGCGCCATTAGCACCATGGCTTCATAAGCCGCCGAGTCGCCGTGCGGGTGGAATTTACCTATGACATCGCCCACCGTGCGCGCCGATTTTTTGTACTTGGCCGCCGCCTTCAAACCCAGCTCGCTCATTGCGTAGACAATGCGCCGCTGGACGGGCTTCAAGCCGTCACCCACATGCGGCAGGGCGCGGTCGAGAATCACGTACATGGAATAATCCAGGTAGGCTTTTTCGGTAAATTGTTTTAAAGGAATGCGCTCTTCCGCGCCGGGATCAAGCAAATCGGTCATGTGACAGCTGGTTCCAAAAAGACAGAAAACCCGGACTCAGCCGGGTAAAGAGACGTCGGCGATTATAAGGAAATCGACACAAAAGACAGCCCGAATTGGGTCATATCAACGCTGGGATTGCAGATCACGATCTGATCGGAAGCCGCTCCCGCTTCGATCAAACGCGCGCGTAGAACCCGCCCGCGGGCACTTGCTAACTCCAACAGCATCTCCTGGTGTTCCGGCAGCAATTCGGTCGTCGGCGTTGGCCGGTTGCCCTCATTGAACAGTTCCGCCCATTCGCCGCCGGTACTTACCGGGCAAAACACCATACGCAGATGCGGCTTGTCCCGCAACATGGTTGCAATCTCTTGCAGGCGCTCCGCATCAGCCGCCGCCGGGTAGCGGCCCTTAGCCGGGTACTCCAAGGGTCGGAATGCCATTTTTCCCGAGGGTGTGGACTGGGCCGGCGCGATCACGGCGCCCGAGGGATTCACCCGTCGGCGCGCTAGGTCACTCAGGGTGCGGCGCATTTGCAGCAAGACGGATTGAGGCTGCAGGCGCTCACTGCCAAACGCTCCGCGCACTGGCAGCTCCAGTGACACGCTGTTGTTGTGGTCTTTCAGTAAGTCGTACGACAGCTCCAGCGGCATGTAGGCACTGTTGCCGCGCGTGGCTTCGATGCGCAGATTGGCCAGCTCCCAGCGCGTATCCGCCTCCAACTGACCGTTGCGAGCCACCGCACTGACCGAGAGGTCTACCGTGCCTTGATCGACTCCCTGGTTGAGGAATTGCCTGCTATAGCCGGCGAGATTGGCCAGATCCACGCCTTGCGCAAAGCCCCGCAAGGTAAACTTGGGGTCCAAGCTAAAGGGGTAGAGGTCGCCCTCCAAGCCCAGCTTACCGTCTTTGCCTACCCTGCCCGCGATCGTCACCGAGGTGGGGCTGTCGGCCATGGAACTGTCGAAGCGCCCCAGCTGAACCGCCAGTGCCGACAGATTCAACATGGCTGGCGGTGTCACCGCTTGGTCGACCCAGGAAACCGCACCGTCGCGCAATTCCAGCTTTTCCATCACCAGATGCAGCGCATTCTGGTTAAAGAAATCCACCAGCGAGGCCAGTTGCGTCGGCATCATATAGGTGCCATCTTCCGCGCGGTGCAGCGACTGGCGCAGGCTGGTGATGTCCACGGCACCGAGCATCAGTTCTGACGGTTCTGCCTCCCGCCATTTGACGAGGTCAATTTTCGCTTCGCCCAATTGGGTTTGATAGGGTGAATCGACGCCGGCGACACCCAGACTGTTTTCAATAAACTGAAAATTATTCAGAGCCAGGTTTTCCACATCGATCGCGGTCGCGCTGTAAACGCCAACCCCAGCACTCATCAGGCCGCCGTAAAACAG
>CAYZVN010000019.1:0-6014 GCA_964482025.1 uncultured Saccharophagus sp. | reverse complement strand
GAGGCGCGCTCGATATCGAGGCGCGCGCTGTCCGCCTCCAAGCGATCCACTACCCAGCGACCATCGCGCAATAACGTCCAGAGATCGAAATCCGCGCGCAGGCTAAAAACCGATAGCTGCTCCTGCTTTGGACTAATCACCGTCGCTCCCTGCAAGCTCAGCTCGCCAAAGATAAAGTCCATGCCAAGCTTCTTAATTTCCGCTTGGTACCCTTGATTCTCCAACCAGTGCACGAGATACCATTTGGCGACCAGCGGCACGGCTGCCAGCACAATACCCACAGTAATGACGATACCAATCAGCCATTTAACAAGACGCATGCATGCCTCGAACAAGTTGAGCGGAAGGCGCGATCAGCTGCGCGCCCTCTGATTCATTATTATTTTCGCTCCCGCGCCAAGCCGCAGGAAGTTCTCAACGATAGGGTGTGTCTGCGCCAAACAGGGGGACTTCGCCCGTTTCCTTTACGGTCAGCCTGCTGGGCCATCCTTGAACGCTCACCTTGGCGGTCAGCGCGTAGGTGATATTCTGCTCCGCGCCGGACCGTGTCAGATTATTCAACAAACGCAGCGCAGCGACTAGATCTGTCGCCGCTTCCACTTCTACCAGAGTCTCGCTAAAGGGCTCTAAAGTCGGCACTTTATTGGTAACACCCTCTATTAACTCTATGCCGTTGAGGGCGAGGGTGTAACTTAAACCTTTTACCGGCAGCGCCCGGTCATTGGGGTTAATCACTCGCAAACCCACTGAGAATCGCTGGCTCAGCCCCCGCGGCTCCAGTAACTGGAGGGAGTCCACCCGCACTTTCGGCGGTTCGATTCCGGCGCCTAAATGCGCACAAGCACCGACCATAACACAAACAAAAGCGAGCAGAATACCTAACCCATAACGCATGATTTTCCCCTTCTGACGAATCGTTATTTGCATTTCGGTTGTGTGTTAATGCAGCATTAGCTTGAGCTGCCACGTAAAAAAACAAACATTTCTTTATTGGTTCGGGAATAATGTCCACTTTTGGCTACAGAAGCACGGAACGCTTGCACTTGTCGGTCCTGAACCACACCCACCCAACGGCGAGTCCGGCATCCAAAATGCAGGCAGCCGCTGACAACAAGCTTCCGGCAATCACCGTCGCATCTCTGGACGCAACCTCACATAGCCTAAGGGCCCATTTTGGGCGCGGCGGAGCAATCCGCACTGAGGTGGCGCACCAACTGCGACACAGAATCTTTAGAGCAGAGTGAAACGATGAACAAAACACGCTCCATTCTGATTTTTACCGATCTTGACGGCACACTCTTGGACATGGACAGCGCCGATTGGCAACCGGCCGAGGCCGCACTGCAGCTGGCGCAGAGCCGCGGCATTCCCGTCATTCCCAGCTGCAGCCGAACCTTTGAAGAATGCGTGTATTTGCAGCAGCAAATGAACCTGCGCGGCCCGATCATCTTCGAAAATGGCGCCGGCGTGGCGCTGCCGCAAAGTCAATTCCGCCGCCCCAGCGCACCGGCCGTCGAAGAGCAGGATGGCTTTTGGATTTGCCGCGTCGCCCAGCCCTATGCCCAGGTTCGCGCCATTTTGCAATCGCTGCGACAGACCAAGCACTATCAGTTTCGCGGCTTCGGCGATATGTCAGAGCTGCAAATCGCCGATTACACCAACCAGCCGCTGTCAGTGGCGCGGCTGGCGAAAAAGCGCCGCCATACGGAGGTACTCTACTGGCTCGACGACGCCAGAAGCTTTGATGCCTTTGCTAAAGATGTCGAAAAACAAGGCCTGAAACTGAGCCGCGGCAGTCAGGCGATTCAGATTGGCAGCCCCTGCGACAAAGGTCAGGCGATGCGCTGGTTGGTGAATTTGTACCAGAAACTGCTGGGCACCAAACCTCTGGTCGCGGCCATTGGCGATACCGCTAACGACCTGCCGATGCTACAGAGCGCGGACTGCGCCATTGTGGTGCGCCTCCCCCACGCCATCCCCTTAAAGTACCAGTCGGCGAATCCAGCCCAACGCTGCATGATCACCGAAGAGCCCGGTCCGGCAGGCTGGAACCGGGCTGTGCAGCGCCTTTTGGCTGGAGCGGGGGTACCGGCTTAATTGCCGGTCTCAGAAGTCGTCGGAAATATCGTCCAATACCTGATTGACGTATTTCTGCAACACATGAGGCGCCTGCTCCAATAACGCGTCCAAATCGCGCTTACCCAACTCCCCTGTCCCGGCGTCCCAAATATAGCTTTTGGCCGCCCGCTCCAGCACCTGCGAGAACACCACCGGCGTATTGAATCGCGCCGAGGGGTGCTCTTTACAAAATAAGGTGAAGGCGTAGAGCGCTTCGAACACCGCGCTTTTGTAGTAGGTGGGGTGCAGGTGCTGGGTCAGCTGGTCGATATGATTGGCGAAGCTCACCTCCCCGGGCGTCATAGAGCTACGCACCTGCTCGCAATCGAGAATGTACTCCTGACTGCCGCGATCGCCGAACACCAGCGTTTGCGCCGAGTGCAAACTCCGCCACAGGTCATTGAGCAGAGCGTCGTCCAGACGTGTAATGGAACCGCGCGCGACGCGCCATTCGAACCAATCCGTATCCACCGCTGCCAAGTTATGCGCGCCGCTCTCCCCATCCCGACCGAGAAAGCCCGCACTCAGACCACGAGTAAATTCGCGGTGCTGCTGATCGAGAATATCGCGCACCTTGGCTTGAATGCGCGCCGGCGACATAGCCCCGGCCGTCATCAGAATATCCATCTCGGTGGTTTCGTCAGAGGCCTCTGCGCACAACATCATCAGGTTTTGCACCATCACCGAACGCAGGCCCTCGAATAGGCGCTGATCGACCCGCATGATAATGCCCAGCACCGCCAGCAACTCTTGCGCCAGCGCGCGCTCTAGCCGGTTGAAGTACATCTTATTGAGGGTATCCACCAGGTCCTGATACGCCATGGGCGTGTCTATCACCACCGTGTTGACTCTGCCTTTCCCCAACACCACCGCCACGTGGCGCGCCACCAACATGGTCAAGTTGTCGGTGAGATCCAGCGGAAACTGGCCGAGGCTGGCGTAACAAAAGCGCGACAGCAGCCAATAACACTTGATCTGCGCTTGGTGATAAAGGTAGCGCACCAAATCCGCCACCGTTACCGGCTGGATCCCGCCATCGAGGACCGTATCCAGCGAATGCTGATTGAGAAACACATCTAAAGTGCGATAGCAGGTTAGCTCGGATTCGATATCGAGGCATTCGAGTAGGGCCTGGGCACGGGTATCCAGCTGCTCCCGCTTGGCAAACATTTGCTCGAGGGGGTTATCAAAGCTTCGCGGCGATACTGTGGTCAGCTTGAATTCCGGCACCGTCAGGCGATTCACCCTAGAGGCGCGAATCGCCAGCTTGGCGGAGGCGTAACCGACCTGCTCCGACTGAGTGCGCAACTGCAACTCCCGCAGGGTGCGAAATAGCACTTCGGCGTTGTGGGTATCGCAGAAATGCTCATCCACCATCCAAGTGAAGACCGCGATTCCCGGGCTCATCCAATGAGTCGCGATATGACTGAGCTCACGCTCTAGGTTTTGCGCCAACAGTTGGGCGTCGTAGATGCGGTAGTCGTTGTATTCGTTCTGAATCCACGACAGGCACAAGCACTGCTTGCCATTGATCTCATAGGATTGTGAGGTCGCCAGACTCTGCATGCGCCGCAGCGGTCGTCCGGTGAGGTTGAGCGCGCGGTTGGCACCCACATGGCGAAAGGTCTCCGCCAAACTGGACGCGGTGATCACGTTGATGGGGCGAATATCCTGCAGGGTTTCCGCTATCACCCCATATTGGGTCAGCTGTGCCTTCACCCGCTCGTTTTCCGCCAGCACCACCAAGGCAATCTGGGTTTTGTTGAACTGTCGCGAGCGCCGCCGCATTTGCAGTGGATCTACGTCATCCCGGGAAACCAGGCCTTCATCCAACAAGAGGCCGACATAAAACAAGCTTTGGGCCCACACCAGCGGCACATTTTCGTTGGGCACACGCGGCTGAGAACGGGGTTTCTGCTTCTCCAGTTCAATGTATTCGTGGGGAACGTAGTAGAGCTCGGGGATTAACTTCTTGCCGTCCACCTCCACCATCAGTGATTCAATTTTGCTGCGGTAGTGCCGGGCGGTGCTTTCGTTGCCATCGAACAGGGCGTGAATATACAAATAGGTAAAAAACAGGGGCCATTCGGATTCAATGTGCTCAAAGTTGGCCAACTCAGAGTGCTCGTAATACAACCGCGAACTTTCCTCCAGCACGGTTTGGTGGCCATCCCACAAAAACCGCTTGCAACCGTAATTACCGCCGAGCTTGGCGAGAATATTGTCGCGGGTTCTGGTCACTAGAGTTTTATCGCCAACTGCGAAGGCGGGGAAGCCGATAATGCTGAGCAGCGCGCTGTCGGTTTCCTTGGAGAGCGACTCGCGCGGCAGCAGAGCGGCCAGGGTGTTGCGCGCCAGCGAGATGGCGTCGGCCACTGAGTGCACCACCGCGCGCGGCGATGCATCTTTACCGAATAAGTTAAAGCCGTCGAGGGCCTGCAGCGCCGCCTTTGCCATACCCACAGAGCTGGCGTTGATCTCGGTTTTGCCGTTATTGATCTTGTTGCCGCGCTCCCAGATGCCGAAATCGGGCGTGCGATAGGCACTGGCGACGTAATAAACCAGGTTCTGTACAAAATCCACTTCATCAAATGTGCGCACTATGCGCAGACCCGATCCCGTCATTTGCGCCAGCATCAGCAGAAAAATGGACGTCGCATCGATCTGCAAGTGGCCCCAAGCATCGTCTGCCACTACCTCCAGTCCAGTGGTGGTGTCGTATTTCGCGTGCAGTGCGTGGTGCTTGTCCAGCGTCTGCTTAAACGCCTCTACCTTGGACGCTTGGCGCATCATGCTGATTAACAAGCCGCGCATCAGCTTGATGGTCGCCTGCTCCAGCCGATCGCGACGATGGGCGTCGTCAAAATGGCGATAGGCCAAGCCGAGCGCCCACACGCAGAGAATGGAATACACATTATCCCGCACCCAAGCATCGCGATAGTCGCCGTGGGTGTTAATACTGGTACTCGCCGGCAGCAACCCGGTCACCGGATGCTGGCGGCTGAGCACAACGCTTTCGACTTCTTTGAAAATCCGATCGAGAACTTCTTTGCGCTTCATAGTTAGAAAATCACTCGCACTCAATACAATTGCGGATTCTTAGGTGAGAAGGACCTCAGTATAGGCCGACAGAAACGCCACAGGGTTTAATTCTCAGCAAAAAGCACGCCTTGGCACGCGAGCGCGCGAATGTTGGCCGCAAGAAATTTGCGGACTGCTGGACACCGAGCGCAGATTGCTGAACTCGCATGGCGATCAATGAACTGAGGGGTAAAAGAAGAAAAAGAGAACCGACAGCGGAAATTTCCGCTGTCGGTGGTGGGATTAAACCGCTGCCGTTATAGCGTTCAAAGTGGCACTTGGACGCATCGCTTGCGCCACCAGCGCCGCATCGGGGCGATAGTAGCCACCGATGGCCACTGGCTTGCCTTGAACACCGTTCAACTCCGCAATAATGGCCTTCTCCTGGCTGGTCATGGCTTCTGCCGTTTTGCTGAAGCGGGCTTTTAACTCCGCATCGTCATTTTGCTCGGCCAAGGCCTGTGCCCAATACATGGCCAGATAAAAATGGCTGCCGCGATTGTCAATGCCGCCAATTTTGCGCGCAGGGGATTTGTCGTTATCGAGGAATTTCGCAGTCGCCGCATCCAGTGTGCGCGCTAAGACGGCCGCTTTTTTATTGCCCGTAACCTGACTCAAATGCTCGAACGAGGCCGCCAGAGCCAAAAATTCTCCGAGGGAATCCCAGCGTAGATAATTTTCCTCAACAAATTGCTCCACATGCTTAGGTGCAGAGCCGCCGGCGCCAGTTTCAAATAGGCCACCGCCATTCATCAAAGGCACGATGGACAGCATTTTTGCACTGGTGCCGAGTTCGAGAATCGGGAACAAATCGG
>CAYZVN010000018.1:18966-46887 GCA_964482025.1 uncultured Saccharophagus sp. | reverse complement strand
CTAGGGTGAAGTTCGGTAGGCCTTGTCGAGGATGTTGTCGAACCAGCCGTTTCAGTCTGGCTGGTTGTTTCACCCCAGCTCCTTCATGAAGCATAAGGCCCAAGCTTTGCCAAATTTTTGAAGAGAGGCCCCTTGCGTTATCAAACACGAAGAAAGCCCCAGAAAAATTTTAGCGGGAGCACCTTCTTATGTGCGCCTAGTAGGCGCACGCGATAGATTCCATTTCCGAAACTGATACTACTTTAGGGTTCTTAATGATCAGCTCAGGGATTGGGTGAGGCCAAGACTCAAAAATGAAGCACTGGGCATTATAGGGCAGCTACTGGTCTGATGCGGCTTGCCCGTAAAATCAATCTTGGATAATGCTAGCTATCTCTCCCTGGGAATAAATTGCTCGACTTCTGTTGCTGGCAGTAAATCCAAATTTACTTTTGCGTACTTTCTCAGTTTTTTTGAGCTTGCTTCATCTGCAATGTTTTGCAATAGAGATCTGTAGCGCGAATTATTGCTTTTGGATAATGTCTTGCAGAGCCAGGCTAGAGCGTCCACTACGTAAGGGTCGTCAGTTTTTCTATTGCTCCAGATTTTTTCTGCAAATAAATCCAGTATATAAGTTTCTATGTTGTCTTGTTGGTAATAGCCTTTGGAGAGGTTCTGCAATGTTGGCCCAGTGCTGGCTAATTGCATTTTTATTGCTGAAATGTCATTTGAAAAGTTTACGGTTGGCGTGACTCTCTCGATGAAAAGAGGCTTTTGGTTTTTAGCACTAAATTGAATATCTCCAAGACCATTATACTGATAAGTTATGCTGCCCGGCTTCCCGGAAAAAGCATTGCCGCTGTGTTTTGAAACGCTGTCTGGCTTGCCAAGCTTTGCAACTACTAGGCTTTCACTTTCTCCGCCAGCCAGATTTAAAAACAATTCCTCTCTTGAAATCTCCTTATTTTTTTGCTGCTCATCTGATGCTTGCGATGGGGTGTGTGAGGGGGATTTGTTTTCAATAACTTTTGATACAACATTTCCATTTATATCCTCTATCCATACGGCAGAATAAGTTTCACCTAAACTGCCGGTGATAAGATAGTTTTGGTCTTTTTTCGGCGTGAAATTAACCTCTCCCTCAACGATATAGTTTTTCCCAGCATTAAACGTGGCTCCGACGGGGGCCGAATGATAGACCTGGCCAACAATATGTATAGTTAATGGCTTAACCGGGACCGGTCTCGATGCCCCCATTGTGACCAGCTGGAGCCCCTTTCCATAAGACGCAGAGGCGGAGGCGTCTAAGCTGTTGTGGACAGGTTTTCCATCAATGAGTTTTAAATAGTAGAAATTTGCTTTGCCTCGGCTCTGTCTTTGAAAGCTATCATTAATCGTAGCAACGTCGCCGGCATATCCATCAGGTAGCGACGGGGCGTAAGACGCGCATCCAGCTATAAGAAATAACAATATGGAGGTAAAAAGTTTTTTCATCTTATTTCCCTTTTTAATTGGATTTGGTTGGCCCTTGTCTTAAGAGCTTCTCTACACGTCGTGCCGTGGCTCCTAGCGCCTGATTAAGCTGATCCGTGTAGGGCATTTGAGCGATCTGAAGTCGCTTTGGCAACATCAACAAATCTAGCCCATGCTTCGGCGCTCATATCATCCCACGCCAATTTCAGCTCACGGTATTTTTTTACGGGCCTGCCAATCTCACACCTGCGTGTTTTGTGGCGTGTTGCGCAGAAAAATCTCGATCTCCTGAATCTGGGCAGACGTCAACTCTTCGCAAAGGTAGGGTTTTCATTTTTGGAGGCGAGGCGTACAAAAAAGCCCCGCGTTGGCGGGGCGTGAGATTTTACTGATCGACGAAAATATCTTTATAGGAGATAAAGATGGATGCGTAGATCATCGGCGCTAATATCAGCAGGCCGAGGCCGAGAGGAATCATGGCCACAACCATCAGCACCAACAGCACTATGCTGTACAGCAGGAACGGCACTATATTTTTCAAGCATCCCTGAAAGCTCATCATCATCGCCTGAAACACGGGCACTTTATGCAGGACGATTAGCGCCGGCGCAAACCAGCCCATCATAGTGACGGGAATGATCAGTGCCATGGCAATCAAAAAACCCAGTAAGAAGCCTTGGCCCATATTGGAAAAGTCCGGTTCACCACCTATGCCCATCATGGGCATCATGGCCGAACCCATACAAATGGCCATGATTACGATTACCAACACCATCAAGACAATGGACAAAACCAGCAGTGGCACAAATGCCTCTTTAAAGCCGGCAAACAGGTGGTTAATTTGCAAGGGCTCGCGGTCGTATTGCGCCTTGCAGCCGAGAATCAATCCACCGAGCCAAATGTAGGCGGTGAAGGACACCAGAAAGTTAACTAAGGGGATCAGGTTCAATATGACGAGCAGGACAAAGCCGATGATCATGATGGCGATCCAAATGCCGGCGTCCTGTTTGAAATAGTTGAAACCCTCGAGCAGCCACTGAACGCCTCGACCGGCATTCACCGCGCGCGGTGGGTGCAGAGCGAACTCCTGCTCGCCGGTAGGCTGGGTTAATTCGGCGCTGGGGGCAGAATAGGGATTGGGATGACTCATGAAGGCTTCCTTGATTGAGTGGTAAACGAAATGCGACCCGCGAAGCGGGTCACAGAGGACTTATCTCGTCCTGCGCAATGAACAAGACGTCTTTTATCTTAGCCGGTCGTGGTTCGTTCTCAAGCTTTTTACCGTTGAAGTTCAGTCGTCGGCAAGGGAAATGGCGCGCGCCTTGGTATCCAGTCCGCCAAAGGCGTCCTGTAAGGCTTCGAGAAAGCCGCGCAATTCCATGGTCATGATGGCGAAATCGACATCAAACTCTTCTGCCGCAGTTTCCGGGTTGCGGTCGCCGGCCTGGTCGAGAATGCGCTCGGAGAACTTCAACCGGCGGATGGCCAGCTCGTGGTCCAGCACGCACTCCACCGCATCCTCCCAGCTGATCGCCAACTTGCGCACCACCATGTCGGTCTTTAAATGGTTGAGCATTTCGTCGGCGGTGACGTCCTGCTTCTTGCAGCGAATTACCCGACCATCATCGCGCGGCGCTTCCAGTTCGCATTCATCGCCAAAGCTAAAGCCCTGCGGCAGCTGCGAATTGGCAAGCCAGGCGGTCATGGTTTGGCTGGGAATTTGTTTGGTGGCAAAGGGGATGACCGGCAGGCTGCCGACAACGTCGCGCAGAGCGCCCAAAAGCTCTTCGGCACGTTTGGCCGAGGCGGCGTTCACGACCACCCAGTTCTCCTGCGGCGCTATGTAGGCGTACTGCAATTGTGAGCGGGTGAGGGCACGCGGTAGCAGGGAGAAGATGATTTCTTCTTTTAAATTCTGCTTTTCCGCACGGCCGACAGCGCGACCTTCCTCTTGGCTGATGGCGGCGACTTTTTCTTCCAGATGCTCGCGCACCACACCGCCGGGCAGAATTTTTTCCTGGCGCTTGGCGCACACCATCAAATAGCCATTGGTGGCGTGGACAAGGGATCTGCCGTGGCGGCCCAGGGGCGGCACCCAGCCGTAAGTGTGCAGATCCTGCTTGCCGCACGGCTGAAACATCTTCTGCGCCAAGGCCTCGTCCAACTCCTCCGCCGACAGGGTAAAAGGTTTGGTCAGGCGGTAGACGCGCAGATTTTTAAACCACATAAATACTCCAAAATGGCAAACAAGTAGGGCGCGGCATTAAGCCGCGATCTACCGGGTGAGTCAAGAATGGGCTCGCCGTCACTCCGCCGAGGCGGTTTGCAGGGGTGCCAAGTGCTGGCGGAGGAAACTCTGCATATGCCGCATGGCGAGTCTTTCGTTGGATTCGATGGTGCGCCAATGTTCGCCGTTAGGCAGTTCGACGTAGTCCACCACATTGCCTTGTTTTTTCAGTCGTTTGTGCATATTGCGTGAGTGTTTGGGGTCGACGACGGTGTCTTTTTCACTGGCGATCAGGAGCAGGGGCGCTTTAATTGCTTTGCGTTGATGGTAGGGCGACACCTGTCGGATATCCCAGCGCGGGTTTAACAGTTCGCGGTTGAGCCCGGAGAAAAGGTAGCGGCCCAATCCATCGTAATGGAGTTTCATATCCAACACGCCATTGATGCTGATGCCGCATTTGTACAGCTCCGGCGTTCGCACCAGGCCCATTGCGGCGGCGTAACCGCCAAAACTCGCGCCGACAATACAAATGCGCGCAGGATCGGCGATGCCTTGGGCTATCAGCCAGTGCACACCGTCGGTAATGTCATCCTGAATACCCAAACCCCACTGCTGGTAACCGGCCACTTCGTGGTCGTAGCCAAATCCGGTGGAGCCGCGAAATTGCGGCTGAAACACGGCGTAACCTTCGTTGGCGAACATCTGCACGTAGTTATCAAAACCCCAATAATCGCGCGCCCAGGGGCCGCCGTGCGGGTACACGATCAGCGGCAGTTTGGGCTTGTCTTTGCCTTTGGCGCTTGCCGGGAGGGTGAGGTAAGTGGGAATTTTCAGGCCGTCGCGCGCTGTGTAGCGGGTTTCCTGCATCGGGTGCAGAACAGCGTCATCCAGGTTGGGATAGGCGGAGCCAAAATAAGCGGCCGCTTTATTCTCGACATCAAACAGAAAATATTGCGGTGGGTGAACGTCGCTGTACACCTGATAAAACGCTTTGCCCAAGGAGGCGCGGTCCATTGCGGAAACCAGTTCCACGCGGCGACCGGGAAACGCTTTTTGCAAGGCAGTGCGGGCTGCTTCTCGCTGGGCATTTTTATAGGGGCCGATGGTTTTTTGCTGTTTTAAATCGAACGCGTGTAAATCGTGATCGTCTTGATCGTAGTCGTCGTCTTCCAACTCGTGCGACGCAAACAGCAGCACGTTGTTATCCGCATAGTCAAACCGCACTGGCGTCATTAATTTATCGCTCAGCCGATTTTCCCGTTGCAGAACTTTCCAGCTGGCATTTTCTTCGTCGCGATAGTTAATAAGGGCCACGCGGCCTTTGTCCCGCGCTTTAACACCGACGCGAATTTTGCCGTTGTTATCGGCGATAAAACGATAAAACCCGCCGCGATTGGCTTCAACGAGGGTTTTTTTGCCGCTGTAGACATTCACTTTATGAACTTTGGGCATTGCCCACTGCTCTTCGGATTCGTCCAGTGCAAGCAGTACATGTTCCGGGTCATCGGGCAGGTCGTGCACCATATGCGGATACTGTAAGAAATAACCCCATTTATTGGGCTTCATATCAAACGTCAGCACGTTTTGGCCGGTTTTATCGACGCTGAATAAACGAATGAGATTGAGCAAGCCGATACGCGGCCGCTTCACCGCCATACGCGCACCTACAATCAGGCGGTCGTCGTTGACCCAGTCAAACCAGCTCAGGTGAATGCCTTTGAGCGGAATAACCCCAATGAGGTTTTCCTCGGCTTTGTAAAGATGTTTAGTGACGATGACCGGCATGTCGTTGTGGATGATGACGTAGGCCACTTGCTCGCCGTTGGGGGAAATGTGAGGCATGGATACTGCGGGTAGACGGGCAAAATCGTCTGGGGTTTGCGCTCGGGCCAGTAAACTGCAAAACAAACATAGAGCGATAAAAAGCGGTTTCATCCTTAACTCTCCTTTTCCAAACAAAATCCCGCGGTGTTGCCGCGGGCTCTTGTTATAAAAACAATTCCAAATTTATTAGCGGTTGTTACATTTTTTCCATCACTTCGATGCCCAGCAGGTCCAAACCGCTGCGCAGGGTCTGGGCAACTTGATGGCTGAGCAGTAAACGGCTGTCGCGAGTGCTTGGATCTACGTCGTCTTTAAGAATGGGGCAGGCTTCGTAGAACGTCATAAACAAGCTGGCCAGGTCGTACAAATAAGTGCACAGAATATGCGGCATGGCGTCCTGCGCCACCTGCTCGACGGTTTCGCCGAACTGCATCAGCTTGAGCGCCAGAGCTTTCTCCTGTGGCTCCTCAAGGGTGAGGCCGCCGGGCAGGGTGGCTGGGTCTATATCGGCTCTGCGGAAAATACTGCGGATACGGGTGTAGGCGTATTGCAAATAGGGGCCGGTATTGCCTTCGAAGCTCAGCATCTGGTCCCAATTGAAGATGTAATCCAGCGTGCGGGTTTTGCTGAGGTCGGCGTATTTCACCGCGCCTATACCCACTTTGCGCGCCACTTCCGCTTTTTCTTCCGCTGTCAGCTCGCCGCTGTCTTGAATCACCGCGCTGGCGCGCTCCACCGCTTCGTGGAGTAAATCGGCCAGTTTGACGGTGCCACCGGTACGGGTTTTAAACGGCTTGCCGTCAGCGCCCATCATGGTGCCAAACGGACAGTGCTCCAGCTGAGCGCTCTCCGGCGCAAAACCGGCTTTGCGCGCAAGCGTATAGACCTGCTGCATATGCAGTGACTGACGGGCGTCGCTAAATACCATAATGCGGTTTGCGCCGAGGGTACCCAGGCGGAAACGCACGGCGGCCAAGTCCGACGTGGAGTAGAGATAACCACCGTCTTTTTTCTGCACAATCACCGGAGAGGGATTGCCCTTTTTGTCGGCTAACTCGTGAAGAAAAACAACCTGCGCGCCTTGGTCTTCTTGAGCTAAGCCGAGCTGTTTAAGCTCTTCGACTAACACGGGTAAATCGCTGTTATAAAAGCTTTCGCCGCGGATGTGTTCGGGCGTGAGGGAAACATTGAGCAGTTGATAAATCTCTTCGCAGTGGGCGAGAGAAATATCGCGAAATTGCTGCCACAGTTTAAGAACTTGTTCATCACCTGCTTGCAGGCGCACCACATATTGGCGTGCCAAATCGGCAAACGCGGGATCTTCATCAAAGTGTTGTTTGGCGCCTTGATAAAAGCGCTCTAAATCGTGCAGAGCCAGCTCGGCGCGATCGCCTTCTTGCAGTTGGGCTTCCAATTCCGCGATCAGCATGCCAAATTGGGTCCCCCAGTCGCCCACGTGATTTTGGCGGATGACTTTATGGCCGAGGCTTTCGAGCACACGCACCACAGCGTCGCCAATGATCGTCGAGCGCAGGTGGCCGACGTGCATTTCCTTGGCGAGGTTGGGACCGGAGTAATCCACCACCACCGTCTGCTGGTGTTGCGTTTGGGCGAGATTCGCGTAGGGGGGAGCGGCCAGCAGCTGGCGGGCGAGCCAGACCGGATTCAAGGTGATATTGATAAAGCCGGGGCCGGCGATGTCGACTTTTTCGGCAAGGTCGCCCAGTTGCAGATTGGCCACAATTTTTTGCGCCAGCTCGCGCGGATTGCCACCCATTTTTTTGGCAGCGCCCATAGCGCCGTTGATTTGGTAATCGCCAAAGCTGGGATTTTTCCCAGGCGCTACCAGGGGTTCGCATTCGGAAGGTATACCGACCGCCATCATGGCTTGGCGGGCGCGTTCGTTGAGAAGGGCGCGAATGGTCATAAAATGAACGTCTATAGCTGCAAGAAGCAGGCGATTGTAGCGGCCTTGAAGGCAGATGCAAGTTGCCTAAGGCAAGGGCAGCCTCATAGCGGAAGAGCTTTAGAAAGGGTTTTCCGGACCCTCGCCGACAGAAGGTTGGGCGGAGAGCTTACAGGAAGGTGCTGGCTGCGGTCCCGAAAACTTTAATGAAGCTTTGCAGTGGTGGGTTGATAGGCCGTTCACTCAAAACATCGTCAACAAGAGGGTGGTGTGATGGAAAGTTCAAGCTTGATATTAAGCGCTCGAAACCAATCGGTGCTGGAGTTGGTGATCAATCGGCCCGAGCGCAAAAACGCGCTCAATTTGGCGATGTACCGGGAACTGGCCGACCAGCTGCAGCAGGCCGCCAAAGAGGCGGCGGTGCGTGTGGTGATTCTGACCGGTGCCGGCGGATGCTTTACCAGTGGCAATGATCTGGAAGATTTTGCGCGCGGTGCAGATATGGATGCGGAAACCTCCCCCATCACCCGTTTTATGACCACGCTGCTGGATTTTCCCAAGCCTGTCATTGTCGCCGTCGATGGGCTCGCCATAGGGATAGGCACTACTTTATTGCTGCACTGTGATTTGGTGTACGCCAGCCCCGCCAGTCAATTCCGCATGCCTTTCGCTCACTTGGGCTTATGTCCCGAGTTCGCCTCTTCCTTTGTCTTGCCGCGAATGGCGGGACACCTTAAGGCCTCCGAGTGGTTGTTGTTGGGCAACGCCTTTAGTGCGGCGGAGGCTGAGCGCGGTGGGCTTGTGAATCAGGTCGTCGACGATCCCTTAAGCCAGGCGCGAGCCAGTGCTGCACAATTGGTGGCCATGGCGCCGGCTGCGCTGCGCGCCACCAAAGCGCTTTTGCGCGCGCCTTTGCACGGCCAGATTCAAAATACGCTGCAGTCCGAGTTCAGCGTCTTTCGCGAACACCTGCGCGGCGCCGAGTTTGCCGAAGCGGCGGCGGCCTTCTTCGCCAAGCGCGCCCCCGACTTTTCCCGTTTTGAGTAAGGAGAGAGCTATGTTGAGTATCGACTTTACCGGCAAGACCGTCGTCGTTATCGGCGGCACCAGCGGTATTAACCGCGGCATCGCGGAAGCTTTTGCCCGTCACGGGGCGAAGGTGGCGGTCGCCAGTCGCAATCCGCAGAAAGTCGCCGATACAGTGGCGGTGTTGCAGAAACTCGGGGCGGAAGCCATGGGTTTTGCCGCGGATGTGCGCGAGTACGAGGACATGGTCAAAGGCATGGCCGAGGTGGCGGACGCCTTCGGTGAATTTGATGTTGTGGTTTCCGGTGCGGCCGGTAATTTTCCGGCGCTGGCGGCCAATATGTCGCCCAATGGTTTTAAATCGGTGGTGGATATAGATCTGCTGGGCACCTATCACGTGTTGCGTGCGGCATACCCTCATCTGCGCCGACCCGGCGCCAGCATTATCAATATCTCCGCACCCCAGGCGGTGCTGGGCATGGTCGGCCAGGCGCATGTGTGCGCAGCCAAAGCCGGGGTCGATATGATCACCCGGACCTTAGCTTTGGAGTGGGGGATAGAGGGCGTCCGCATCAACAGTGTGATTCCGGGGCCTATCGACGGTACCGAAGGCATGCGGCGCTTGGCGCCGACGCCGGAGATACACGAGGCTTGCCGCAATTCCGTGCCGCTGCGGCGAATGGGGGTGCCGGAGGATGTCGCCAACGCCTGTCTGTTCCTCGCCTCGCCCTTGGCGGCCTATGTCCACGGGGTTGTGTTGCCGGTGGATGGCGGCTGGTTGCTCGGCGGTTACACCGCAGTAGGGGCGGCGATGGAGCCGCTGCTGCGCTCTATGCCGGCGCGGGAGAAATAAAATGAAGGGTTGGTTGCTTGGGTGTTTATTGCTGGCACCGCTAGTGGTGTTTGCGGAGACTTGGCAGCAGCGCTTGGTGGATGCCGCCCGAGAGCAGACTCGCCATCCGGTGATCTACGACGGTTCCTATCAGCGCCTTGATTATCCCATGGGGGATGTAGAGCCGGGCCGGGGCGTCTGCACGGATGTGATCATCCGCGCATACCGAGCTTTGGGGGTCGATCTTCAGCAGCGGGTACACGAGGATATGAAGGCGCACTTCGCGCTGTATCCCAAACACTGGGGCTTGAGTCGGCCGGACTCTAATATTGATCACCGCCGGGTGCCCAACCTGCAGACGTACTTCCGCCGCTTTGGTGAAAGTCTGCCGGTCGCCCCCAGCGGTGCGAGCGATTACCGCCCTGGGGATTTGCTGACCTGGATGCTGCCCGGCAACCTGCCGCATATTGGTTTGGTGTCGGATCGTCGCTCCGCAGATGGCAAGCGCCCGCTGATTATTCACAACATAGGGGCGGGCACGCGCGAGGAAGATGCCTTGGAGGTGGCCCCCATTACCGGCCACTATCGATTGGTCCCGCCCGAGAGTTAAGAGCGTCTGCTAGAATCTCGGGCTTTTTATGTTATGCCATTGGATGAATTGATATGGTCCCAAGTCCCTTACCTGAGAACACCATGACAGAACAGCTGATCCTGAAGCTCAGCTGCCAGGATCAACCGGGCATAGTAGCCTCCGTTGCCAGCCTGTTTTCGTTGCAAGGTTTTAATATCCGCGAGTCTTCCCAATTTGAAGATCCTCACACCCGCCAGTTTTTTATGCGCACGGTGTTGGAGTCGGTAGAGGGGCCGAAGAAAATGGCCGATGTGAGATCCGCCTTTGCCGCGGTCGCCCAGCGTTATGGCATGAGCTGGGAGGTGTACGATGGCGGTTACAAGCCGCGCATGGTGGTCGCGGTCTCCCAGTGGGGCCACTGTCTCAATGCGTTGCTCAATGGCTGGAAGCAGGGGTCCTTGCCGGTGGAGATAGTCGCGGTTGTCTCCAATCACCGGGATATGCAGGCGCTCGTCGAGTGGTACGACTTGCCTTACCACTACGCGCCGGTCACCAAGGCAAACAAGGCCGAGCAGGAACAGCAGATATTGCAGTTGATGCAGGAGATGCGCGCGGACTTTTTGGTTCTCGCCCGCTATATGCAAATTCTTTCCGATAACCTTTGCCGGCAACTCGCCGGTCGCGCAATCAATATCCACCACTCCTTCCTTCCCGGCTTCAAAGGCGCTAAGCCGTACCATCAAGCTTATGATCGCGGTGTTAAATTGATCGGCGCGACCGCGCATTATGTGACGCCAGAGTTGGATGAAGGGCCGATTATTGAGCAGGCCGTGGAGCGGGTGACCCACTCGCAGACGCCGGAGCAGCTGGTCGAAATTGGCCGCGATATAGAGGCGGTGGTGTTGCAGCGGGCGGTGCGCTGGCACGCGGAGCACCGAGTTTTGTTGAACGGTGATAAGACGGTGGTGTTCGCGCGTTGAGGCGCGCGATCAGTAGAGGCTGATAATCAGATTGTTCTGGATCAGAAACTGAATGGCGGCGACAGCATTGAACTCCAAGTCCTCCGCGCTGCCCCGCAATAAAGCCTTGTTGAGCGTTTCGCCGGTATCCAGCGCATCCAGTACTTTTACCAAGCCTAAATCCACTCTATGCACTTCTACATGAAGTTGCGGACGGATGATCACGACTTCCTGGGGAGACGCGTCCGTCAGTGGTTTACTTGAATAAGGCGTGTGGTGAAAGCGCCACAGATCGTAAATCGCGTAGGGCGAACTCATCCAAAAACACGCCGGGTGCAACTGAATTCTCCGCGCCGCCAATTGCTCGGGGGAGAGGTCGGTAAACACTCGAGTGCTCATCGGTGTTGCGTCAATGGCCTGATCAGCTTTGAAGCAGCCGTAATCCAGCGTCGCCAAATCGGCCAACTTTCCATCGTCGGAGTAGGACTCCAAAAACTTGCCGAAAGGCTCAGCGATAGCCACGGGGTCGGGGCTGCTGGGGGCGCTTTGCAGTAAAAAAGCGCGCGCCGCACCCGCAAATTCTTCCGCTCCCATAACCGCAGCTGTGGTGGGGTAGACCGCCTGCAGAATATTGTGCAGGCCCAGCAATGCCCTTTCCCGGTAGGCGGCAAACTGCTGCAGCGTTCGCGGAGACTGAGCCAGATGGGGAATTTGTGCCACTAGGTCGGGATCGAGCTCGGCACTGAAAATCGCCTGGGAAAACGCATCTTGAAAACTGGCTAAGCTCATGAGGTTGTCTCCTTGCGATCCGCTGCGCGGTTCACTTCATCCATTATCTGATTCGCTTTCTCAGCCTGCTCCACCAGGACCGCCAACTCCGGCACTTGGTGATCCCACTCAATCAAGGTCGCCACTGGCACCGGCATTTGCAGTAAGGCCTCGCGATAGAGCTGCCATACGGGTTTGCAAATGGGCGCGCTGTGGTCGTCAATCGACAGAATGTAGTCGTCGTCCAAAGGCATAAGCGCATGCCCGCCCAAGTGGATTTCTTTGACGGCTGCCAGCGGATACTGCTGTAGCTCTTTGAATGGATCTTGTCCCAGGTTTAGGCATGACAGATAGAGGCTGGTGAGGTCCAGCAGTAAGCCGCAGCCACTGGCGCGGACCAGTTCGGTAAAAAATGCCCCTTCACTGAATTCTTCTTCGAGCGCAAAAAAACGCGTGGGATTTTCCAGCAGAATGCGCCGGCCCAGGGTGTTTTGCACGGTGCGCACATTAAAGCTGACTTGGTCCAGGCTTTCGGTGGTGTAGGGCAGGGGAAAGAGCTGGTGGTAGTGGTTGCCCTGCCAGCGGTTCCAGGCGAGATGCTCCGAGAACTGGGCGGGCGAGTAACGTTCCACCAAAGCTGCGATGTCCTGCAGATGTTGACTGTCGATGCTTTCGGCGGAGCCCAGAGAGAGGCTGCGGCAGTTCATCGAGAGGGGGTATCCCGTCGCAATTTTTTCCAGATAGAAATGCGCGGCTCCACCCAAGCCAAGGTAATCTTCGGGGTGGATCTCGACCCAGCTGATATTCGCTTGTGAGCTGAGGATCTCTTGGTAGTGCTGTGGCTGCAAGCTAACGCCCGCCCGGGGGGGAAGTTTTTCCATGAATGACGACTGCCGTTGAGCGGTATTTGTCCGATTATAGAAGCTTTATGTGACACCAATTCAAGTGTTTGTGTCACGATCGGTCACAAATAAGGGCTCAGCGGAGCAGGTCTGTAACCATTTTGTGATAACGGTTACAGACCTATGGAGACTTAGAGATCGGAATTGGTGGTGCAGAAGCGGCGGATGAGATGCTGGGTGGAGGAGTCCCAATCACCCGGAATATCGGTGGTTTCAATGGCGATATTCACATGGGTGCCCAACAGCTTGCCGAGCTCGACGCCCCACTGATCGAAGGAGTTGATATCGAGCAGCACGCCGAGGGTGTAAACCTTGTGCTCATAAGCGGCGATCAGCGCGCCCAGCGTCTCCGGCGTCAATTGCTCCATCACCAGTGTATTGCTGGGACGGTTGCCCGGATGCACCTTGTGCGGTGCCAAGAAGGCGATTTCCTGATCGCTGTGCCCCTGCGCTTTCAGCTCGGTTTTCGCCATCTCCAGGCTGCGCCCGGTCAGCAGCGCTTGGCTTTGCGCTACACAGTTGGCGAACAGCAGGCGGTGCTGGTGCTTTAGATCGTCATGACCTTTGAGAGTGGCGACAAAATCGATCGGCACCAAGCTGGTACCTTGGTGCAGCAACTGGTGGAACGAATGCTGACCATTGGTACCTTCGGTCCCCCAGACAATGGCACCGGTGGGGTAATCCACCGGCTTGCCGTCGCGCGTCACACTCTTGCCGTTACTTTCCATCTCCAATTGCTGCAGGTAAGAGGGCAGCAAGTTTAAGTGGTGGGCGTAGGGCAAAATCGCCTGAGTGCTAGAGCCCATAAATTCGCTGTACCAAAACATCAACAAGCCCATTAGAACGGGCAGGTTCTTCTCCAGTGGCGCTTCGGCGAAGTGTTTGTCCATGGCCTCGGCGCCCGCGCGCAGGCGGTTGAAGTTATCCATGCCTACTGCGAAGGCGATGGATATGCCAATGGCAGACCAGAGCGAGTAGCGACCGCCCACCCAATCCCAGATCGGGTAAACGTTTTCCGGGGCGATGCCGAATTCCACAGCTTTGTCGACGCGGGATGAAATCGCGATAAAGTGCTTTTTCAGCTCCTGTTGAGGGCAGCCCGCAGCCAGCATCCAGGCGCGAGCGCTGAGGGCGTTTTCGCGGGTTTCCTGGGTGGAGAACGACTTGGATGCCACTATGAACAGAGTGCTTTCTGCATCGACCCGGCGCAGTGTGTCGGCAAGCTCGGCGCCATCGATGTTGGCAACGAAGTGGACGTTCACTGCGCTCGTCAGATAAGGCGTGAGTGCCTTAGTGACCATGCGCGGACCCAGGTCCGACCCGCCTATGCCGATATTGACCACATCGGTAATTCGCTTGCCGGTATAGCCGGTCCATTCCCCTTGATGAACAGCGGCAATCAGCTTGTCCATTTTTGCCAGGGTTTCCGCCACCGCCTTCTGCTCCGGTGTGGTGGGCTCCCCGGTATGGCGCAGCGCGGTATGCAGGGCGGGACGATCTTCGGTGCCGTTGACGTGCTCGCCTTTCAGCAGCCGCTTGATCGCGCCGCTCAAATCCGCTTGACGCGCCAATTCCAGCAAGAGTTGCAGGGTTTCTCCGGTAATGTGATTTTTCGAATAATCGAGCTCCACGCCGGCGGCGGCGACGCTGAAGCGGGCGCAGCGGTTGTTATCTTCATTGAACAGGCTGGTAAGCGTTTGGCTTTTCCAGAATTCACGGTGTTGCTCCAATTGGGGCCAAACCGGGTATTTGTCGGAAAGTTTGCTATAGGACATGGATTTCTCCAGCAATGAGGCGCGGCGCTGGTCAGCGCTAGCCGCGCATTATTTAGAAGCTTCGGGTAACCGAAAAGCGCGCAAGTTCCACCATGGCTTGCTGCCATGGGTTGATCGGCAAAAAGCTCAGAGCGTCTTCGGCGGCGGTGGCATGCTCTTGCGCTTTGCGGCGAGTATAGTCGAGGCTGCCGCAACCTTTGACCAATGCCAAAATGTCTTGTAAATGATCCAGGCGCCCATGGGTAATGGCTTCCTGGATCAGGTCACGCTCGGTGCCCTGGGTATGGGCCATAGCGTGGATTAGCGGTAGGGTTGGTTTGCCTTCGGCGAGATCATCCCCGATGTTTTTCCCCAGCGTTTCTTGATCGCCTTCGTAATCCAGCAGGTCGTCAACCAGTTGAAACGCCAGCCCCAAGTGATGGCCGAACCGCCAAGCGGCGTGTTTTTGTTCTTCCTCTGCGCCCGCCAGTACGGCAGCTGTACTGCAAGCGGCTTCAAAGAGCGCAGCGGTTTTCTTGTGAATAACGGTGAGGTAGTCCGCCTCTGTTAAGGAGGGGTTGCGGGCGTTAATCAGCTGCTGCACTTCACCTTCGGAAATAATGTTGGTGGTGTCAGAGAGGATCTTCATGATTTCCATGCTGCCCAAGCGGACCAGCATCTGAAATGCGCGCGAGTAGAGAAAGTCACCCACTAATACGCTGGGGGCATTACCAAATTGCGCGTTAGCGGTGGGCCGCCCGCGGCGCAGGTCGGACATATCGACCACGTCGTCGTGCAATAGCGTTGCGGTGTGGATGAACTCGATAATCGTCGCCAGCTCGATATGGCGTTGCTGCTGGTATTGCAGCGCTTTTGCGGTGAGGAGCACCAGGATAGGACGAAGGCGCTTACCGCCTGCGTCAACGATGTAATGCCCTATATTCTCCACCAAGCCGACATCGGAATGCAGTTCATTGAGGATCATGTCATTGACCGCAGACAGATCGGAGGCGACAGCGTTTTGAAACGGCAGCATCGGCAGGAGGTCTTGGTTCGGCTGAAATTGGGGGTGGATGCTAGGGGCCCGGTCTGTGGCTGTCAAGGTTTGCACGGTGAGTTGCCGGTGAATCCCGTGTATACCCACCCTTGTAAAAAACCCTGTACACTTCTTTTTCTGTATTACATGTGATTTATTCCGAAATGTTACATGTAAAAATATTTACAGATTACATGTAAGAATATAAGGTGTGTTTCATGAAAGCGAAATCGTCCGCCCACTACCAGAGGGAATACCGGAAGCGTCTGCGCGACGCCGGACTGGTTAAGAAGGAGGTATGGATTCGCCCGGAAAATGCCAAACTGCTGACTCATGTCGAAAAGCAGCTGCGCGAACCTGTCGGTACACCCGATTTGGCCATCACTGGAGGAAAAATGATGATTGACTCAGCCAATACCTGGACCACTGAATCCCTGTTTGATGCATTGCAGGGTGCACCTATCTTCCGGGAGCGTAAGGCCACGTTGGAATTGATTGATGGCGTCGAGCCCGCGCTGCATATCACCATGCACGAATACGGCGATCTGCCAGTGTTTATCACGGTCGCGGGGGAGCAGATCGTCGCGGAGTCAGTTCTCTGGTCGGTGGATGAAGTGAATGACCAAGCCGGTCTCAACGACGCGATCTTGCGCACTCATAAATACTTTCCGTTATCCACCATCAGCTTGGACACCCTGGGCCAGGACAATGAGTACTACCACATGTTCGGTGCGCTCAGCTCCACATCCGATCTGAGCAATGTGGTGTTTGAAATTGAAGTGCTGGCCTCCAATGTGATTCAGGCGACGGAAGCCTACGCAGATTTTTTACAAACCCCTTATGAGGCGCAAGCCTAGGAGATTGATGATGAATATTTGGGCCAAAATGATCACTGCCCTCCGGGGTGGTGCCACCGAAATCGGTGAGACAATTGTCGACGCTCAGGCATTGCGAATTCTCGACCAGGAAGTCCGCGATGCGTCGGAAGAACTCCGTCAAAGCAAAGAAGCCCTGACAGGCATTATTGCGCGGCAAAAGTTGGCGGAAGAAAAATGCCAGCAAATACGCGAGCAGATCGCTAAGCATGAAGGTTATGCGACTCAGGCGCTGGAGAAAGGTGAGGAGGCGCTGGCCATGGAAGTAGCGCAAAAAATTGCGGACTTGGAAAATCAATTACGCAGTGAAGAAGCGGCCGCTCAGGAATATGCCGGCAGCGCTCAGCAGTTGCGTGAAGCCACTCGGCAAGCGGAACAAAACATCAAGCGCTTGCGCCAGCAGATCGATACGGTTAAAGCGACCGAAAGCGTGCAGCGGGCGCAGGCCGCTGTAGCCGAGCGCCACAGTGGCTCAAACACCAAACTGCAGACCGCGATGGAGTCGCTGGAGCGGATTAAGGAGAAACAGGCTCACAAGTCGGCACAGATGAAAGCGGCCACCGAACTTGCCCAGGAGACCAGCGAGGATCATCTGCACCAAAAGCTTGAAAAAGCCGGTATTGTGGCCAACGGTTCCAGCGCCAAGGAAATTCTTGAGCGTCTGAAACAAAAGAAATAACCATCTCCTTCAGGGTTAACAGCAACGGGTGATTCGCAACACGTTGCTGAGAAGGATTTACCTCGACCACATTGCTGAGCGATCGAATGGATACTTTCTTGCAAATTATTCTCACCTTCCCAACCATATTTTTTACTTTTTTTCTCGTGCTTTCCGCTGTCTACTGGCTGTTGACGGTACTGGGGTTTGTCGGGATTGAAGCGCTTGATATGGATTTGGACGGCGACTCCGTTGCCAGTTTGAACGTGTTTTCCGGCCTGCTATTTCGACTCGGCCTCAATGGCGTTCCCCTCACTATAGTAATTTCGCTGATTGCTCTTTTGGGTTGGGTTTTCTGCTTCTTGATTGTGTACTTTATCTATCCCTGGATTCGAGTGCCCTGGCTCCAATTGGTGACTGGCATACCGGTGGTGGTTGGTGTTTTGTATGTTTCCGCCATTATCACGGCGATGATCATTAAGCCGCTGAGGCCAATTTTTCTGGCCAGCAATCAGCAAGTGCAAAAGCAAATTCTCGGTCAAGTAGCGGTGGTGCGCACAGGGGAAGTTAATCGCAGTTTCGGTGAGGCGTACCTAGAAGATGGCGGCGCCGGTTTAATCATAAAAGTTCGCGCTTACAAAGACGAAGTCTTTAAGAGGGGCGACAGAGTGGTATTGCTAGAGTACGTAGCGGGCGAGAATCTGTATAGAGTCGTGTCCGAAGCGGATTTTAATAATTAAAAGTTGATAATACAAAGGAGTAAATATGTCTGAATCCATGCCCTTAGTGATTATGGGGAGCACGCTAATCGGGATTGTTATCCTGATGCTGATTGCCATAGCCGCACTTTTTAAAGCGTTTTATATCAAGGTTGAGCAGGGGACGGCGCTGATTAAAAATGATATGAGTGCTCACCCTAAAGTATTCTTCACTGGAGCCTGGGTTTGGCCGGTGATACACAAAAAAGAATTGATGCGCATCTCGCTGATTACTTTGGAGGTGGATCGCCGAGGTAAGGATGGGTTGATCTGCGCGGACAACATGCGCGCGGATATTACCGTCGCATTTTATCTGCGCGTCAATGAAACCCCTGAAGACGTGCTCAAGGTTGCCAAATCGCTCGGCGCAGACCGGGCGTCAGACAAGCAAGCAGTCAATGAGCTGTTCAACGCTAAGTTTTCGGAAGGGTTGAAGTCGGTTGGTAAGCAAATCGAGTTTGTTCGTCTGTTCGAAGATCGCCAGCACTTTCGCGACAAAATCATCCAAGTGATCGGCAACGATCTCAATGGTTATGTTTTGGAAGACGTAGCGATTGACTATCTGGAGCAGACTCCAAAAAGCTCGCTTGACCCACATAATATTCTCGACGCCGAAGGTATCCGAAAAATTACCGAATTAACGGCTCAGCAAAACGTTCAAACCAATATGTTTGAGCGCGATGAAGAGCTGGCAATTAAAAAGAAAAACGTGGAAACCGTGGAAGCCATGTTGGAGCTGGAGCGTCAGCAAAAGGATGCTGAGGCACGCCAAGCTCGCGAGATCGCGACCATTCAGGCGCGCGAACAGGCCGAGACCAAGCGCGTTCAGGAGGAGGAGCGTAAGAAAGCGGAGTTGGCGACCATCCAGGTCGATCAAGAGTTGCTGGTGCAAACGGAAAATCAAAAGCGCGAAGTGGAAGTGGCGGAGCAAAATCGCCAGCGGGCGGTGGTCATTGAGCAGGAGAAAGTGGTTCGCGCCCGCGATCTGGAAATTGTGTCGCGCGAGCGGGAAGTGGAAATTCAACGCATTGAGGCGGAAAAAGCCATTGAGATTGAACGCAAGGAAATCGCTAACGTAATTCGCGAGCGCGTTGCAGTCGATAAGACGGTTGCCATTGAAGAAGAAAAAATCAAAGAAGTCCGCGAGGTTTCCGAAGCCGATCGCAAACGCCAGATCCAGGTGCTGGATGCACAGGCCATCGCGGAAGAGCAAAAAGTGAAGCAGGTGCAAGCGGCGGAGGCCGAAGAGCTGGCCGCTAAACACAAGTCGGTGGAAATTACCACCTTGGCGCAGGCGCACTTGGATGCCGCCGCAAAAGAGGCCGATGCCAAGAAAAAGCTCGCCGAAGGCACCCAGGCCGAACAGGCGGCTCCAGGATTGGCGGCCGCCAAAGTTCAAGAAGCCAAAGCCGATGCTGCGGAAAAAGAAGGGCTGGCTCTGGCGCGTGTTGCTGCGGCGAAGGGCGAAGCCGATGCCAGCGTTATCCAACATACCGGTGAGGCGGAGGCCAAAGTGGTTGCTCTACAGGGCGAGTCCGAAGCGGCGGCCAAGCGTCAAGTGGGCATGGCAGAAGCGGAGGTGGTGCGCGAGAAATACAAAGCGGAAGCGGATGGCCTGGTCGATAAATTCACGGCCATGGGCAATATGAGCGATCAAGCTCGTCAGCATGAGGAGTTCCGCATGTCGCTGGAGACCGCGTTCAAAGAAGCGATTGCGTCCATCGAAGCGGGCAAAGAAATTGCCAAGGAAAATGCCGAAGTACTGGCAACCGCATTGGCGAAAGCGAAGATTGATATCGTCGGTGGTGAAGAGCACTTTTTCGATAACTTCGCCAAATCGCTTTCGATCGGCAAAGCGGTGGACGGCTTGGCCACTAAGAGCAGTACCATCGCCAACATTTTGGAGAGCGTGCTCGCCATGACGGGGCGAGCCTCGGCGAATAGCGCCAATTCTGCAACCGACCTGACAACACCCTAGAAGCCAGCTAACGCAGTATCGCGTGAAGCAGCCTCTAAAAATCCGGCCACCTCATTGGTGAGGTGGCCGCGTTTTGAGTGTTCAGTCATTCCCCATCACTCACGAGCAATATATAGGGAAACACTATGGCGGTTATAGATCCGGATAACGCTCAATTTGATCAAGCGGTAGCGGAAGGTGGTGCCTACGAGGTTATTCGACGCCGCCTCACGGAGCAGGGAACACAGCTCAAAGCGCTAACCTCCCGCCTCAATCAAGCGCGGCTAAATGAATTTGGTAGCTCGGAAATGGCGGTCGCCGCGCGCGTCCGAGTGCGCACGGAAAATAACTGCATTCCCCGCGACATTGTCCAGGTCGGTGATTTTCTTCTGTTCGGTTACAACGTCTTTATCGGGCTAAAAACCGAAACCCGCGTCACCGACGTATTTGCGTTGTTTCGCCTTGAGGGAGAAGGCGATGAGCTTGCCATGACGGAGTTTCCCCTTACCGGAAGCTTCCTCAGTGAGCCAAGCTTTCAGCGGGATTTTGAAGAGCTATACCGTTATTACAAGCAGACGCATCTGGTCCAGCTGACGGTGCGCAACGGCAAGCTGTTGGCGGCTTTTCAGATCGGCGAGCGGCGCGCAGACTTGCGCGTATTCCGCTGGAACTTATCGGCCGATGCCCGGCAAGTGACCTACATTGATAACCGCGGCGAGCGGGATATTCAAATGCCGCCCGCCTTTGATTTTGAGTGGACAAAAACCACTCGTGATCAAGTGGTCAATGGCAAATATCCTCACGTCAATATTCTCGATCAGCTTTTTATCGAAACGGTCGGCGGTGATCTGACCATCAAAATCGAAAATAATACCTCGGTCGGCTTGGGCATTTATCACGAGCCGGTGGACGATTTGACTCAGTCCATAGACGATGGCGAGTTTTGGTATGCCGAACTCGGCAGTTTAATTCTGTTAAAAATTCTACCTTATCGAGAGCCGCAGTGGCGTTATCTGGTATTTAACAAACTTACCCGAGAAGTGCAGCGAATTGACGCTATAGGTGCATCCTGCGTTCAACTTCCGGAAGATCACGGTATTGTGTTTCCGGGTGGTTATTATCTGCAGTCCGGGCAATATAAAACCTTTGATGACGACAGTCGCGAGATGCTGTTTAGTCGGATGATCCGCTCGCCAAACGGTGAGGATGTGCTCTATGTGTTTTATGAGCCGGTTGCCGGTGTGGTGGGTTTGTTTGCCTACAACATGATCACCAAAACCCTGCAAAATCCTATTTATGGCGATGGTTACGCACTGGCAGAAGACGGGACTCTGGTCATTTTTGCTGCGGTGGCAGAGCCGACTCGTGTACACCCCATGCAGGTGTGGCGAACGCCTTTTTTTAGCGATGAACACGCCAGCCGGGAGCCACCCAAGCAAACCTTTCTCGGACGTATCGGTAACGCCGAATTAGTGCGCGGTATTGCAGATTTATTTGCCGTTGGTCGAATTATCGATAATCAGTCAGTGACGCTTCGTCTTTATGAAGAGCTGCGCAAGTCCGCGCTGAAGATCTTTGACGATCACTACTGGATTGGCGATGGTGAAACCCACGACGTCAAACATCTCTTGCAGGAAATTTCTCGCACTGCTGAGCTCGCCATAGATGAATTCGAAAAAGTTGAAAGCATTCGTCAACAATCCGTGCAGGCCCTCGCAACTGCAGAGCAACAACAAGACGAGTTGCTCGCATTTATGCGCACATCTAATTGGAAGACGACGGATGATTATGTTCGTGCCCTAGACGCGATTCGCCGCCAGCGTGGTCATCTCGCCACGATTCGCGACCAGCGCTATATCAATGTGCAACGTATTGATGAGCTAGAACAGCAATTGGTAGAGCAGCAAGACGCGGTCAGTGAAAAAACGGTTGTGTTTCTTGCCGATGAGCGCGCACTGCAGCCGTACGAGGAAAGAATTGCTCAATTCCATCGCGATCTCGATCTGGCGACCACAGTCGCGGAGCTCGCGCCTTTGCTGCGCGATATCGAGAATATGGCCTCAGGCCTGGATTTGTTGACGGAGTTGCTCGCCACGCTAAAAGTCGGTGACGCCACTGTTCATACCCGTATTATTGATGGAATTGCGGCCATTTACGCAAAGCTCAATCAAAGCAAAGCACAGGCGGGCCACAAGCAAAGAAGCTTTGGCTCGGCGGAGGCGACTGCGCAATTCGGCGCCCAGTTCAAGTTGCTCTCTCAAAGCATCGCCAATGCCATAGGATTGGCCACAAACCCGGAAGCTTGCGACGAGCAAATGGCGCGTCTGCTCGTGCAGCTCGAAGAGTTGGAAAGCCAGTTTGCCGATCGCGAAGAGTTTCTCGTCGATATAGTGGCCAAACGCGAGGAAATTTACGAAACCTTTGAGGCACATAAGCAACAGTTGCTCGACCAGCGCCAACGCAAGGCGCAGGCGGTAATGGATGCTGCGGTGCGGGTGTTGACCAGTATCGATCGGCGCGCGCAGAAGTTTACCGATGCCCAGCAGTTAAATACATTTTTTGCCGCCGATGCGATGGTGCTGAAAATTCGCGAGTTTGTCGCGCAACTTCGAGAGTTGGATGACGCTGTTAAAGCCGATGATCTAGAGTCAAAATTCAAAAATATTCGCGATCAAGGCGCGCGCTCTCTGAGGGACAAAAGTGAGTTGTTTGAGGCCGGCGGTAATGTGGTTAAACTCGGCCCGCGCCATAGATTTAGTGTCAATAATCAAGAGCTCGATCTCACCTTAATTCCGCGTCAGAATCAATTGTTTTTACATTTGACAGGCACGGAATATTATCAGGCAGTCGACGATGCGACGCTGAATGAACTGCGGGATTTCTGGACAGTTACGCTGGAATCCGAAAGCGCAGAGGTGTATCGCGCCGAATATCTGGCTGCCAGTATTGTGCTCGCGGCGGAGCAAAACTCCGACGGACTCAGCCTTGCACAGCTGAAAAAGGCACTGCTTGATCCACCCTCGATGCAGCAGATCGTCCGCGAATTTACCGCACCTCGCTACCGCGAAGGCTACGAAAAAGGCATCCACGATCACGATGCGGCCTTGATCCTGCAAACATTACTGCCGGCACTCGACAGCGCCGACCTGCTGCGCTTCGACCCTCTCAGCCGCGGATTTGCGCAAATTTTTTGGGTGAATCTGGAAGCGGTCGCCGAGTCACTGGGGGTTGCCGCCAATTGGCCTGCGTGGATCGAGCGGGCCCAGTCAGCCGCCCATATGCAGCGAGTTTTTGCCAGTCGCCAAGCGGGCGACATACTGATACGGGAAATCCAAGCGGCGATGATGCAGTTTATTGAGCTTCATCCGATATCGCTATCGACCTATGAGCTGGCGCGCGCAGCGGAATATCTCATGCTGGAGTTGGGCCGTGACCGGCCAGAGTTTGTGGTGAGCCGCTATGCTCAGTTTCTGGTGGATGAATTGCGCCGTTCGCTTGATGACGCCGCTTGGCGGCGCTATCAAACCGCTTTGGAAAAATTATTAGGACGGCCGGCGGCGCGCTGGGATTTGTCTAGCGCTTGGCTGTCGGCGCTGGTGGATAATCGTGAGCTGAGCGCGTTGCGCCGCTATATTCCAGAAGCAATTGCAATTTTGAATGCGGATCAGCGAGTCGACCGGCGGCCGACTCAGACGGATCTTGAATTTCGTATCGAAGGTCTGATGGGTGAGCATAAGCTGATACGGGAACAAAGCTTGTCGTTATCACTTGACGCTTTTATGGAAAAAACGGAGCGCCACCGACGCGAGTTTATTCCCGCTTACCGCCGATTTCTGGCGGCACGCCAGCAGTTTCTCGATCGGCAGCGCCGCCAGTTGAGAGTGCAGGATTTTAAAGCGCGCCCCTTGTCGTCGTTTGTACGCAACCGCCTTATTAGCGAATCCTATTTGTCGATTATCGGCGACAACCTCGCCAAGCAAATGGGTACGGTGGGCGAGAATAAGCGCTCGGATCTGATGGGGCTATTGATGATGATTTCGCCCCCGGGCTATGGCAAAACCACCTTGATGGAATATGTGGCCAATCGCTTGGGTTTGATTTTTATGCGTATTAATTGTCCTGCGTTGGGGCATGATGTGCTCTCGTTCGACCCTGATCAAGCACCCAATGCCACTGCCCGTCAGGAGTTGAACAAGCTTAATCTGGCGCTGGAAATGGGCAATAATGTCATGCTCTATTTGGACGATATACAGCACACCCATCCAGAGTTTCTGCAGAAGTTTATTTCGCTGTGTGACGGTACGCGGCGAATCGAAGGGGTATGGCGCGGTGAGACAAAAACCTATGATTTGCGCGGGCGAAAGTTCTGCGTGGTAATGGCTGGTAACCCTTACACCGAGTCCGGCGAGGTATTTAAGATTCCCGATATGCTGGCTAACCGTGCCGATATTTACAATCTGGGCGACATTCTTGGCGGTATGGAGGAGTACTTCGCACTGAGCTATATCGAGAACAGTTTGACTTCCAATCCGGTGCTCGCGCCGCTTGCCACCCGCGACTTAGAGGATGTTTATAAGCTGGTGAAAATGGCTCAGGGCGACAATGTTGCGACGACAGATTTAACCCATGCGTACAGCGCTGCCGAAATCAACGATATTGTTGCGGTGTTACGCAAATTATTTGTGGTGCGCGATATTGTGATGAAGGTCAACCGCCAATACATCATCTCCGCCGCACAGGCAGAAAAATACCGCACCGAGCCGCCATTCAAATTACAGGGCAGCTACCGCAATATGAATAAAATGGCGGAGAAGGTCGCCTCGATCATGAATGATGATGAGCTGCAACAGATGATTGCCGATCATTATCTGGGCGAGGCTCAGCTGTTGACCTCTGGCGCAGAGGAAAATCTGCTGAAACTGGCGGAAATTCGCGGTGTGATGAGCGAAGAGCAAAGCACGCGTTGGCAACAGATCAAATCGGACTTCTTGCGCAACAAAGCCATGGGCGGTGATGATGCGGATACCGGCAACAAAATTGTGGTTCAGCTGGCGGATTTAGTCGGCGGTGTACGTCATTTAGCGGAAACGGCGCGCACTTCGCCAGTGGCAGAGGAAGCGCGACAGCTTGACGAGCAGCGAGAGAATTCGCAGCAGCGTTTACTGCTGGATCTGGTCGCCAAAATCCAGGAGACCATTGCAGCCAATCGCCCGCAAGTGGAAGTTGTCAATCAGCCGGTGCCAGGGCTCGATAAATTGTTGGCGAGCCTGACCTTATCCATTGAGCAAAGCTTATATCCAATCGTGCGAAGCATGGACAAAAAGCTGGAAATTGATTTGCGTACGCACTACAAAATGCAGGATATCTCCAAACAGTTGGCCGATATCGAAAAGAAAATTCAGAGGGAACTGGAGGAGGAAAAGAAGCAGTTGCGCGAGCCTCACCGCCCGGGCTCGGACCCTGCCTTATGACAAATAAATGAGCCGCCATTATGGCGGCTCATTTGTTGTGTCCCGCGCAGAGCCTGTTATCAGGCTGCTTTCAAATTAAAGGCGGTTCGGTAATAGCTATTGACGACGTGGTTCCTGTTGTTTGCGCATTGTCTTAGCCACCAAGCTGTCCGGCGTAATGCTGCTCGCAGCAATTTGTGCTTTGTTTTTCAGTCCGGAAATCACCATGTCATCTCCTTTCATAAGGGCTTCGAAACCGTCTTTTGCCACCTTCGCTGGATCCGCCAAATCCTGCTCCAGGATTTTAGAGTTTTCCATATGCGCTTTGTGGAAAAAATCGGTGTCGGTGGGACCGGGTAGGAGAGATGTGATGGTTACCTCGCCATCGTCCAGCTCCGCGCGGATCGCTTCAGTAAACGAGTGAATAAATGCCTTTGTGCCGTGATAAACGGCTTGATAGGGCCCGGGAACTTTTCCTGCAATAGAAGCGACATTCAAAATTTTACCATTGCCCCGAGCAACCATTTCGCGCAGATAGAGCTTGGTTAATACCAAGTAAGCGCCGATATTCAATTGAAGCATGTCCAGCTCCCTCTGCAGGTCGGTCTCCACAAAGTTGCCGAACAGGCCTTGAGCGGCATCATTGACTAACACATCGACGACAATACCTTCTTGTCGAACCTGATCGTAAAGATCAAAAGTAGCTTCTCGCTCGAAGAGATCTTTGGCAATCGGGATAACATTGACATGGTATTGAGTCGATAACTCCGCTGCAGTGCGCTGAAGGTCAGCTTCGGTACGTGCAACGATAATCAGGTTGTATCCATGTTGGCCAAAAAGTTTCGCCAGCTCATAGCCTATTCCGCTAGTGGCGCCGGTAATTAATGCGTATTTTGGTGGGTTAAGTGTCGCCATATCTCCTCCGCTCTGTGCCCGGTTGTTCATATGATATTCCGACTATTAATCCCTCGTATTGGTTCTCGCTATTCTTTTGTTAAATCCACATGAGTTAACAATATGAATTTTTATTCGCATAAAAACTTTTGAGGGTGTTTTATCCAATTTTTGCAAATTCATGTAAACGCTGCTCTGGTTTGGTGGGCTTTATTGGTGTATCACATTGCTCTGATGTCCCGGATGTAGTGCGCTCTACCAGGTTGGCATGCTATTGGCTAATTCAATGTGCAAAATAAAAAAACACAAGGAAAGTGCATTTATGACGATACAAGGAAAGTTGAATGAACCTAAAACCTGATGAGGTGAAGATTATGAAAAGCATGAATCTCAAGCGGTTGGTACTGTCGACGGCAATTATGGGCGCGAGCTCCCTGGCGTTTGCGGCAACAGCGGACCAGGCCACAACTAATAGTTATGACGTGCCCCAAAGCGAAAGCCGAGCTGTAACGCCGTCCACTCCAGCGGACCGCAACGTCACGAATCCCAATACTGAAGGCTATTCCAGCACTGACAGCGATAGCAGTTTGAATAACCGCAGCACTACCCGTGCTCAAGATGCGATGGAGAGCAACGATCAGCGAAATTTAAATGAACGAGCCATTTCGGGAATCGATGGTGAGCTGGATGTAGTAGACGAAACGGTCCACTTCGAACCCAACGCCGTTACTTTGACTGAGTCGGCGGAAATGCAGCTGGAAAAAGTCGTTGAGCAAATCGACAAAGAAAAGCCAGTAGCCTTAACCGTAGAAATCCAAGGAAGCACAACTGAGCTGGACGCGTCATCGGCCACATCTAGCAGCGCTGTCACTATGAATCAGGACAGTTCTGCAGGCTTCCCGGCGGACGATAGTGTGGCGGGGGCACGCATAGGTCCAAGCGAAAGTGGCGAGGCGGGTATTGCGGCCAACTCTCGACCCTCAGATAACGCGGCGGCGCTGGAAGCAGAGCAGCAAAATCGCGCACAACTGATCAGCCGCTACCGCGCCGAAAATATTCGTCAATACCTTGAGCGCCAGGGTGTTACCGTCGTTCAGTGGGAGATGGAAGGTGGCGTCACAGGCGCAGCCAGTGGTGAAACCACCGACACCGGCTTTGCCACTCGCAACCAGTTAGGGGCCACCAACCCTCCTGAGGATGTTCAGCAAGTTCGCATTGTGATAGTTGGCGATGTACAACCTGAAGGCCTAAGCGCCCTTTAATTGCCGTAATGGCTGGGCCCGGCATTTATGCCGGGTTTTTTTTGCCTGATTAAGCGATACATTTGCCCAAGCGCGGGGTAAAATGCTGCGGTTAAACAAACCGGAGGACATTTAGGTGAAACGATTGCTGCTGATGTTGGTTATGGGAACGGTGCTGGGCTGTTCGTCGGCTTATTACAACACTATGGAAAAGCTGGGTGTGCATAAGCGCGACATTATGGTCGACCGTGTGGAAGATGCCAGGGACTCTCAAAAAGCCGCAGAAAAGCAATTCGCTTCCGCTTTGGAGGAGTTTAAATCCGTGGTGGCGGTGGACGGCGGCAATCTGGAATCCGTTTATAAAAAGTTGAATTCCGAGTATGAGGACAGCAAAAGCGCAGCGGAGGATATCCGCAAGCGTATTGAAGGCATCGAATCTGTGTCAAAAGCCTTATTCAAAGAATGGGAGCAGGAACTAAAACAGTATTCGAATAAGCAGCTGCGCAGCGAAAGCCAGCGGAAGCTGAAAGATACGAAGAATAAATATGAGCAGATGATTGCGGCTATGCGTAAAACCGAGAGTCGTCTCGATCCGGTGCTGCAAGCCATGAATGATCAAGTGCTCTATCTAAAACATAATTTAAACGCCCGGGCTATCCAGTCGTTAAAACAAGAAGTTGTAAAAATTGACAAGGATGTGGACATTTTGTTGGCGGCCATTCGAACGTCCGTAGCAGAGGCCGACGCCTTTATTAAGGAAATGAAGAACAATTAAAGCTTCTCATTTTGTAGCTGAATAAAAAGCGCCTTAGTTGGCGCTTTTTTCTTTTT
>CAYZVN010000018.1:6268-18866 GCA_964482025.1 uncultured Saccharophagus sp. | reverse complement strand
GCTTCTCATTTTGTAGCTGAATAAAAAGCGCCTTAGTTGGCGCTTTTTTCTTTTTGAGATATCAGTAATCTGGTGGGGAGCTGTGGTAAAGGGCAAGTGAAGGCTACCAAAATTTGGCATGGATATGGCAGCGTTAAGAACGTAGTTAGTCACAGAACACTTAATGCAATGCATTTTCGCAGCGGACGAGGTGAACTTATGAAAGTATTTTCTTATAAAGCATTGGCGATTGCCGTAGCGACAGTTGGACTGGCCACGGCCTGTGAGCGTAACTCAGTTGAACGTGATGCCTATGTGCCTCCTGAGTCACCACCAGTGGAGCGATCCACAACGGCACAGGGCACCACCAGCCCTAGCGCTATCACGTCTATGGATCAAGGCTATGCGCACGAAGCGGATTTAACGCCGACCGGCAGCGTGGCGGAGGCCGATTACGAAGAGACACTTCAGTTTCAGGGAAGCGAGCTGACAGCAGCGTCCGTGGGTAAGTTGGGCGAATTGGTAGATTCGCTGGATGCTGACAAACCAGTAAAGGTGGTTGTGGCCATGGATGATGACATCTATGAAAATAGCCGCGATCAACAGACGGGTACAAGCGTCGAGCAAGCCGGTGTTAACCAACAAGACCGCGAGCGTTATACCAGCGCATTTGGTCAGCGGGTTGATGTGGTTAAACAATATCTGGAAGAGCAAGGCGTGGAAGTGACCCAGTGGCAGTTTGAACGAATTGATGAGCAGGATTTAGCTCAACAGCGTAATGCAGAGGAAAGCGCAGAGGATGTTCAGAGCGTACGCTTGGTTATTTCCGCTGATCCACAAGGCAGCGGATTCAGTGCTGTCTCGGACGAGTAAGCACAAGCTCGGACGAGTAAGCAGCAAGCTCGGATGAGCAAGCAGCAAGGATTGATAAAAAGCGTCTTCGGACGCTTTTTTTATAGGCGCTTTATAAACACGGCGGTAGAAAAAATACCGGTAGCGCCACGCTTAAAGTGGCGATGGTTGACGCGATATAGAGCCACGAGGATATCCGGCCGGGAAAGCTCTTGCCGTTGCGCCAGCTCCACAGGCTCAACGCCACCAGAGCGGCGCAGGTTATCGCAGTGAGAGCCAGCAAGCCCAGATTAATCGGGTGCATTAACGAGGCGATTCGCGGTGGATTTTCAAACGAGCAGAAAACCGAAAGTCCGCCGTACATGGCGATAAACCATATGCTCCAAATGCTTAGCCCCAACACTAAATGGATAGGATGATCTGCCGAGGCGTACTTTTTTACACTCATGCGAACCCCCCGAAAATTGGTGCCAGGGTAAATGCGGCAAAGGCCACCCAGTAGATAATCAGCGTGTAAAGCCAGAAGATTCGCATAATGGCGAGTTCATAAGGGCGCGCGCTGCCAATGTAGCCGCGGCGCGCGCGCAGGGCTTGCAGGGCAGTGGCAATGGTGGCGATGAGGCTGTGAAGGAGCAAGTAACACACGCTGACTAACAGCACGGAGTCGTGCGCGAGGGTGCGCGGAGACAGGCCACCTCCCCAGAGCGCCCAGGAGAGTAAAACACAGTGCAGCAACCCCAGCAGGCTGGCGACCGACAGGCCCATGGCGAGCGAGCCATCCTTGCCGCGGTGGGCTTTCTGCACCCAGACGCAATAACCTAAAACCGCCAGGGTTAAGGGCGCACCGCACAGCAACATATAGCCGGGCGCTAAGGGTGAGTCGGGGGAAAACTGCCACAGGGGCGCGACCGTCCATAGATAAAACCAACCGAATAATAAAGACAGGTACAGAGCCGCATCTGCCATCAATGTAAGAAACATACTGGTGACGCCTATGCCGCCCCAGGTGTAAGTCAGATTGGGCGCTTGATCCAAAGGCGCTGTGTCATTGGCCGGATGAGCGCCGCAGATCCAGCTCCAGCGAAACATCATAACGACACTGATCAGAGTAACCGCAAGCGCCACCCAATAGGCGCGCAGCAGCAAGCAAATGCACACCACCGCCAGCACTGCGGCTAACTGCAAAGGTATCCAGGAGTTGGTGGGCACGCGGATGAGCTCCCGTACTTCCCCTCGGCTCGCACTGGTCCCGAGTACTTCGCGCGCCTCGTTTGCGGAGCGGGCCAGCAGCCCTCGGCCTGCGGCAAGCTCGGTGGCGAGCTCAGGCTGATCCCACAGCGGATGACGGCTGGAGACTTGCGGCAGCGATAAAAAATTGTAGGGATGGGGCGGTGTGGCAGTCGCCCACTCCAGGGTGTCCGCCTTCCACGGGTTAGCGGGCGCGCGAGTGCCGAAACGGAAATGCAGAAGAAAATCCAGAATAATTACCGCCACCCCCACTGCCATAACAAATCCACCCACGGACGACAGCAGGTTTAAACCATCCCAACCCAGTCCTGCATCGTAGGTATAGATGCGGCGCGGCATACCGAAAAGGCCGGTGAGATGCATTAATAAAAACGTGGTATTAAAGCCAATAAACGTCAGCCAAAACCCCCAGCGACCCAGAGTTGGCGAAGGCATGCGGCCGGAAAAATGAGGAAGCCAATAATAAAAGCCGGCGATCAGCGGAAATAACATGCCTCCGACCAGCACGTAATGCATGTGGGCGACCACAAAGTGCGTATCGTGAACCTGTAAATTAAAAGGCACTAACGCCAGCATGACACCGGTAAGGCCGCCGCAGACAAAAATCACTAAAAACCCCATGATCCACAGCATGGGTAAGCTGAAAGTGACGCGGCCGCTCCACAAGGTGGCGAGCCACACAAAAATCTGAATGCCGGTGGGTATGGCGACCAGCATGCTTGCCACCGAGAAAAATGCTTGCGCCAAGTGAGGAATGCCCACCGTGAACATATGGTGGACCCACAAGCCAAAGCTGATAAAACCCATGGTGATTATGGCGAGCACTATCCAGCCGTAGCCCACAAGAGGCCGCCCCGCGAATACCGGAATTAAGGTGGAGACTATGCCCGCCGCCGGCAGAAAAATAATGTACACCTCGGGGTGGCCGAACAGCCAGAAAAGGTGTTGCCACAGCAGCGGATCACCGCCGCGCAAGCCGTCAAAGAAAATAAAGCCGGCGGCACGCTCTAATTCCAACATAATGCTGGCAAGAATAAGCGGCGGGAAGCCGAACAAAATCATAAATGCCATGCCAAGTATGTACCAGCAGAATATAGGCATGCGCTGGAGCGTCATTCCCGGCGCGCGCATGCGTAAAATCGTCGCGATTAATTCCACCCCGGCCGATAGCGCGGAAATTTCCACAAAGGTGATACCCAGCAGCCAGAAATCCGGGCCGCGCCCGGGGCTGAAGGTGGCGTCGGTAAGCGGGGTATACATAAACCAGCCGGAGCTTGGTGCCATGCTCCACAGCATGCTGGAGCAGAGAATAATGCCGCCGAATAAATAACAGTAATAACCAAATGCGCCCAGCCTGGGAAAAGCCAAATCGCGAGTGCCGATCATTTTCGGAATGAGATACATCGCCAAACCTTCCAGCACGGGGATGGCGAATAAAAACATCATCAGCGTGCCGTGCATGGTGAAAATTTGGTTGTACAAATCGGGCCCGATCAAGCGCTGATCCGGCAGCGCCAATTGGGTGCGTATCAGCATGGCCAGCACGCCACCGATTAAAAAGAACACCAAGCCGGTGACGATAAAACGCAAACCTACGGAGGTGTGATTCACCGCGGACAGAGCGCCGAGGCCGGGCAGGTTTCCCCAAATGCGCATCAGCTCATTGTGCAGTTTCGCAGAATCAGTCATTGGCAGAGGTCTCATTCAGCCATTGTTGAAAAGCCGCGGGTTCGTGAGCGGTCACGCTGAATTGCATATGCGCGTGGTGCAGTCCGCAGAACTCAGCACACTGGCCAAGATAAACGCCGGGCCGCTCGGCTTGTAAACGCAGAATATTGGTGCGGCCGGGAATGGCGTCCAGCTTTCCGGCAAGGCGCGGGACCCAGAAGGAATGGATAACATCTGCGGTGGTTAAGTGGATATCCACCGGTGCGCCGGCGGGGATATGCAGTTCATCGCGCAAGCGGATACCGCTCTCGGGGTAATGCACCTCCCACCACCATTGATGTCCGGTAACGTGAATATGCAATACATCTTGCGAGGTCGGCAGCGGCAGCATTCGATGACCCGCCGGAATTCCAATCGCCAGTAACCCGGTCATACTCAACAGTGGCAGCACAATTCCGCCGCCAATAATCAAACGCAGATTGCGACGTGGATTGTCCACCGGCGTCGAGTGGCGTATGGCGAAACACCAAAGTGCGATAACAGCCAGTAAAACCAGCCCAAATGCGCCGAACATAAGCCACCAAAGGGCCGCTGCGGACTGCGCCGACGGGCCGGCAGGGTCCAGTGAGGAAAGTGGGCCGCCACAGCCGGACAGCAAAGTCGCCGCCGAGGTTAAGCAGAGGCGAACATAGGGTTTTATTGAGCATTGAGGAGATCTGCCGTGGAACATCAAGCCATCATCAGTCGTATGTCCATTTCGGGGCATCCAATTCACCCCATGTTGATCCACTTTCCCGTCGCTGCGCTGATTGCCCTTATAGGCGTCGACTTGGCCTTTATCAGCACCGACGATTATTTTTGGGCGCGCGCAGGTGTCTGGTTGAGTGGGGTAGGGGCCGCCGGCGGTTGGGTATCGGGACTGGTGGGGTTGATTGATTTGGTCGCCGTTGCGCGCATTCGCCGCCTGATAACCGCGTGGTGTCACGCCACTCTCGCGGTCATGCTGCTGTCGTTGGCGTCGCTCAACTGGATGCTGCGATTTGGTGAAGCGGACGCCCATGTGTGGCCCTGGGGACTTTATATTTCGGCACTGACCGGCTTGCTGATTGGCGTCACCAGTTATCTGGGCGGGCAATTGGTTTATGAGCGCGCGGTGGGTGTGGATATCGAAATTGCCGTCGAGCATGCGAAAAAGAATTAACGTTGAAGGCGCTCGGCGGTCATTGCGCATCATGGCAATATCTCCGCTGCTGGCTTGGCGAGCACCACCCACACTATGCCAATCATCAGACACCAAAGCACAGCGCTGAGAAGGCGGCACCGGCGAGCGATGGGTTTGTCACTGTAGGTTTGTGTTTGCAGCAATAAAACTCCGGCAAAGGTGTGAGCTACCACCAAGCCCGTGACCAGCGTTAATTTACCGATCAGCCACACCTCCACAGTCCGGTTCAGTAAAAAGACCAAGGTACCGGAGGTAATGGCAAGTAAAGCGGCTGGGGTGGCAATGGTCGTGAAGACAAAGCGAGCGACGGAGCCATAACGGTGAGCGGGCTCCTCGATTGCGGTGCTGCGGGAGTGCACGCCGGCAATCAGCGCCGGCAGATACAACAGTGCCGCGCACCAAAATATTAACGTGATAATGTGCAGCACGAGAAACCAGATCAACTTGCGCTCCAAAGAAGGTGGCGTAAATCCCTGTGCTGCACATTACCGATAGGGTTTAGCGTTCTCCGTTCGTTAACCCACAGCGAAAAGAGGCGCGAGCGCGCCTCGGCAGTTTATTTTATTCCGGCGAATAGCTGCTGGTTAAACCCTCTACGTTGCTGCCGTTCAGCTCAATAACAACGCGACGGTTTTCACGGCGGCCCTGGGGGTTGTCATTAGAGGCAATGGGATTGGCTTCACCTCGCCCTTCAACTTGCCAGGAGTCTGCGTTCACGCCCTGATCGCGCAGATAATTGCGCACACTTTTCGCACGGCTTTCAGACAATTGTTCGTTATAAACATCAGGGCCCGTAGCGTCGGCATAGCCGCGAATGGTGATGCTTTCCACTGCGTCACTTTGGTCCTGCAGCACTTCGGCAACTTGATCCAAAGACTCTTTGGCGGTATCGGTTAAATCGGCCGAGTCAAACTCGAACAAGATGGTATTGTTTTCGCTGATGGCACTCAGTTGGCGATTTCGCTGCTGAGTGTCGCGGGCTTCATTGTCACCTAGCGCATAATCATTATTTCTGCGCGCGTCTCGATCCGCAGAAGACGTTGTGGGAATGCCGGTGTCGTAAGGTGTCACTGAGGCAGTTTCAGCTCCTTCTCGGTCTTCGACGCTGGCGCGTTCCGGTGTGTTGTTACAACCAGCGGTGAGTCCTGCAGCAAGTACAACCGCAATAGCCAATGGGGATTTAGGAAAGTTTTTCATAGGAATAACTCCTCAATTGCTTGGGCAATGTCATTTTTGGGTACGACTTTTTAGGTACGACTTTTTTAGGTACGACTTTTTTAGGTACTACAGCGCTCAGTCGCTGCGAATAACGTGCCAGATAAAAAAGCCGAATTTGCGGGGAAATAGCGAAAGGAAAGGATGTTTTTCCGGATTTAGCGGAACCTTTACAATAATTTTTGTCCGCTTTACATCAGTAATCGCTGCGTTACGTCAGCAACTGTTTTAACGCATAGCCGCCGCCACCGATAAGAATGCCGAAATAAACAAGCGTGGCTACATTGGTTGCATGACCCAATAAAACGGCGATCCCATCGCGCTGCGCAAGGCCGATGGAGTAGAACAGCAGAGCGAGACCGGGGAGAGTATTGCTAAAGGGGACAAAACCAAACGGTGACATCAATAGAAGTGCGGAGAGAATAAACGCGAGATTGTTGATTAAATCCATTGCGCGTCCTTGCGCGAGTCCTGAAAGTCGGTAGGGACGACTGATTTTTTCCAGGCGATGTACCCACACCAAGCCTCGTTTGAGAGCGGGACGTAGTTTCTCCACTGCGACCGAATGCTCCTTGATTCGCTTCGGCAGCCACAAGGCTTTATTGCGTATACGGCTGGCGCCAACCAATAAAATTACCGCACCAAAGACGGTGCTCACACCGGGAATCGATACCGGTATCAAAAATACCAGCGTGAGTAGAGCGCTCAGCAACAACAGTCCTTCCTCGCCACAGCGCTCAATCAACTCGTCAATGGTGAGTTGATCATCCGGCAGCTCGTCAATCAGCTTTTCCAGTTGATCGCTAAGAACGACTTGGTTTTGTTGTTGCTGAGTTTCCCCCATTTGCGCTTCTCCGCGAGCCCGGCGAGCCGAGCGACTCGCAAAGTATCCTGAGTTTAGCCGCATAATTTCGTGGGTTAACGCGCATAACACGGCCAGCGGATGCTTAGTGGTGGGAAAGTTTTAGACCAATTACGCCGGCGAAAATAAGTCCAATGCTTGCCAGGCGCCATAAATGCGCCGAGTCGTTGAACAAAAAAATGCCCAGGACGGCGGTACCCATTGCGCCAATGCCTACCCATACCGCGTAAGCTGTCCCTACAGGCAAAGTTCTCATGGCAATCCCTAGCAACACAAAGCTGATCAGCATTGAGATTACAGTAGCTACCGTGGGCCAGGGTTTGGTAAACCCGTCGGAATATTTCAAGCCAATGGCCCAGCCAATTTCAAAAAGGCCGGCAATAAATAAGATGAACCAGTTCATTTTTATGCTCAATGATTTGGGGCCGTCCCCGTTTGACGTTCGATAGGTGAGGTCGTCCCCACGTCGTTAGTGCCGTTGAGATTATAGTCTTCGGGAATAATCGAATCACGAGGTACCGCTAAACCTGCGCCTGTGGGAGCCCTCTAGTAATACGCCATTTAGCTCTGGCTAAACGGCCCTAACGTTTATTGGGCGATGCCTTTCACGGTCGCGACACTTCGCTCATATCTGGCGGCGGACTATAAAGAAAGTTATTGATCTTGCAATATGCTTGTCGAATTGAGCATAAGCGGGTGTGGGACCCGGTATAGGAGCGCTTTCGGCGAAGGTGCGCAAGTGTGATCCAGTAGCGGGATATCCGCTTGGCCCTAGGCGGGCGGGGGCTTTTCTGGGAGAATGCGCGACCTGCATAGTTTTTGTCCAACTGCCACCTGTTTGCGACCTGCTGCTTATCTATGATCAAACAAGCTCAACATCTGCTTTCTCACCCCAAATACTGGGCCGAATGTTTTGGCCCGGCGCCATTCCTGCCGATGTCCCGTGCGGAGATGGACCAGTTGGGCTGGGACTCTTGCGACATCATTATCATCAGCGGGGATGCTTACGTGGATCATCCGAGCTTCGGCACGGCGGTGATCGGCCGGCTGCTGGAAAGCCAGGGGTTTCGCGTGGGGATCATCGCCCAGCCGGATTGGCGCTCGGCGGAGCCGTTCAAGGAATTGGGCAAGCCCAATCTGTTTTTTGGCGTGTCGGCCGGCAATATGGACTCCATGATCAACCGCTACACATCGGATTTGCGGCTGCGCTCCGACGACGCTTACACCCCCAATAACGAGGGTGGCAAGCGCCCTGATCGCGCCGTAATCGTGTATAGCCAGCGCTGCCGCGAAGCCTATTACGATGTGCCGATTGTGATAGGCGGTATCGAAGCGAGCCTGCGGCGAATCGCTCAGTACGATTACTGGAGCGACCAGGTGCGCAAGTCGGTACTGATCGACTCCGCAGCGGATATTTTGCTTTACGGCAATGCCGAGCGCGCGGTGATAGAGGTCGCGCACGGATTTTCCGCCGGTAAAACCGTTGCGGACATGCAATTTATTCGCGGCACTGCGGTGCTGCGCGAGGCGATACCGGAAGGCTGGGATGTGATCGATTCGTCGCGGGTGGATTGGCCAAAAAATATTGACGCCATGCCCAATCCCTATGAGTGGAAAGACCCGGAGACGCAGTCGTGCAAGACCGAAGAGAAAGTGGATCCTAACGAAGAGCAGCCGGTCCGCATTATCCCGATGCCGCTGCATCGCCAGTTTGACTTGGACGACGATCGAACCTGCATTCGCCTCCCTTCTTACGAAAAAGTGCGCAACGACCGCGTGCTTTACTCGCATACTTCGCGGGTGCTGCACCTGGAATCCAACCCGCACAATGCGCGCACCCTGGTGCAAAAGCACGGCACCAAAGAGATATGGATCAACCCGCCACCGATTCCGTTGGAAACCGACGAAATGGACGCGGTGTTTGGTTTGCCTTATGCGCGGGTGCCGCACCCGGTCTATGGCAAGGCGATTATTCCCGCTTATGACATGATCAAAACATCCGTGAATATCATGCGGGGATGTTTTGGCGGCTGTACCTTTTGTTCGATCACCGAGCACGAAGGCCGAATCATTCAAAGTCGCTCGGAGGAGTCGATCCTCCGGGAAATTGAAGATATACGCGATAAAGTGCCCAACTTTACCGGCACTATTTCTGATCTCGGCGGCCCTACCGCCAATATGTACCAGTTGGCGTGCAAGGATCCCAATATCCTCGCCAACTGTCGCCGCCTGTCCTGTGTCTTCCCAGGCATCTGTAAGAATCTGATTACCGACCACTCTCCCACGACCAATCTGTATCGCAAAGCGCGCGCGATTCCGGGGGTTAAGCGCGTCGCCATTGCGTCGGGCTTGCGTTATGACCTGGCGGTGGAAGACCCGGAGTACGTTAAAGAGTTGGTGACTCATCATGTCGGCGGCTATTTAAAAATTGCGCCGGAGCACACTGAGGATGGCCCGCTCAATAAAATGATGAAGCCCGGCATCGGCACCTACGAACGCTTCAAGGAAATGTTCGAGAAGTTCTCTCGTGAAGCGGGGAAAAAACAATATTTAATACCCTACTTCATCGCCGCCCATCCGGGCTGCGAAGATGAGGATATGATCAACCTGGCGTTTTGGCTGAAGAAAAATAATTATCGGCTGGATCAGGTACAGACGTTTTATCCGTCCCCTATGGCCATGGCGACTGCTATGTACCATTCGGAAAAAGACCCGCTGCGCAAAGTGTCCTACAAAAGCCGCAGTGTGCGCACGCCGCGCACCATTGAGCAGCGCCGCTTTCAAAAAGCGTTGTTGCGCTTTCACGATGAAAAAACCTGGCCGATGCTGCGCGATCAATTTCGCAAAATGGGACGCGACGACTTAATTGGCGACGGCCCCAACGCGCTGATTCCAGACGACAAGCCGAAATTCAAACGCGTGAGTCCCAGCAATCAGGCCAAGCTGCGCAATAAAGTCAAACCTGCGGGTAGAGGCGCGCGCGTGAGAGGTAAGCGGCGGTAGTCGTACTGGGCGGCGCGCACCGAATTAGCCAACAGCGGGCATTACCTCCCGCTTGTGCAGCTGGCGAATATGCCGCTTACAAACCCACAGCCCCAGCACTGCCACTAGCGCGGCTCCTATAAGTACACCCCAATAAACCCCCAGTGGGCCAGCCCACAGGCCGCCAAAATAAGCAAAGGGTATGGTTCCCACTGTGGCCTTGCCAAAATTAAATTGGGTGGCATAAGGGGCAGCGCGCAGATTGTTAAACAGCGCGTTGGTGACAAACGTTGTGCCATTGAAAATAAAAATCAAACTAAAACCATAGCAAAACCAGCGGATGATATCGGCCGTCAGTCCCTCTACTTGGAAAGCGGCGACTAATAAAGGCGTGGCGGCAAATAAAATACCGCAGGCACAGGCGCAATAGATCAGTACAAAAATCAGGCTCTTATGCAGAGTTTCAAAAATTCGAGGGAATTGGAGCGCGCCAAGGTTTTGCGCCGCTATAGGCCCAATGGCGCCTGACAGAGCAAATAGGCCGGCAAAGGCGACAGGTTGAATACGCCCGACAATTGCCTGGCCGGCGACGGCCTCGTCCCCAAAACTGGCCATAACATAGGTGACATAAGCTAAGCCAATAGGAGTGGACAGGTTGGTAAGCACGGCGGGAAACGCAATGGAAAAGTAACTGCGCATGTCCGCCATCAGCTTGGACATTTGCGCCCGTCCCAGCAAATGATGATGGTGCGTGATGATCCACAGCCCAAAGCCCATCATCGCCAGTCGCGAAGCGACGGTAGCCGCCGCGGCACCGCGAATTTCCCAGCCGAGCACAAAGATAAGAATCGGATCGAGCACGGCATTGACCACAGCCGCTATCAAGGTCACGTTCATCGCATTTTTGGCTTCGCCTAGAGCCCGCAGCACGCCGCCACAGGCCATGGCAATGCCCAACAACGGAGTGCTCGGCAGAATAATCCCCATGTAGTCGAGCGCCAGCTGCTTAGCGGTACCGCTTGCACCTAGCCAATCCAACATCTTATCCATACCAAGCCACAAGGCGAGGCTCACCGGAATGGTGATGGCGAGAATGGCGAGAAAAATATGGGTGATCTGGCGTTCAGTGGTGGCCCTATCGCCTTTGCCCACCACTTGTGCAACTAAAGCGCTGCAACCGATGGACAAACCAATACAGAGGGACAAGGTAAAAAACAGCACGGAGCCGGCGTAGCCGATGGCGGCGTTGATCTCCACCTCGCCCAAGAGGCTGAGAAAGTACATATCCGCCAGATCCACCAAAAAAAGGGCGACCAAACCCACTGTACCGGACAGGGTCATCACGTTGATGTGACGGAATATTGAACCTTGAGTGAACTTTGCCTGCATGGACAACAACCTGAGACGCCAAAGAGGGAGATAAACCGGAGGTAAATCCTGTTCAAAAAACAGTCGCTTCAGTACAATGCGCGGCCTGTTGGAAAGGGGTCATCATGAGCCAGATTGTTATAGCCGCACTTTATAAATTTGTTGGACTGCCAGATTTTCGCGATCTGCAACAGCCACTGCTCGACTTTTGTCAGACTCACCAAATCAAAGGCACTCTGCTGCTGGCCCATGAGGGCATCAATGGTACCGTTTCAGGTACGCGTGAAGCCATCGATGCCTTGTTGGCGTACCTTAAGAAGGATCCGCGCCTAGCGGATCTGGATCACAAGGAGTCTTTTGATCAGGGGCAGCCTTTCTATCGCATGAAGGTCAAGCTGAAGAAAGAAATCGTCACCATGGGGGTGGAGGACATAGACCCTAATAAAACCGTCGGTACCTATGTCGAGCCCAAGGATTGGAACAGCGTGATCAGCGATCCTGAAGTCGTGCTGATAGACACCCGCAATGACTACGAATTCCAAGTGGGTACTTTTACTCGGGCCATCAATCCCAACACCGAGTCGTTTCGGCAATTGCCGGAATTCGTCGCGCAAAATCTCGACCCGGCCAAACACAAAAAAGTCGCCATGTTTTGCACTGGGGGTATTCGCTGCGAAAAGTCCACTGCCTACTTGAAGCAGCAGGGTTTTGCCGAGGTGTACCACCTCAAAGGTGGCATTTTGAAGTACCTTGAAGAGGTGCCAGAGGAGCAGAGCCTTTGGCAGGGTGAGTGCTTTGTTTTTGATAATCGGGTGGCGGTGAATCACAAGCTGGAAAAAGGAAGTTACGATCTGTGCCACGGCTGTCGCATGCCCATCAGCCAAGAGGACAAACAATCCGAGCGCTATATGCCCGGCATTGCCTGTCCGCACTGTTTCGATAGCCAAACCCCCGAGCAGCGCCAGCGCTTTGCCGAGCGGCAAAAGCAAATCCAATTAGCCAAGGCTCGCAACGAGCCCCATATAGGAGTGCGCCGCCGGCAGCATCAGCCGAGCGGCGAAGAAAAGTAACCTTTACCTTTCTCGTGCCCTCAGCACCCTCCTCTTATCAAGGGGAGGGCTGGGGTGGGGTTTCATCTCGTGCCGTTAGCACCCTCCTCTTATCAAGGGGAGGGCTGGGGTGGGGTTCAATCCCGCAGTTTA
>CAYZVN010000018.1:0-6168 GCA_964482025.1 uncultured Saccharophagus sp. | reverse complement strand
CTTATCAAGGGGAGGGCTGGGGTGGGGTTCAATCCCGCAGTTTATGTTCTTTAATTCTCTCAACGCTGAGAATGTGAGCGCGGTCGGTGAGCGCTTTAAGGCGGTCGCTGTCGATTAGCGCCATATGCGAGCGCACATCTTCACCGTCTTGGCTGGCATCGTAGCTGTGCCAGCTCACCCAAAAGCCCGTAGCCTTGTAACTGCCGTGCAGGCGGTCGGCATAGGTGAGTGCATTAAACATCTTGGGGCTAGCGCTATCGACACCGCCTTTTTCCGCTGGCAGTGGGCTGTATTCCGCCATGCCAAAGGGGCGCTGTAGGTCAATGAGCACCTGGTAATCCTTGATGTTCAGTGCATCGTTACGGGCGATGCCTGCGACCACATCGACAAAATCCGCACCGGGATAGGCCCAGGTGGCGTTCTTACCATTTGGCGTGCCGCTCTCCCCTGGGCTGTACACCCAAAGCAAATTACTAAGCTCCTTATCTTTGGTGAGATATTCGTACATGTCCTCCCACAAGTCGGTATAGAGGCTGGCGTCATCGACATTGTTGGTGACGCGGTTATTGAGGGTGCCCCACCAGAATCGCTCGGTGTTCATCTCCGGTAATGGCCGCCATAAAACCGCAACACCCTTGGCTTCCAAATCCTGCAGTGCTTCGGCCACATGATCCAACTTGCGTCGCCATACCTCGTAAACATCGGTGGAGTCGTCGAGCAAATCGGCCAGGTCGTGACGTTCGTCTCCCGCTAATAGATCCGCCGCAGTACCGGGAGTACTGACAGGGTCCTGCGCGTCATTTTTCCATGGGTTCAGTGGCATCCAGCTGATGCTCACCAGGCCACCCTCTTTCCAATGCGCTTCCAGCTTTTCATTGGCGCTTTTTAACTGCGCTACTGTGAAGATGCGATCGTGCTCGTAATCAATTGCCACCATTCCCGGCAGGTGAGTGGTGGCAGTGTCCACGGCGGTAATCAGCTTGGCGTAGGAGCGGTCGTGGCTGTCGATGGCAATCTGGTTGCCGGAGCCGGCATTCTGGCCCATGACGTAGCCATCAAAGGGGCTATCTGAGCAGGTAAAGCCGGCGAGCATTTTAAACACCGCCCGTGCTTCGTTAGAGACGTTTGGGTTGGATGCCTCTTTGGCACAGGGGGGCGGATTGGGATCTTTCGGCTGGCTGTGGGTACGGTTGAAGCCGGTTTTACAGCCAGCGAGTAGCACCAGCGCAGCGAGACTGGCGACGGCAGCAGTTTTGCTCATACAGCAACTCCTTATTAGCGAATGTCGCGCAACATACTCGGATTTTTGCGCGTTATGCTTTCCTGAATTGTAGCGAACTGTAAAACGCCGATGGTAAGGATGCTTACCATCGGCGTTGCGAAAAGCGACTGGCGGATATTAAAACATCATCTCGGGGACAATGTCCGGTACGACCATCTCGCCTGCGGTGAGTTTCACGATTTTATCCACGGGTACTCCTGGCGCGCGCTCCACCAGCCAGAATTTGCCATCGCGAATTTCCACGTAAGCTAAGTCGGTTACCACCTTCTTGATACAGCCGGCGCCGGTGAGCGGCAGCGTGCACTTTGAGAGCAGTTTGGATTCACCGGTTTTGCTGGCGTGGGTCATGGTGACGACGATATTTTCCGCTCCCGCCACCAGATCCATAGCGCCGCCCATACCTTTTACGAGCTTTCCCGGCACCATCCAAGAGGCGATATTGCCCATCACATCCACTTCGAAAGCACCCAATACAGTCAGGTCGACATGGCCGCCGCGAATCATGGCAAAGGATTGGGCCGAGTCGAAAATGGAGGCGCCGGTAATGGCGGTGACGGTTTGCTTGCCGGCGTTGATCATGTCCGGGTCCACTTCATCCTCGGTAGGAAAGGGGCCCATGCCCAACAGGCCATTTTCCGACTGCAGCATTACCTGCATACCTTTGGGGATGTAGTTGGCCACCAGCGTGGGGATGCCGATGCCGAGGTTGACGTAGTAACCGTCGCGCATTTCGCGGGCGACGCGCATAGCGATCTGTTCGCGGGTCAGCATATCAAGCCTCCTGAGGCCGCACGGTGCGGCGTTCGATGCGTTTTTCGAAGCTGCCTTGAATCAGCCGGTCGACATAAATACCCGGCGTGTGAATATTGTCCAGATCTAACGCCCCAGGCTCGACGATTTCCTCTACCTCCACCACCGTAATTTTGCCGGCAGTCGCCGCTAAAGGATTGAAGTTGCGAGCGGTGTGACGGTAGATCACGTTGCCGTAGCGGTCTGCCTTCCAACCTTTGACGATGGCGAAGTCACCGGTGATGGCCTCTTCTAGAATGTAGTGACGCCCGTGAAATTCCCGCACCTCTTTGCCTTCGCCTATGGGCGTGCCGTAACCGGTGGCGGTAAAAAATGCCGGAATGCCCGCACCGCCGGCGCGAATTTTTTCCGCCAAGGTGCCCTGGGGCGTGAGTTCGACTTCCAGCTCGCCGCTCAAGAGTTGTTTCTCAAAAAGCTCGTTTTCGCCGACGTAAGAGGAAATCATCTTTTTAATCTGGCGGTTCTCTAAAAGAATGCCGAGGCCAAAACCGTCGACGCCACAATTGTTGGAGACTACAGTGAGTTGGCGGGTGCCCATTTTTTTAATCTGGGCGATCAGCCCTTCGGGGATACCGCATAAACCAAATCCTCCGGCGATAACGGTCATACCATCGGCGAGACCGGCGAGAGCTTGCTCGTAGGAGGTCACCACTTTGTCGAGGCCGGCCATGATCTGCTCCTCATGCTGATTGACGAAAATGCCTTTGCCTATCCAGGCGGACTGCAGGCTTTGCTGTGTGCAGGTGATGAACCTGTTAGCGATAAGACCGGGTAAGGGTAGTGTGATATTGTTCGCGGGTCTATCCCTTCCCAGTCTACTTTTTGAGGTTTTGCATCATGACATCTCCGCTCTCCCAACGCGGTGTAGTGCTGATTGGTATGGCCGGAGCTGGCAAAACCACCGTAGGGCAGCTACTGGCAGAGCGCTGGAGTACGCCATTTATTGACACGGACGAGCAGCTAGAGCGGCACAGTGGTGAATCCTTGCAGAGTCAACTGGATCGCCTGGGATATGCCGCCATGCGACAAGCGGAAGAAGCGTTTGTCGCCACGTGCGATTTGCCGCCAGGTGCCGTGGTGGCCACAGGAGGTAGCGTGGTGTACGGGCCGCGAGCGATGGCGCGGTTGCGTCGCTACGGTGTATGCGTTTACTTGCAGATCAGCCTCGACACCGTCATGAAACGGGTGGACAACTGGCAGAATCGCGGTTTTTCCTGCGCACCCGGCCAGACCTTAGCGCAGGTCTATGAAGAGCGCTTGCCGCTCTACCAGCAGTACGCCGACTTGACCTTATCTTGCGATGACTTAAGACCGCAGCAAGTGGTGCAGCAGCTGGTGACATGTTTGCTGCCTTTCGGCGCTTCTGAATGACAGTAGGGTCAGCGAAGCTGTACTCGCCGGAGACGCTGGCTATAATCCCGGATCTTTGGGTGCTTTGTAGACTTACCTTCTGCCGCCGTTAATTGAGGGTTTCGATAGCCATGTTTGAACGTTTACCAACTTTGCCTGCGGATCCGATTCTCGGGTTGATGAGCGTGTTCCGCAACGACCCTAATCCGCACAAAGTCGATCTGGGTGTTGGCGTCTATAAGAATGAGCAGGGCGAAACCCCGGTACTCGCCTCTGTTCAAGAAGCGGAAGAACGCTTGATTGCGGGCCAGACCAGCAAGGCCTATGTGGGCCCCGCCGGCAATCTCGCGTTCAATTCCGCGATGAGTGCGCTGTTACTCGGCTCGTCCTCTGCGCTGGCGGATGGGCGGTTTGCGGCGGTGCAAACGCCCGGTGGCTGTGGCGCATTGCGAGTAGCGGCCGAATTGATCAAAACCGCAAATCCTTCTGCCGCCATCTGGGTGAGCGACCCTACCTGGGGCAACCACATTCCACTGTTGGGTAATGCCGGGCTCACCATCCGCCAGTACCCCTATTTTGATGCGGCGACCTCGGCTGTCGACTTCGAGGCCATGATGTCGACCCTCGCTCAAGTGAAAGCGGGCGATCTGGTGTTGTTGCATGGCTGCTGCCATAACCCGAGCGGAGCGGATTTGTCGCCGGAGCAGTGGCAACAGGTGGCGGCGCTCGCGTTGAAGACAGGTTTCACGCCTTTTGTCGACATGGCCTATCAGGGCTTTGCCGAGGATTTGGATACGGACGCCTACGGCCTGCGATATCTGGTCGATCATCTGCCGGAGGTGGTGGTGGCGGCCTCCTGCTCGAAAAATTTTGGCGTCTACAGAGACAGGGTAGGGTTGGTGGGGGTGTTGGCGGTAAACCCCGCGTCCGCGCAAGCGGCGGTCAGCCATATGCTCTCCATAGTGCGGGGAATCTACTCCATGCCGCCCAACCACGGCGCAGCTGTGGTTGCCGAGGTGCTGACCGACCCGCAACTGCGGCAGCGTTGGGAAAGTGAAGTCGCGGAAATGCGCAGTCGCATCAACGGCTTGCGCCACACCTTCAGCACCGCCATGCAGGCGCGCCTGGAGTCCGATCGATTTGACTTTGTGAAGCGCCAGAAGGGCATGTTTTCGTTTCTCGGTCTGAGCGAAGCCCAGGTGCTGCGACTGCGCAGCGACCGTTCGATTTATATGCTGAATTCATCGCGGGCGAGTATCGCTGGACTTAATTTCGCCAATCTGGATTATGTGTGCGATGCCATAGCGCAAGTGGTCAACACTTAATTGGTCGAATATTTGGCACTTGGAGCAACGGATCTCCGTCTTGTCAGGAAATGATGGAAATCCGTCTGATGCCTTGTTTATACTGCTCAAAAAATGTCCTTAGGCGGTGTCGCAGCCTTAAGGATAACCAGCCCTACTGGCGTCTGAGTGATTGCGAAGTGAAGTCGAGGCTCAATGTCGTCTAATACCAAAAAGATACACGTCAGCGAATTGCGTGTTGGTATGTTCGTTAGCCAATTGGACCGCGATTGGCTGGAGACGCCGTTCCTGCTGCAAGGCTTTCATATCGAAGAAGAAGCCGACATAGACGTCGTCGCCGAATACTGTGAATACGTATATATCGACGACGACAAGAGCGCGAAGCACAAAGCCAGTGAACACAGCTCCGATGTGGGTACGTTGCGCCAGATCCGGGTCAACCAGAATATCTTTGAGCCAGAAGTCCCCCTAGAAGACGAACACCGTCGCGTTATCGGCACGTTTCGCCAAGCGCGCTCGCTGACCAAGACCCTGCTCGACGACATCCGCTTAGGCGGCGCGATCAATACCGATCAGGCCCGCCATACCGTCAATGAATGCGTCCATTCGGTTATCCGCCACCCGGATGCTTTGTTGTGGATGTCGAAAATGCGCGACGAAAACGAGTACACCGCAGAGCACTGTCTCAACGTGTGTATCCTCGCCATCGCCTTTGGCCGACAGTTGGGAATGGGTGAGCAGGAGTTGCAGAATCTGGGTATGTGCGGTTTGCTGCACGATGTCGGCAAAATGAAAATTCCGCCGGAAATTCTCGATAAACCCGGCGCGCTCACCCCCAAAGAAATGCGCATTATGATGGCGCACACAGTGCACGGTCGGAATCTGCTGCTGAGTTCTTCGGGTATTTATACCGGTGCGATCGACGTTGCCCTCAGCCACCACGAGCGCATTGACGGCAAGGGCTATCCGCGCCAGCTCGCGGGTAACAGCATCTCGCGTTATTCCAAGATCATCGCGATTGTCGATGCTTACGACGCCATGACGGCGGATCGTTGCTATCAGTCCGCGCGAACCTCCACCGAAGCGATCAAAATTATCTACCAAGATCGCGGCAAACATTTTGACGAGCAGTTGGCGCTGAAATTTCTCCAGACTGTCGGTTTATATCCCGCCGGCAGCATTGTCGAGCTGCACTCGGGCGAGGTGGGAATGGTGATCGAGGCCAACCCGCGCTTTCGCCATTTGCCGCGCATTGTGATGTTGCGCGACCGCAACAAACAGCCGGTCGCCAAAGAGGTCATGGTCGATCTGTCATTGATCGAGAAGGGTGAGTTGAGTAAGGACTATCTGATCAAGCAAGTGTGGAAGGACAAAACGTTTGGTATCACCTTAAAAAATTATCTGGAGCGCGGCCTGTTTATG
>CAYZVN010000017.1:29532-51810 GCA_964482025.1 uncultured Saccharophagus sp. | reverse complement strand
TCCTGTTGCCTGTTATTGTTGGTTCTCGGACTGTCATCGATGACGCCGGAAGAATAGCTTTTGCGAACGCCTATTACTACCCTCGGCTGGCTTCGCCAGCCATTTCGCACCTAACTCACCACCTCCCTCATCCGCTCCACAAACCCGGAATTCTGATGCCCCGTCAATATCAATTCATCCATCGCCCGGGTCATGGCCACATAGAGCAAGCGAGCTTCTTCTTTTTCTTCTTGATGTTTACTGGGCAGATAGCCGAGGCCGGCGACGAATACCACGGGGAATTCCAGGCCTTTGCTGGAGTGCATGGTGACGAGTTTGACGGTGTTTTTGGATTTTCGGGCAGAGGATTTTTGACCGCTGAGAATTTCACAGGGAATGTGATTTTCCTGCAGGGTTTTGCGGATTTTGTCGCCCATAAAGTTGGAGCGATAAACCACCGCCATATCACTCCAATTGCGTCCTTTTTCATGGAGAGTTTGCATACGCTCAGCGACATAGCGGGTTTCGGCGGCGAAACTTGGCAGTTCCAATAATAAGGGTTGCGGACCTCGACGGCCGGCGCTGGTGGGCGCGAGCAGCGGAATGCCGTCTTCTTCCGCTTCCGCCTCGGTTAATAGTTCCCGCGCAAAGGCGGTGGCGGCTTTGATGACTTCGTCGGTATTGCGGTAATTCAATTTCAAAATGGTGGTGCGGCCGCGCGCTTGAATGCCGACACTGGCAAAACTGAATTTGCCGCGCGAGCGCGCGTAAATGGATTGTGCATCGTCATACAGCACCAGCAGCGCATTCGTTGCCGGGTCCACCATCTGTGCCGTCAGTTTCAGCCATTCCGGTTGAAAGTCGTGACCTTCGTCCAACATAACCGCGCCGTATTGGCCTGCGGGAATACGTCCAGCATCAACGGCGGCAATTAATCTCTGTACCAACTGGTCGGAAAATTCCGGGCCGTCCGCCGGCAGCGCTTCGTTATAGGAAATCAATTGTTCGCGGCACCAGCGGTGAAAATTGTAAACCTGGACTTTATCGCCGATGCCTTTTTCATCAACCAATTGCTCCAAGCGCGCAGCGAGTGCACGGTTGTAACAGAGCACGAGTATCGGCCGCGACATAAGCCGGGCCAGATGCAAACAGCGATAAACCAGGATCAAGGTTTTACCGGCACCTGCCACGCCGTGAATAACGCGATGGCCTTCGCCGAGACTGCGGGCGAGCTGCTCTTGCTGCAGGTCCATCACTTTGATCAGGTCCGGCAGCCATTGCGCCGCTTCCGTATCGGACTCTGCGTCAAACAGGGAGCCCTGCACAATGCGTACTTCGGGAAACAGGTGCCAGCGGACGCGATCAATTTGCGGCAGGGAAAGCGCGCGGCGAAATTGCACAGCAAACATATTCCACAAACGCGTTTGGAACTCTTCCGGATCGGCGGATTCGACCATTTCGTCTCTGCAAATAACACGGTTGGCCGGAATCACTTCGCCGAGGTCCGTACTATCAAATTGCTGGCGACTGATATTGCTGAGCACCACGCCGTGACCAAAGGGCATGATCAATTTACCTTTGAAGGCGTGGCCGGGCGGATACACCAGCTGCGGATCCTGCTCCAGGCATTTCACCACTGCGTGGCAGTATTGACGAGCTTGCTCAAGAGGATTGGCGACGCGCTTGTGGCCGTTGGTGGTGAGCAACGTGGCGGTGGTTTTGTCCATCTGCTGGATCGTCTCCAGCCGCCAGTCCTTCACCTCCAGAATTAGGATACCGCGACGCGGATGCAGCACCATGAAATCGGGATGCAGGCCCTTTGGCCCTACGGGAACGTCGTACCAACAGAGGTAGTCGTCCTCCAACAGCTGCTCCAACCTCTGAGCGAAGCGGCGCTCGCCCGGCGTCATACGCGCCAGGCAACTATTGATGGCGGGAATCAGTGTGGCCATCGCAAGCCTCTTTTATTAGTGAAGCGGAGTTTTTAGCTTAGGCTATTTAGGGCGAAAGTGGCGCGGCGGCGCAGGAGGCTGCAAGGAGGCACCAAGTCGATGCTGCAGATTTGCAGCGGCTTTAGTCTACTTCCAGGCCGACTTTGAAACGCTCCACGTCTACTCCGTGGCGCTGCACAATTTTGTAGAAGTCCGAGCGATTGCGCCCCGCCAAACGTGCGGCTTCGGTGATGCTGCCCTGGGTGGAACGCAATAAGTCTTCAACATATTTGCGCTCAAAGTCTCGCTTCGCATCGGTAAGGCTTTTGGCTTTTGGCTGGTTGAACATGGGCAGAGCGTTTTCGACCAGGGTTTCCGGCACTACCATTCCCGGTGCCAGCGCCACGACTTGTTCAATGACATTCTCCAGCTGGCGGATGTTGCCGGGCCAGTGGTACCCCAGCAATGCGCTGAGCGCTTTGGGTGCGAGACTCTTGGCAGGAACGCCGCTGCGCTCGGCGATGGCGCGTAAAAAATGCTTGGCCAGCAGCGGAATATCTTCTTTGCGGTCGCGCAAGCTGGGCAGCGCCAGATTGACCACATTCAGGCGGTAGTAGAGATCTTCGCGAAACTGCTGTTGCTGAATCGCTTCCACCAAGTTGCGGTGCGTGGCCGATAATATGCGCACGTTAATGGCGCGATCTTTAGTGCCGCCCACCGGGCGCACGACCTTTTCCTGCAACACACGCAACAGCTTGGCCTGCAAAGGCAAGGGCATATCCCCGACTTCGTCGAGAAATACCACGCCGCCCTCCGCCGCGACGAACAGGCCCTCATGGTCGCGACTCGCTCCTGTAAATGCGCCTTTGAGGTGGCCGAATAATTCGGATTCCAGCATCTCGCTGGGGATGGCGCTGCAGTTTATGGCAATAAACGGCTTGTCGGCCCGGCGGCTCTGTTGATGCAGAGTTCGCGCAAGCACTTCTTTGCCGGTACCGCTTTCGCCGCTGATCAACACGTTGACGTCGCTGGCGGCCAGCAGATGCGCCTGCTCCAACAATTGATACATCTTCGCGCTACAGGTGTTGAAGTTGTGCGCCCACGACTGTTTATCCCTCGGGGTTTCGTGTTGATTGCTCACCGCTTGATTGAGCGTGGTCACCAGCTCGTCTTTATCCACCGGCTTGGTCAAAAAGGAAAATACGCCTTTCTGAGTCGCTTCCACCGCTTCGCGGATGGAACCGTGCGCAGTCAGAATGATGACGGGTAAGCTCGGCCAGTCGGTGTGAATTTTCTCGAATAGCGCCAAACCACTCATTTCTTCCATGCGCAGATCGGTAATGACCACATCCGGCAATTCCTGCTGGATCAAGGCCAATGCCTCTGGGCCATTATTCGCGCAGCGCGTCGCGTAATTAAGCGCGCCAAGGCGCATGGCCAGTAGCTGCAACATGCCCACATCATCGTCGACGAGAAGAATATTCGCTCGGCTCATAATCAAGGTACCGAATTGACAGTCTGCAGTTCGATCTGTGTTTCGATCTCACTTAAACCCTGGATGGTCTTTTCGTGTTCGTGCTGGAGGTCGGCGTAAGCCTTGCCCAGATCCACGTAAATCTTTTCCACCGAGGCGTAAGCCCGCTGACCGGAGATCAACAGGTCAAAAAAAGCGGCATATTCTTCCGGCCAAGTGCCGGCAGCGGTCAGCTCCACCAACAATTGATTGAGTACCCCTGGCGTTCGGGCGGGCTTGCACGAGGCGAGCAGCAGTGCGTCAAGCTTCGCCTCGTCGACACCGCTAGCGCTGGACTCACTCTGGGGCTTGAGGTTTCGAGCGAGCAGCGCATCCTGCTCCGCCGTCGGCGCACCGCACAGCGCCAGGCGCTGGGTGAGCAATTGATTGACGCTGCGCTGCGGCTGTAAGACGCCCTCGCGCACCTCTACCCGAGTGGTGGGCGGCACTCGCTCAAAGGCGGTCAGCACGCTGGTGCAACCACTGAAAAAGAATGCTGCGTATAGAATCCAATATTTCATTGTTTTTAGTTCTCTCTGCGAAGTGGGAAGCGCGCCTTAAAGGTGCTGCCTTCCGCCCCGGATGCCACTTCTATTGTACCGCTCAGGTGCGCGACACACTCCTGCACGATTGCCAAACCCAGACCGGTACCTTTCAGCGGTCCCCGGCGCCGCGCCTTACCTTGGAAAAAGGGTTTAAAAATATTCTGACATTCCTCTTCTGTCATCCCCGGCCCATTGTCCTCGACACACAGCCACCACTGCTCGGCGTCCTGCCCCCAAGACACCGACACTCTACCGGATTCGGGCGTGAAGTCATGTGCGTTCGACAGTAAATTGCTGAGAATCATTTCCAGCGCCTGTGGATCACTGCGCAGTACTCGCGGCGTCCCCGAGATCGACCACTGACAGCGGCTTGAAGGCCGCGAATCCATTAATTTGGTGCGAATTCGAGTACACAGTGCCTGCAGGTCTACCTCCGCATCGGCGTTCAGGATGCCGTGGGCGACCGCGTTGTAATTCAGCAACTGCTGGATCAGCACCTGCAGGTTGTCGGCATTGGTCATCAGAATATCTACCACCTGCCGCTGCGCCGAGTTTACCGGTCCTGGCACCTCGTCGCGCAACAAAGCCCCGGCTTCGACAATAGCCGCCAGTGGCGTCTTCAACTCGTGGGTGACGTGCCGCACGAACGCTTGCTTCTGCTTTTCCGTAGCGTCGAGACGATTGCGCATCCACTCCAGACTGGCACCGAGCGAGCGCAGATCCGCCGGTCCGACGATCTGAATGGGGTCTTGCCAATGGCCGTGCCCCAACCGGCGGATAGCATGAGCCAAACGGCGAACCGGATGGGTCACCGCAACCGAAGACAACACCACGAGCAACAAGGTCCCCGGCAGGGCAAAAACACCGGTCAGCATCAGGTGTCCCATGACCTGCTCGAATTGCCGATCGCGCTCATCCAGCATCTGTTGCACGCGTTCGTCCACTTCGCTGCTGAGTTCTCTCACCAGAGTATTGGCCTGCTGCAAGTTCGCGAGAATCGATTCCTGCACAATCTGTTCGGGCTCGGGATGACTCAACTCGAGCGCAAGCATCTCTAGCCCATGCTGCAAACTGGCAACCGACCCGCTTTCGGGCAATTCGCGGCCGAGCTGCCGCAAGACGGGCGAGAGCGAATCCAAGTGCTGATGGAAGATTTCCAGAAATCGCGGATTGCGCAACAGCAGGTACTGGCGCGCCGAGCGCTCTATGCTGCTGATCTGCGCGTTGACGGCATTATTCACCTCTTTGAGTCGGCCAATGGAGGCCACCATCTGCCGCTGAGTTTGGGCCTGAGTCGTCAGATACTGAGCGGCATAAAGCACCGCTATAACCAGCGGCAAAACGGCCAACAGCGTCGCCAGCACCCACTGTCGCGTCAGGGTTAGACGATTCAACAATCGCAGCATGTTGTATTCCTAAGGGGGTTGTTGCAAATTTGCAACAACCTAACGCGTTGTTTATTAAGGACTTTTTTTAATTCACCCTTCTTTGCGTTGGCATTTGCCAACACAACTCTCTCTTGCGACCCGCCGCAGAAGCCCCCAAAAAACCTAAACCGTTGATTTTAAAGTGATTATAGAAGTTGGCATGCAATCCGCTTATGGCCGAGCACCCGCTGCTAAGGACAAAGGCGTGTTGATGAACCTCTGGTGATCAACTGGCGAGAGCAAGCGCCGAGAGCGGGCAGTTTTCACTTAAACGTTTTGGAACTCAACCCTGACATCAAATGAAAAATCAAAAATTCGGCGCTGTTTGTATTACCTCTTTCGCTGTTTTGATACTGCTGAATTTTGCACCGAAAGTCTGGGCGGAGGATTTACGAGCTTGGCAAAAAGGCGTGATTGAAGGCGCGTTTTTATTCAGCTCATATGTGCGATCCAAAGATGTCCGCATCGACATCCAAGACGATTGCGCGATTTTGAGAGGCTATGTGGATTCGGACCTGAGTAAATCATTAGCGGAGCAGCTCGCGCTGAGCGTTAAAGGGATTAACCAGGTGGTGAATAAGTTGGTGGTAGCCCCCGAGCGCTGGGGCCAGGAGCCTCATGAAATGGAAGTGGACAAGGCAGGCTTGCATCGCCTTTCCAACGTGACCATCACCAACAAAGTGCGCTCACAGCTACTGGCCAATCGCGTTACCAGCGGTATGGAAATTGATGTTGAAACGCACAACCGGGTGGTGACCGTCAGTGGCGTCGTCAACTCCGAAGCGGAAAAGTTTTTGACGTACTGGCTGGTAAAAAACACGCAAGGAGTAAAAAGGGTCATTGATAAGCTGGATGTGTTGTCCGCTAACCGTCAACAAGCGGTTGTCCAGCTGGCTGAGTGACACTCATTAAAGATTCGTCCGTCACACAGGATGTGTGGCGATCTACCGGGGTTTTCTCGGTGGAGCCGGGAGGTCGCTTGCGATTTCCTGTTCGCATCTAACAGGGTTGTGTCGTGCGGACACTCTCATAATCAATCGGTTTGCCAGCAATATGTGGGCAGAATCTGTTTGAGCACAGGCCGGATGACGCAAAACCGTCAGCTACAGCGCAATTCTTTTTTTGCTCTGGCGTCCGAAGGCACTACTCATATCCCACAGCCTGTACCACATATTGCTGGATTTTTTTCGGGACCATTTAGGAGTAGGCCATGTTTCGTCGCAAAGAATTACTATTCATCGTTTTAGTTCAAGCGGCCATTACCTTGATTCTGAGTTCGATTACCCCAAATCACGGTATCATTCACCCGCATGTTGATCGCGCAGCTTCTGCACCGAGTTTCTTCCAGCACGGCTATAACACCAATCGGTTCTAATGCCTGTGCGCAAGGTTGTTTCTTTACACCCCGCGAGTGCCGTGCGCTCGCCTAAGCCTCACCTCTTCACCATTTTGCTGTAGCAGCGCGCACTAGAGTAGATCCACAACACTTAATCGCTCTCTTCTCATTTCATCGCCCTTTGGCTTCGGCCCCTGGAATTTCGCCAGTCTAACCACAATAATGCACGCTTCTTTAAAGCAGAGGTTGTTTGCATGCATCTGAACCATGATCCGGTCTGGGAGGCCATTCAGCAAGAAACCCGTGACCAGGCTCAAAACGAACCCGCTCTCGCCAGTTTTCTCCACGCCACCATTTTGAACCATCACTCGTTCGAAGAGGCGCTCAGTTACCATCTGGCGCAAAAACTGGGCGGCTCTACTATAAGCGCGCTTCAGGTACGCGAAATTATCGATTCGGTGCTCCGCACAAACCCACAGATCAGCATTGCGGCGCGCGAAGACATCAAAGCCGTCTATGAGCGTGACTCCGCGTGCAACGAATACTGCCTGCCGTTCTTATATTTCAAAGGCTTTCAAGCATTGCAGTGCTACCGCGTCGCCCACTGCCTGTGGCTGGAAGGACGCACCGCCCTCGCCTATTTTCTGCAAAGCCATATAGCGCTGACGTTCGGCGTGGATATTCACCCTGCCGCCCGCATCGGCCAAGGCATCATGTTGGATCACGCGACCGGCATTGTGATTGGCGAAACCACAGTCGTCGAAGACGATGTGTCGATTATGCAGTCGGTCACTTTGGGGGGAACCGGTAAAGAAACGGGAGATCGCCACCCGAAGGTGCGCAAAGGTGTATTGATCAGTGCTGGAGCCAAGATTCTCGGCAACATCGAAATCGGTGAAGGTGCCAAAATCGGAGCAGGCAGTGTCGTGTTAAGAGCTGTGCCGCCTCACACAACGGTCGTTGGCGTACCCGCGGTCGCCGTGGGCAAACCCCTCACAACGTCACCCGCGCTGGATATGAACCACCAGATCTGAAAGCGCCAGGCGACTAGCCATCGGCGAAGGGCATAACCTCGCGTATGTCCGTCGCGCCGACCAGACACATCAGCAAGCGATCCACCCCCAGCGCCACACCGGCACAGTCTGGCAAACCCTCCGCCAAAGCCGCCAGGAAGCGCTCATCGAGCGCGGGAACCTCAAGCCCATTGGCAGCCCGGATCCGCCGATCATTATCGAAGCGCTGGCGCTGCTCCGCGACGGAACACAGCTCCCAATAGCCGTTAGCCAACTCCATACCGCCCCAAAAAACTTCGAAACGGCGCGCCACTGGCGTGCCGGCGGAGGTCGGGACAACTCGGGCTAAGGCGCATTGTTCTGCGGGATAATCGCAGACGAAGGTGATATCTGGCCCCAGAGACGGCTCAACGCAGTGGCTAAAGAGCAGATCCAAGCAAGCGCTTTTATCCTCCAGCGGTGAATTGAGTTCCAAGGTTCGCGCAATGACAGCCTGTAAGTCCGCCAAGGTCGCGGTATGAGGACACACCCCCAAGGCCGCCAAAAACACCTCTCGATAGGTGCGAATGCGGGCGCGGACACCGGGTGCCAGATGGTGAAACAGCTCGATCATCTCCGCCATCAACTGACGGTCGTCCAGGCCCACCCTATACCACTCCAACATGGTGAACTCCGCGCGATGACGGCGACCGGATTCGTCCTTGCGATAGGCTTTGCCCAGGTAATAGATGGAGCCGCAGCCCGCGGCCAGCAGCCGCTTCATCAAGTATTCGGGGGAGGTTTGCAAAAACCCCACTCCGGGTACCTGCAGCGGTTCTAAATGGACGTCGGTTATGGTTGCGGGAGCCAGCGCAGGAACATCGGTTTCCATTACCCCTTGCGCATCAAAAAACGCGCGCAGCTGCTGTAACAGCTGCGCGCGTTTTTGTAGATGCTCTAAGCTGGCGGTGGGACGAAACACCGAAGCATTCAATTACTTGTTGGCGCGTCCGAGGTATTCCCCAGTGCGGGTATCCACGCGCAGAACATCGCCAATGGAAACAAACAGCGGAACCTTCACGACCGCGCCGGTGGACAGTGTCGCCGGCTTAGTGCCGCCCTGCGCGGTGTCGCCTTTCAGGCCAGGATCGGTCTCGACCACTTCCAGCTCCACATGGTTAGGCGGCAGTACCGACAGCGGCTCGCCGTTGTACAGCGTCAATGTCACCACGTCCTGCTCGCGCAGCCACTTGGCTGTCTCACCGACGATGTCTTTATCCGCCTGCACTTGTTCGAAGGTCTCCTGGTGCATAAAGTGCCAGAATTCGCCATCGTTATAGAGGTACTGCATTTCGCGGTCCATAACATCGGCGGCTTCCAAGCTCTCACCCGATTTGAAGGTGCGCTCCCAAACGCGTCCGGTTTTGAGGTTTTTCAGTCGTACGCGGTTGAAGGCTTGCCCTTTACCCGGCTTGACGAACTCATTTTCCACGATGGAGCAAGGATCCCCATCCAACATTACCTTCATACCGCTACGGAATTCACTGGTAGAATAGCTAGCCATTTTGCCCTCAATTCATTCATCAAGTTATCGGGTAGAGAAAAAAAGGCGCATATGATACCGCGAACCGTGCCATCTTGGCAGATCAAAAGCTGGCAAGACGAGCTAAAAGAGCTGATTCAGGACCCCAAGACCTTGATCGAGCGTCTCCAGCTGGGTGCCGAATGGCTCGAACCGGCGCTGCGGGCGAACGCCCACTTTCCCCTGCGCTTGACCGAATCCTATCTGTCGCGAATTCGCCCAGGAGATCCGCAGGACCCTTTGCTGCTGCAAGTCCTCCCCTTAGGGGCCGAGCTCCATACGCCCTCCGGCTACACTCAAGATCCTCTGGAGGAGCGTCATTTCAACCCGGTGCCCGGCCTGGTACACAAGTACCGCTCCCGCGTGCTGTTGATTGCCGCCACCCAATGCGCCATTAATTGTCGCTATTGTTTTCGCCGGCACTTTCCCTACGACGACCACCAGCTGAGCCGTCCCGAGTGGCAGCAGGCGCTTGACTATGTGCGGCGGACGCCCGAGGTGAACGAAGTCATCCTCAGTGGCGGGGATCCACTGTCCCTCAGCGACAAACAGCTTGCATGGCTGACACAGCAGGTGGCGGGCATCCAACACATCAAGCGCCTGCGCATCCATACTCGCTACCCGATTATCCTGCCCAGCCGCATGACCCCCGAACTGGTCGCCGCGATTCGCCACCCGCGTTTAAACACTATTCTGGTAATGCACTGCAACCACCCGCAGGAGCTGGACCAGGAGGTGAGTAATGGCTTACAAACACTGCGAGAGGGCGGCGTTCAGCTACTTAATCAGGCCGTGCTATTGAAAAATATTAACGACAACAGCAGAATTCTGGCGACACTAAGTGAAAATTTATTCGATGCCGGCGTTTTGCCGTACTACTTGCACTTGCTCGACAAAGTGCAAGGAGCCGCCCACTTTGAGGTAGCGGAGACGGACGCGAAAACCCTGTATGGAGAACTGCTGACACTCCTGCCGGGGTACTTGGTGCCACGCTTGGTAAGAGAAACTCCGCACGAGGGGTCAAAAACCCCCGTGTCGCCAATCTGACCATCTACCGATAGGGGCGCCTATACTTAGCGGAGAAACTCGGATTGGCCGCCCTCTTACTCGTGGTGAGACGCCAAAAAAATAACGAGTTAATAATGTCCAGGGCGGCAAAAAGGTCTTTTGATGAGTCATTTATTTGAGCCGATATTAGCGCTTTCGCAATTTAAGCTGCCGCCGCAGGATATCGAGCTATTGAGCTTCTGTGAAAGCAACAAACTACTAAAAGTCAAAAACTGGATTGACGACCTCAAACTGACACAAATCAAAAACACTTGCATACGCTTATATGACGCGATGCCGGAGGTGGGCCATCTCAAAACCGACACCGTAACCCGCTATGAGATGCTGGAAGCTTTTTGGCCGGTCACCCAACAGTCGCTCCAGGGGCTCCTAAAGGACTTTCTGCAACAGCCATTGATTCTCCCCGAGCCTGCGCAAAAAACCGCTCTGCTCGCCCAAGCTCTGCAAAAACACCTGCTCGACGGCTATACCTTGTGCGCTAAAGAGCTGATTCAACAGAAAAGACTTAAGTCAGCCCGGCGCGAGCTTCTGCTCAACAGCTTGTATCGCGCGATGAGCGCGCTGAGCTTGTTAATGCTGCGCGCCTACCAGCTCTACACCGCGATTCCAGCCACCATGTGGCAAAGGGCACACGCGCTTTATCAGGTAAGTGAGTTTTACGATCTGCATAGCGAACCTGCGCCTGTTGCCAGCGGTCAGGCGGCGGCAACCATAACAGAGCTGTACGTGCGCTTGGTGACCCTGGCGAGCATTCGCCCCAATCAATTGGCGCAAAACGATATAGCCGCAGCGTTTAGCGCGCTGGAGAGCTGGGCGCGCTTGGTCAACCTTCTGCCATCGGCCACCGAGGAAGAAAGCAATCTCTTTCTTATCGACCTGAATCAGGACACCGGCCCCATCGCCAAAAGCCGCTTCGACGGCAGCCCGGACCACCGAGTGCTGGAGCTGGATTTTCACGCCTTGGTCAATCAGCTAAGCAAACTGAGCGGCGGCAATTTGTCCGGCGGCACTGACTGGCTGAATCAAGCCCCTTCCGTATCGCTTCCGCCGGATATGCCCACCAGCCTGGTGGAACACATGCTCCACTGCTGGAGCAACCCGGCCCAGCGACACCAGGAGCGCCGGCGGCTGGATGTGGAGGTCGACGCCTGCGTCGGCCTGATCGACTGCCACTACCACCTGTGTGGCGGAGTGGAGTTCCACCAGTTCATCAACCCCAAAGATGATTTGCTCGGTGATTCCTTCTTGTCTGGCGGCTTCGACGCTCTGGTGGCGAGCATGAGCGGCAAAAAAGATATAGATTCTCCCCGTTCGGCTCGCCAAACCGTGTTCCGCGTACTCTTGCAGAACGCCAGCATTGGCGGCTACTGCTTGTTTTGGCAGGGTGACTTGCCCACCGCACGGATGGAGGCGGGCGAGTTGATCGGCTTGCGCGAGCCGGATAGGCGTGTCTGGAGCATCGGAGTAGTGCGCTGGGTGAAGCAGTTAAAAGGCGGCTCGCAGATGGGCATACAATTGCTCACCAACCAGCCGGTCCCCTACGGAGCGGCCAGCGTGTTCGAAATGGGCGGCTTCTCCGACTATATGCGAGCCATCCATATACCGACCTCGACAGTCGCCGACCAAGCACCGAGCTTGTTAACCGCTTCGGTGCCCTTCCAGGAAAACACCCGTGTCAAGCTCAAACAGGACGACAACGTCATAGATGTACGCTTAACCCGCTGCCTATTTGCCACCAGTAAGTTCAAACTCTTTAGTTTCGAAACCTTATCCGGCGACACCGGTGACACCTGAGCGACCGCGGCAGAGCGAAGGATGGCCTGCCCTCACTGGATCCCCATTTTCGGTCAAGACAGTAGACTATACTTGGTATTCCAGTACACTAGTTTTGCTTATTCGCTCCTGTGACGACGGCTGCGCCAATGTGCCGCTGCGCCGGGAAACGCCGAGCGGTCCTCCGCTCTTACCATAAAAACTGAAGTGGTATGACCTCCAACCCGACCGTACGATTACTGATCTTAAATGACTCCCGCTCCGAAGCCGAGCGCCTCATTAGCATGCTGAATAATGCCGGACGGCCTACCCGGGCACAGCATGTAGAAAGTGAGGAGGCTTTGATCAAACTGCTGCAAGAGCAGTCCTGGGACCTCATCATTGGTCTGGACTCCACCCAAAACGTTCCCCCTTCCAGCGTTATCAAACAAGTGCGTCGCCTGGCCAAAGATGTGCCCATGATTCTGCTCTCCGATGAGGACGGCTCCCATGCGGTGGTAGAAGGCATGAAACTGGGTGCAGTGGACGTGGTGCGCCTGGATGAAGACCAACACCTGCTGCATGTCATTAATCGCGAGCTGATCAATCGGGAAAACCGCGCCCAACAACGTCTCGCCGAGCGCCGCTACAAGGAGATCGTACGCCGCAACCAACAGCTGCTGGATAGCTCACGTGACGCAATCGCCTTCGTCCAAGATGGTATGTTTCTCTATACCAACCAGTCGTTTGCTGAGCTGCTGGGCTACCGCGACCGCGACGACTTGGAGTGCATGCCGGTCATCGACATGGTGGATGAGCGCGATCAGGAGCGGGTGAAGGACTTTTTGAAAGAATTCATGATCCGCGGCAGCGATGTGGAACCCAGCAAGCTCACGTTTCAGGCGGAAACCCATGAGCAAGGGTCCAAGGCGCTCAATGTGGAAGTGCGCAAATCTCAGTACGAGGAAGAAATGTGCATCCAATTCCTGGTGCGTGCGAACGCCACAGACAACAGCGAATTGGAAGCCCAGTTGCAGCAGATACGCCACCAAGATCTGGTGACCGGACTGCCCAACAAGAATTACCTTATCGAGATGTTGGAAGACACCGTTGATGCGGCAGTAGCCAGCCATACCACCGGGGCACTGCTGTACATTGCGATCACCGACTTCCTCGAAACGGTGCAACAGAAAATGGGCTTAGCCTCCGCCGATATAGTGCTGGGCACCATAGCGGCGCACGCCAAAAGCCTGGTAAAAGACGGTGAAACCCTATTTCGCTTCAACGAAGCGGGTTTTATGTTGCTGATTCCCAAAATCACCGTGGATGAGGCGCAAGCGCGCGGCGAAGAAATCGCCAAAGCCATGCGCAGCCAAATTGTCGATATCGATGGCGCAACCTTGCAGTTTTTGTACTTCGTCGGCATCGCTATTATCAACGAGACGACATCCAACTCCGACACCCCCGTCTCCCATGCGCTACAAGCTTTCGAGCTGACCGTCACCCAAGCGCAAAAAGACAAAAATCTCTTGGCGACAACCTACGAAGAAGAAAGGGAAATCGATAAAGGCGGTCGCTCGGCAAAAGAAATCGCCAAAATGGTGCAAAACGCGTTGAATCGCGGCCGCTTCCGCTTGCTGTTCCAGCCAATCCTCAGCTTGCGCGGCTCCGACCGAGAGCATTATGAAGTGCTGCTGCGCATGATCGACGACGACAATACCGGCATGTCGCCCACCGAGTTTTTGGATGTAGCCGCCGAAATTGGGGCAACAACCAAAATTGATCGCTGGGTCATACTCGAAGCCATCAAGTTGCTGGCGCAACACCGCGCCGCCGGCAATAACACCCGCCTGATTATTAACCTAAGTAAGGAATCTCTGAAGGACGCCTCCCTCCCCCCCTGGCTTGGCGTTGCCTTCAAAGCGGCGAAGTTACCGCCGGAGGCGATCATTTTCCAAATGCAGGAAAATGACATTAATGACCATTTAAATATCGCCAAATCATTTACCACGCAGGTTACCACCCTGGGTTGCGAGTGCAGCATTAGCCACTTCGGCTGTGCGCTCAATCCCTTCAGCGCTCTGGAGCATGTCTCGGCGCAGTACATAAAAGTCGATGGCTCATTCACTCAGGAATTGCAACGCGGTGGCGGCGAACCTGAGGCCTTGAGTACCTTGGTCAGCCAAATTCACGAGCACGAAAAAATCACCATTGTGCCCTTCGTGGAAAACGCCAGTGTGCTATCGAAGCTGTGGCAATCGGGTGTGCATTATATTCAGGGTTACTATCTGCAAGGACCGGCAGAAACCATGGATTACGATTTCGACACCGAAAGCTAAAGGCCCGCCAAATCCATTAAAAGACTCCCGACGGAGTCTTTTTAATATGCTTGTGCTCGCAAATATTCGCAGGAACCGAAGCCGCTCTTGCCGGTCTGTACTGCCTCGGAGGCCCCCTTGTTAGCCCGGTCATCCGGCGGCTCACGCGGTTGTTTTCACCACCCCCGCTACAATTCATTTGCCCAATAACAATCCTCTTTGGAATTTTCATGCTGACGATACAACAATACAGTGCACGACTTTTTCTCGGGCTTGTTCTCTGCTTGTCCGCTCACAGCGCCTTCGCCCAATTCTTTTTCGACGGGGAAGATGGCTATAAATTGTGGTTGCGCTATGAGGCCATCAGCGAGCGCAAGCTGGCGCAACGCTATCAAAAGCAAATCCGCTCCCTGCAGATCGCCGGCGACTCCCCCACCAATGACGTCATCCGCCAAGAGCTGCGCCATGCGCTGGGCGGCTTGCTCGGCAAAGTCCCTGCGGAAGCCCAGCAACTGAAAAGCCACCAGCTGCTGATCGGCACACCACACAATTCACCGTTAATTGCCGAAGCGGGTTTAACCGATGAATTAGCCAGCCTGGGTGACGAAGGCTATATGGTGCGCAGCACCAAAATTCGCGGCAAGCCGGTCACGCTTATTGCGGGCAATACCGAGGTGGCAACGCTCTATGGCACTTTCCATTTTTTGCGGCTTCTGCAAACCCAGCAACCTATCGATGCACTTACTGTGCACTCCACCCCCAAAGTCGATTTGCGAGTATTAAACCACTGGGACAATTTAGACCGCCACGTGGAGCGCGGTTATGCCGGCCAGTCCATTTGGGATTGGCATAAATTGCCGGACTATAAAGAACAGCGTTATTACGACTACGCGCGTGCGAATGCGTCCATTGGCATTAACGGCACCGTCCTAAATAATGTCAATGCGGACCCACTGATTTTGACGCCCCACTATTTGGAAAAAGTAGCCGCACTCGCCGATATTTTTCGCCCCTATGGTATTCAGGTTTATCTCTCCATTAAATTCAGCTCGCCGCAATTGATTGGTGGACTGGCGACCTCCGACCCACTGAATCCCGATGTGCAAAAATGGTGGGAAGAGAAAACCAAAGAAATTTACGCAAAAATTCCCGACTTTGGCGGCTTTTTGGTGAAAGCCAATTCTGAAGGTCAACCTGGTCCGGGTGATTTTGGTCGCACTCATGCCGAGGGTGCCAATATGCTCGCCGAAGCACTCGCGCCTTATGGCGGTGCGGTAATGTGGCGGGCGTTTGTCTATGAAGATGAAAAAAATGAAGAGCGCTCTAAGCAGGCGTACTCGGAGTTCAAACCACTGGATGGGCAATTTCATGACAATGTGTTGGTGCAAGTCAAAAACGGCCCAATCGACTTTCAGCCCCGCGAACCTATCAGTCCATTATTTGGCGCCACACCGAAGACCCCTTTGATGATGGAATTTCAAATCACCATGGAGTATCTCGGCTTCAGCACTCACTGGGTCTACTTAGGCACCATGTATAAAGAAGTCTTGGAAACAGACACCTTCGCCAAAGGGGCTGGCTCCACCGTTGCAAAAGTGGTGGATGACTCCCTATTCAATACCGGAATTTCGGGAATCGCGGGTGTGGCCAATATCGGCACCGACCGCAATTGGACTGGTCACATTATTCTGCAATCCAACTGGTATGTCTTCGGCCGACTGGCTTGGGATCATGAATTGACGGCCGAAGAAATTGCCGAAGAGTGGGTGCGCATGACGCTGAGCAATGATCAAGACGTTGTGGCAACGGTCACGGGGATGATGATGGACTCACGGGAAATCACCGTAAATTACATGACGCCTCTCGGCTTGCATCACATTATGGATGAAGGCCATCACTACGGTCCGGGGCCCTGGATTAAAGACCTGGGCCGCGAGGATTGGACTTCGGTTTATTACCATCGCGCGGATAAAAACGGCATTGGTTTTGACCGCTCCCCCACGGGCGTCAACGCGGTAGAGCAGTATTTTCCACCGCTTCGCGACCTCTACGCTTCCGCCGAAACCGTTCCAGAAAACTTGCTCCTGTGGTTCCATCATCTCAGCTGGGATTACAAAACCCATTCGGGTCGCGCGCTGTGGGATGAGCTTGTGCATCGGTATTATCAAGGCGCAGCCGATGTCACCAAAATGGTGAGCATGTGGGACAGCCTTCAATCTAAGATCGCGCCGCAGCCTTTTCATCAAATCAAAATGGCGCTGCAGATACAGGAACAAGAAGCCTATTGGTGGCGTAACGCTTGTGTGCTGTACTTCCAATCTTTCTCCGAGCGGCCGATTCCAGAAGGCCTGGAAAAACCCCAGGGCAGTTTGCAGGAATATATGAGCCGGAAATTCCCTCACGCGCCCGGCCAGGGGAGATAAGCATACCCACCCGGCAATCATCTCAAGCGGATAGCCATTCATGGAAAAGCGCCACCACCATAAAAAACTTGGCCTTGCCCTAGTGGGGCTTGGCCACTACGCCACCGACCGGGTCGCGGTCGGATTAGAAGCATCGGAATACTGGCACCTCGCGGCCATCGTTACCGGCAGCCGAGAGAAAATTCCGGCTTGGCAGAAAAAATGGAAAATTCCTGATGACCGCGTGTTTTCTTACAAGAATTTTGACCACATCGAAGACTGCCCAGATATAGACGCCGTCTATATCTGCCTGCCCAACAACATGCACGCCGATTTCACCGTGCGAGCAGCGAGGGCTGGGAAACATGTCATTGTGGAAAAACCGATTGCCACCTGCATCGAAGAAGCGGAACAAATGATCGCCGCCTGCGATGCCGCAAAGGTGAAGCTCGCCATCGGCTATCGCTTACGTTTCAATTCTTTGCATCAGGAAATTTCGCTGGGCGGCCCCCTGGTAAAAGGAGAGGTGAATTTCATCAACGCCATTTTCAGCATTGACGTTGGTGAACCCGAACAGTGGCGGCTAAAAAAATCCCTCGCCGGCGGCGGCGCATTGATTGACGTGGGAATTTATTGCATCCAGGCGGCTCGCTATCTCACCGGGCAAGAACCTGTTTCCGTCACAGCGCAATTCGGACCCTGCACAGATGCCGAGAAATTCCGCGAAGTGGAAGAGCACATTTCCTGGCAAATGCGCTTTGCCAACGATATCTATGTGACAGGCTATGCCGGATACAGCGGTTATCTCGACGAACTCTGCATTCGGACTTCAGAGCATTTGATCAAACTGGAACCCGCCTTTTCCTACGGCCCCCTAGCAGGCTCGGTACGCAACGGCGAGGAGCACGCGATCCGCCATACGCACGAGCATCAGCAATGGAAACAAATGGAGGAATTGGGGAAATTATTTCTCGATCCTGCCCCGCTACCCGACTTTATCTCGGGTTCAGAAGGACTTCGAGATCTGAAAATTATTTCGGCTATCTACGATGCCGCCAACAGCGGCCAGGAAGTGATTTTCTAAGGGAGAGCATTTGCGACGGACACAAAAAAAGGCCCTTGAAGGGGCCTTTTTGCTGAACGACTTCGCGCTTATCGCTTGATAGCGATTCGGCGAGACAAGAGCAGAGCTCCCATCATCATCATGAACAGAGCGCCAGTGCTGCCGCCGCCGGTAGTACCACCATTGTTACCGCCGCCGTTAGAACCACCATCGTTACCGCCGCTAGAGGAAGACGACGAGCTGCTGGAGGAGCTGCTGGAAGACGAGCTGGACGAGCTGCTGCTGGACGATGAGCTGGAAGAAGATGAGCTAGAAGACGAGCTGGAAGAGCTGCTCGTAGACTTGCGCACCAAGATGGAACTCAGGGTAGCGTTATCCGTGTTAGTGGTAAGCACGATATCCAGTTTTCCGTCGGTTACGTTAGCGTCAAACGTCTGTTTCCATGCGGTGTTGGCTCCTACCTCATCGTAAATATCCACGTTAGTGAGTACACGATCGCCTTCAATGGCGACGTTAAAGGAACGCATACCGGCTGATGTGTGGTACATCTCTACGAAGCCCAGCTCCACAGATACACGCTGATTGCTCATCGGAATAGAAGCCGAGAAGTCACCGTACAGTTCGGTTTTGAACAAGTCGTTACCACCGGTAATGTTTGCCGTGGTGGAGTTCGGTGTACCATCGGTCATATAGCGGTTAGGTGCATAGTAGATACCGTCGACCTGTACCGCAGCACCGGTACTACCGACGTTAACAGCTGCCAGAATGTCGGGTGAGTTCGGTGGGGTGTATCCGACAGTCTTGTCAGTGACCGTACACACCTTGCCGTTTTCCATACCCATGCCGCTACCAACGGGATTTTCTGCACTGATATTGCAGCAAATCTCAACACCGCCAGTTGTACCACAAGAAACAGGCTCTGCTGGTCCGGTAGTGATCCACAGCTCGGAGTTACCAGAGGAGTTATTCCCACCATCGTAACCCTCAGAGGCGAGCACCATGTAAAAATGATCAGTGCCAAGTCTCATGCCGGCATTAGCCCAGGCTCGGAAGTGGGCACCCACGTCGATGGAGCCTTGGACCTGGCCCCAGGGCAGGGGGTTTTGGCGTACGCTGAAAAACTGCTTAAATGTGGACGTTCCAGAAATAGAGGGCTGATTCGTTCGTGTGCACTGCGTCAAGTCGTAACCCACTCCGTCTATCACGACGGATCCTTTTGGACCATCCCCGCCACCGCCACCGCCCGCAACACCGCCGCCACCGCCGCAGTTTGCAGGATTGTAGGAGCCGTAGCTCTCGACTACGTAATACTCAACTTCTGTTGGGACTCGAGTCCACCCGTAAAGCGCAAGATAGGAGTTTGACTGGTTTCGCTGGCGGCCACTGTTGAATGTGCCGCGGTAATTAACGATTCTCGCCCCACCTGGATTCCAGCCCATTCCACCGACCCAATTGAATACGCCACTCCAATCAGTCTTATAGTAGCCGGGTTCTCCACAGGTAACACTCACACGGCTGTTATTGGTTTGCTTCCAGAAGGAGTAATAGAAGCCGTTGTGAGTACCGACAGCGTTGTTTGTGTTGTTAAGTGCGCCGGTACAAGCGTTTGCAGAGGAAAAACTCATCGCAGCAACGCACACGGCGGCCGCTGCAAGCGAGCTTTTGAATTTGAAGAAACTCATAGGAAACCCCACCTAATGAATATTTGCTGGTTATAAAAAAAATAGGAGGAGCATTTTCGCCCCGGGCGTGGATACCGATTGGTCGAGCCATCGTTATTGTCACTTAAGCCCCACCCGGGCCGCGCCTGTCAAACTGCACAGTCGCGGCGACCGACGAATACAAACTGTCGTGTCGAATATGCCTTATTACCAATCTACGGTCATATTGAAGTTTGGTATGTGCGCCATTTCCTCCTTTTGTCATATCATCAAATAAACGCAAAGCACTGGTTAAAAATTTGCCAACTCGCGCATGGTCAGATTGACTCTAAATAGCTAATTTTGTGGCAAAAACCACATCCCGAATAATTACGACAATTAACGTCGCTTGCTTTTTTTACACGTTGTCGTTTTACCAATGACCCAATCCCCTATCTCCACCGCCTCTTTTTTTAAATCCGGGAGATAAAAGGAAACCACTTCGCCGGTATAGGCTTCTCCCTCGATCTCTTCTCCTTCTTGAAGACCCTCTACCAACAAGATGCGTGTAACGGTTTTCAGCTCTTCTTTTCCGTCGCGAGCCACAACAAATTCATCGTCGTGAGCTATACACCCTTGTTCGACCGTCCCAGTGATGGAAAGGCCTCTGAGGACGAATCCATTCAATTCGTCTATACGGTCGATTTTCATTTTAAATTCGCTTGCTTGACTGTTGCAGCCCGCCACTAATAAACCGGCCAAAATCATCATTTTCAATTTCATAGTCACCACCTCGCAAAAAGTTTCGCAAGGGTATACCACTCATCCATTGCTGTCGCAACCCGATGCTCCGGCGCCGCTTTGCTGCGGCGAAGCAACTTTATTTGTTTGAACTGAGTGACTTGCCTAGCCGCGAATTTGTGACTTGGTACTCCAAATAAAAATAGTGGGTGGAGCAGTACTGACAGCGCACCGGGAAATACGGCCGAGGGAAAATAACGCGAAAACCAGAAGCTAAAAAACAACAGAGGCACATAGGTTTGAAAAAACGATACTGCCAAAAAATTAACGGCGACACATTCAAAATCACCCATCCCGAAGCCACCATAAACATCACGCCAATGCGCTCCACGCATTTGCGGCGCGTTATGAAATCTCATATGGAGCTCACAAGTTGAACCGGTAGATGCCTTCTCGATTCATTTTTTTGCACCACATCTCAGACTTTTACCGGCAAACCTGGGATATTTGTATGATCATAACATGATTATCTATCGCGACTTGTCACAGATGGCGCTTACGAAAAACGTTTGGGGCCGTTTTATCATGAAGTTACGACACTTATTTGCACTCGCCATGGTCTCTCTCCTGACCGCGTGTGGCGGCGGCGAGGCCTCGCCAACGGGGACTTCGTCGAGCAGCTCATCATCCTCAAGCTCCTCTTCCAGTTCATCGTCGAGCTCATCATCAAGCTCCAGCTCGTCTTCCAGCTCCTCCAGTAGCTCCAGCGGCATTGCGGGAAGCTTGGTCTACGCGCTTAACGTCGGCTCCTCCACTGCCGTAACCCTCGATGGTGTGCGCTATGAAGCGGATCGTTTCGCCAGCAGCGGAACCCCGCACACTACGACGGATCCGATTTCCGGCACCAGCAACGGCGTACTTTATCAGTCGGAGCGTTACGGAACTTTCACTTATAACATTCCGGTCAGCGCGGCCACTTACAGCATTGTGCTGCACTTTGTTGAGATGTATCAGGAAAGCCCCGAAAGTCGTCTTTTCGATGTTTCGGTAGAAGGCCGCTCTGTGGCTGCTGCACTGGATATTTACCGCGAGGTCGGTCACGACGCCGCTTATGTGGTGAACGTGAATGACATAGAGGTCAGCGATGGGGCTTTAACCATTCAACTGACCTCTCAGGTAGATAATGCCACTCTGTCTGGCATCGCCATTTATTCGGCCAATGGCGGTCAATTTGAAGAACCACCAGCGCCAACTATCTGCCCCGCTACCGGTCCTTGCCGGATCCTGCCGCTGGGCGACTCTATTACCGATGGCATCGGTGGCTCTGGCGGCGCGTATCGCACCGAATTATTCCGTCAAGCGGTGCTGAACAACAAGAACATCACCTTTGTTGGCAGCCTGGCAAACGGTCCATCCACCGTCGAGGGCCGCAGCTTTCCGCGCAGCCATGAAGGCCACAGCGGTTGGTCCATCAACCAGATCGCCGGCATAGTGCCCAGCCCTGCGCTCAATGGCGACCCGCACATTATCCTGCTGATGATTGGCACCAATGACTCCTGGGTAGAGGAGAACAATAACGGACCTCAGGCCATGGCGCAGAGGCTCGGAGCCTTAATCGACAAGATCGTCGATCACCAGCCGGACGCATTACTCGCGGTCGCCATAATTACTCCGCGCAACGACTACGCGAAGCAGTGGGCAGACTCTTACGTGGCGGTGATTCCAGGAGTCGTTCAGGAGAAGATTAATCAGGGCTTCAAGGTGATCTTGGTGGATCAATACAACAGCTTTCCATCCAACGGCTTGGCCGGGGACGACCTGCACCCGAACGACACTGGCTATAGATTTATCGGTCAGACGTGGTATCAAGCCATTGCGGAATATTTGAGGTAAAAAAGCGTGCGCCCCTCTCGGCCATACGGTCGACCGGGGCGCTAGGATTAGATGTAGATGTCGTTACTTTTCGTTCTAGTTAGATGTAGTTCTAGT
>CAYZVN010000017.1:22094-29432 GCA_964482025.1 uncultured Saccharophagus sp. | reverse complement strand
GTTCTAGTTAGATGTAGTTCTAGTGTTCTAGTTAGATGTAGTTATTGGCCTTCCAAATATCAGTGGAGGGCGCGGTTTTGACCTGCGACATAGGTTTGCGGTTGTTTTTCAGGTCGATGATGTACCTCACCAGCCCCTGTTCAGCGGCTGAGCGAGTTTTGAAGGGCCCGAGATTTTGTCCTTCGCGGGTTGAGGCGTACCAATCCACTCCTATTGTGAAAAAGCGTTCGGTACGAAACCAAGTCTTGCCATTTTCACCTTTGCGGTAATGCACAGTCAGATCTCCAATTGGCTCACATTTTCTTGCGTTTAGCACTTTTTAGACCAAAATCCATTTCTTCTTATATTTCAATAGACTATGAACTCTAACTAAAGTGCTGCGCCAACAAGCTGTAAGGTAATTTGACACCTCGATATCAGCGCTTCAAGCAGCCGCAAGATGCGAGGCGACAAAAGGGGCAGAGCGGAGGTCGAGCGGCCTCTAAAACGGCAAAAGTGTCGATATTCTTGCCAACAGCAGTAAAAAACGCCGCCCGAAGGCAGCGTAGCGAGCTCAAACAAAGCGGTCAGCGGCAGGCCACGCCCGCAACAGACGCAGCAGAACTCTGTCCAGGAACCTTCTCTCCCTGAAAGCCAAAGCTAACCTCCTGCCCCGGATAGATAACTTGGTTCCAGCTCAGCGGAGTTGCCGTCAGGGTGCCAGCCGTGCCACTGAACACACCACTCCAAGAGCTGCTGATGCTGAGCGGGTCCTGGAAATTGATGCTCACTTCCCAGCCATTCACAGGCTCTGCCGATTCATTTTTCAGGTACACAAACGCTACATAACCGGCGCCCCAGTCGGTCGCGACTTCATAGCGGCAACTCAGCGGTGCGGCGGGTGGTTCTTCTGAAAACACCCGAACGCTTGTCACCTGTGCGGTGCCGGTTTTGGTGTAGGCCACTTGCAGCGTGTTGTTGGCAAAGAATTCGGTGACTTCATACGTCAACGAGGAGTCAGCCAAAGCGGCAATAAATCCTGCGGTATCGCGTTGCACAAACCCGGCGGGCAAGGTCGGGCTTTGCACCCGGCGGTCGCGGCGCCAAGTGATGCTGCCGCTGCCGTTTGGCGGGTAATAAACCCCCGCTTCGGTATCGACCAGAGTGAAAGACTCCGTGGCGGAACCGCCGAGGTTAGAGGCAAAATCGAAGGAATCAAAACTGCTGCTGCGGTCGGTGCGGATGGCCGGGTGGTCAGCCGGAATTTCCGATGTCGATGCGGTATTAAAGCTAAAGCCCCGGGAGTCTTGCTCGCTCACGTCGATCCTCGCCGGACAAGGCGCCTGCGGACAGTCGGCATAGGTCAACAAGGGCACCTCTAAGATGTCGACAATCGCTACCCATGTATCCGTTTCACTATTGTTGTTCAGGCCGGTATTGCTGCCCACCAGTTCATCCCAGGCGACGGCCAAGGTGACTTCCAGCTTTACGGGCGTCATATTTTCGGCGTAACTGGAGCCTGCCCAGGTTAAAAGACCGCCTGCCGCCAAGATTCTGGCAGCCTGACCCAGTGCGAGGGATAAGCGTTTATATGCTCTCATCATGATCTTCCTGTCTATCGTTAGTCGTTGTCGCCGAATGGCGCAGCGAAGCTAGCAATATCGACGCCAATGGGCGCGCACCTCCTTGGCTCGTCGCCAAAGTTTTCTTTGGGGTACTTGGGGAGGCAGCGTGTCCGCTAAGAAGAGCGATGCACTAGAAAGAAAGACGCCCCGCTAGCGGGGCATAGGGAGGCTGGGCAAGCCGTGAGTGGTGAGCAGGAGCCCCTGGCGGAAGTACTCGGTGCTGTGATTGGCCTCTCCCAGGTGAGCGACTAGACGGCCCAGCTCAGCATAGGCAGCGGGAGTTGGCCGCAGTTGCAGACTCTGCTGAAAGTGGTCGCGCGCCTGTCCCCAGAGTTCATTGCGCAGACAGATGCGTCCGAGCGCAAGCTGCAACTCGGCCTCGCCCCGGTGATCCGGCAGCCAGGCCTGGGCCTGGTGCAGCTGCCGCTGGCGATCTTCCGGCGCAGCGAGTCCGTAAAGCTCCACCAGCGGTGCCGACCAGTGCTGCTTTAGTGCTTGGCGCAGCAGAAGTTCCGCCTGACTGTGTTCTTGCGCGGAAATCAGCAAGCGCGCATATACCGCAACGTACTCTGGCTGCATACGAGTCGCTTTGGGGAGGCGTTGCCAAACGTGCTGAAGCTCCGCCAGCTCGCTTTGATCGCTGCCCTGTCCGCGCACTTGCTTACCCGCCTCCTGCAACAATCCCAGGTACACCCGCTGCTCAAGGGTCGTCAGCGCAGCCGCCGGCAACACTTTATAACGGTGTAAGTCCGCCAGCAGCTGTTCCAGCGACGCCCAGTCTCCCCGCGCTGCGTAGGTTTGCTGCAAAAGGTCTAACACTGCGGGGTGATGAGGGGCTATGGTCTTGGCTTGATGCAGCTTGGTGAGGCCGGCATCGTATTGATGGCGGCTCAGCAGCAGCCGCGCTTGCTCCAAGAGTACCGCCAGTTTGTTTCCCGGTGCGATCTGCTCCGCCCGCTCCAACAGATCCGCCGCTTTGTCATCCTGGCCCAATTCGCGGGCGCTGTGGGCTGCGGCGAGGTAATGCAGTAACGGCTTGGGCAAGTCGCGCGCGGCTTTTAGCAGGTCGCGTTGGGCGCTCTGCCAGTCACCTTCGATAAAGCTCAATAAACCCCGCTGAGTGCGCAGCTCGGTACGCAAAGCTTTGCGACCCAGCGCCGAGCGCCAACCGTGAGCGAATAATCCCAAGGTGCCGCGCAACAGATGCCAAACCCAGCGCAGCAGAAGAACGAACAGCAGCACACTCAACAGAGCGAATGCGAGACGCATTTCGATGGTTTTCCCCGCTACCACAATGAGCAGGTAGCCCGAGTCGTACTGCAGCAGATGCCAAAGCCCGGCACCCGCGACCAGAGCTAAGACGCTGGCGAGAATAACCTTTCTCATAACTGCCCCTTGGGCGCTGGCTGCACCCGATGCAGTTGCCGCAGATAGTCGCGCAAGAGCGTCAAGGATCCGGAGATATCCGGCAGCTCGGGCGCCACCTCCACTGCCGCGAGCTCGGCCAAAGCGGCCTGCAAGCGCGTATTCTGCTCCGAAGCCAAGTAGTAATCCCGCAAAAAGGTTTGCGCTTTCTCCAAGCTGTGGCGATACACCTGCGGCTCTTCCTGCATCAGCGCCAGCTGGGCTTGCTCCAACAGCAGCCGTACGTTGAGCGCCGCCAGCCGAGTGGCGTAGCTGTCCACCAGCGGCTTAGCGGGAGCTTCTACATCATCGATGCGCACATAGCGGTCGAGCGAGCCGGCCAAATCGCGCAGGCCGCGCCAAAAGCGCTTAGACCAGCCGGACTCGGCGCGCTCTTCGTCCACCGTTTGCGCTGGATCCGTCAATTCGGCAAAGGCTTCCACCTGTAGGCGCGGCAAGTCGTCGACGCGCTCAGCCAAGGCGTACAGGCGCAGGTATACGCCCTCTTTGTCGATGGGCTCAACGGTCTCTAAGGCGCTCAAGTCGCGGCTTAGGGCTTTGCGAATGGCAAATAGCTCCGCATCCCCTATGCCCTGGCTCGCCTGCAGCAAGCGCTCATCCGCATTACGCAATAAGGCCACGGCATTACTGGTGGTGCGCTCGATCAGAACTCGCTGATTGGCAATTTTTAGCAGGTATTCGGCTTCTGCCAGCAGCCAATCCTCGCGGGTGGTGGTGGACAAGCTGGCCAGACGCTGCTGTTGCCCGGCCAACTGCTGGCTCAATTGCTCTTGCTCCCGCTGCACGGCCGACAGCTGCTGGCTCAGTGCCTGCTCGCTACGCTCCGTCTGCGCGCGCGCGTTGGCCAGTTGACGGCTCAGCTGGTCCTGCACTTGGTCCGGCAGACCGCCGAACTGAGCGCGAACCCCCTCTAGTTGCACCTGCAGGTCGCGGATCAGCTGGTCACGCTCTTGCGCCTCCTGCCACAACCAAAAGCCGCCTCCAGCCGCACCAGCCATCAACAACAGCACCGCCAGCCAAGGGCCACCGGAGCGACCCTTACTGGGCGGTGTCGGGGGGGGAGTTTGTGGAGAAGGCGGGTCTTCGGGCGGTGGGCTGGGTGGCGGAGAGTCGGCGACCCTCTCGGCGTCGACAGCGGCTTCCGTTGATGCGGGTGGCGTTTCACTGACTGGTGGTTTGTCGTTATCCGTCATAGGGTGAGCTTCGTCAGAGTTTGAAGAATGGCACGGCAACAATATCGGAGCCTATTCCTGTCCCCGTCTATCCAGCGCCTCCTGAACTGCCGCCAACATAGTGGTGGTAGCGGCATTTTGGGCGGTGATGACCCGAGTGAATCCCAGCTGCTCGGCCTCCTGGCGGACGCGGCTACCGGGCACCACCAATGTCATACCGCGCTCGGCCACGCCGAGCGCATCGAGTACTTTAACCAGATTGTGCAAGGTCTCACCACTGAAAACCGGAATCACATCATTTCCACACTGCGAGACCAAGGGCGCTGCCTGGGTAACCGCCTCGGCGGGCATGCGCCGGTAATAGAGCTCGCAGTAGTGCACAGTGGCGCCGCGCTCGCGCAGGACTTTGCCCATCAGCGGCAGGCCGCCACGGCCGCGGCAAATCAGGATTTTCTGCCCCGCCACGTTCTGCAGCAGCGGCAGCCGCAACATCTCGTCGCTATCCATGGTGTGCACACCGCTGACCACTGGCACCTGCTCGGCGAGAACCGCCTCCGCAGTCTTGCTGCCCACCGCGATATATTCCACCCCTACGGGTAGCTGGGGCCAGTAACGGTGCAGCCAGGCAAAGGTTTCGCGCACGGCATTGTGGCTGACAAAGAAGACTTTTTGGTACTGATCGAAATTAAGAATGACGTCTTTGATTGCCTGAATTTCTTCCGGCGCTTGCACCGGCTCAATCGCCAGCAGCGGCACCTCGACGACGGGTCGCCCCAGCGCGTTTAAAGCTTGCTGCCATTCGCCGTTCTGCGGCGCCGGGCGGGTCGCCCAGATGCGGCCGTTAGGCACTACCGTAGACCTTGCGCAGAATGACATCGGCACCATCGGCCAACAAGCGCTCGGCCAGCTCCACGCCCATGCGCTCGCCAGTGCTGGCGGGACCGCGGATCTCGCCACTCAACACCCGTGAGCCGTCCGGCTCGGCAACTAAGCCGCGCAGCCAAAGCTGGTCACCCTGGTGAATGGCGTAGCAGGCGATTGGCACCTGGCAACCGCCTTCCAGGCGTCGGTTCATGGCGCGCTCCGCCAGTACGGCTTCGGCGGAGGTCTGGTGGTGCAGCGGCTTGATCAGCTCAATAATGGCCGCATCGGCGGTGCGGCATTCAATGCCCACAGCGCCCTGGCCGCCGGCCGGCAGACATTGTTCCGGCTCTATGTAGCCGCGAATGCGCTCGTCCAACTCAAGCCGCAGCAGGCCCGCCGAGGCGAGGATGATGCCGTCGTAATCGCCGTTGTCGAGTTTGGCCAAGCGGGTTTGCACGTTGCCGCGCAAAAATTTCACTTCGAGGTCCGGTCGTTGCGCAAGAATCTGGCTTTGTCGGCGCAGGCTGGAGGTGCCGACCACCGCCCCAGCGGGCAGCTCGTCGATGGAGGCGTAGCGATTGGACACCCAGGCATCGCGTGGGTCTTCGCGCTCACAGATGACCGCCAGGCCCAGGCCGTCGGGGAACTCCATAGGCACATCCTTCATAGAATGCACCGCGATGTCCGCTTCGCCATTGAGCATGGCCTGCTCCAATTCTTTTACGAACAAGCCTTTGCCGCCCACCTTGGCCAGAGGTACATCCAACAGCACATCGCCGCGACTGGTCATGGGCACGAGCTCTACCGTCAGTTGAGGGTGCAAGTCTTCGAGGCGAGCCTTGACATAGTTGGCTTGCCACAGCGCCAGTAAACTTTTGCGGGTGGCGATGCGCAGCGTTTGTAGTTGAGTCATATACGGGCCTTCTACAGTTACCAAGGTCATCTCGCGCCGTTGGCCGGAGATACGGGTGCCGGATGATAACAAAGGCCGGCAGCAGTGTCAGAGCGAAAGCGCCTGAACCCGCGCCAAGGCGTGGCCGAAAGCGCGACTAGATCAAGGGCTCCAACCCCGCTTCGCTCTCTTCGCCATCGGCGTCGTCTCCGGCCGCCTCATCGGGGCCGGCATCTGCTTCCGCCGCCTCCTCCGCCGTGGATTGATAGCCGATGTGGTAAGCGGCGAATCCCGGCAGCATGACTTGGTTGAGCGCCATACCAATGACCCGCCCCGGCATAGGCGCGCGGATCTCATGCGAGACGTTGGTAATGGGATCGGTCACCACCCCCAGAAGTTGGTCGCGCTTGATGCGCTCTCCCAGTCGCGCCCGATTCAGGAGGATGCCGCCAGCTTGCGCGCGTATCCAACGGGATTTGTAGTACACCGGCTCGGTCTTACGCGCCCACAGCCCCTTATATGGATACATATTGAGCTTACTCAGCAGCGCCTCGATGGATTCCACACCCTGCTGAACTGCGCTGGGTTCGACATTGAGCGGCTCCCCCGCCTCTACGGTTACCGCCGGAATGCCCGCGTCCACCGCTGCCCGCCGCAAAGAGCCGCGAGCACCGCGACTTTGCAACACGACAATAGAGCCCATATAGCGCGTCAGCTCCGCCACCGCCGGATTGGTCAGGTCGGCGCGCAGTTGCGGCAGGTTGGTGCGGCGGAAAGAGCCGGTATGAAGATCGACGAGATAGTGGCAGTGCACTATGACTTCGTGGAAAAAAGAGTGGGCAATACGGGCGGCGGAACTGCCGTTGGGGCGACCGGGGAAATAACGGTTCAAATCGCGTCTATCCGGCAGGTAGCGCGACGCCCGCCGAAAACCTTGCAGATTGACGATGGGTACGCCGATTACGGTACCGGAGAGTTTCTCAGGTTGCAGGTCATAGAGGATACGGCGCACCACTTCTATGCCGTTGAGTTCATCGCCATGCAAAGCTGCGGTTAAACAGACTCTGGGACCGGGGTTTTTGCCGTGCACCACCAACACAGGTGTCGGAGTCGAGATGCCGGCGAGGGAGTCTTTTACCGACCAGGCCAGCCGTGTTGCGGTGCCCGGCAGAACTTCTGCGCCCAGCATCCGCAACGGCTCAGCACCTGCCGGTGTGGCGCTTGGCGGCGGTTGCTCAGGAGCCGTGGTCTCGTCCGGCGGTACCGGCGACATGCTGCCGTCACCGGGGGTTTCGAGTTCGGGGACCGGCGCTTGGGTCTGCGGCAACACCTCCAACAGAGGGCGATCGATCACCTCTTTGAGGTTGACGTTTTCCGCCTG
>CAYZVN010000017.1:0-21994 GCA_964482025.1 uncultured Saccharophagus sp. | reverse complement strand
GGGTGCGGCGACTGGCTCCGCCGCATGAGTCTCCTCCACCGCACGCGTTTCTTCGATCAGGGATTCACTCAGATCGTCATCGGCAAAGCTCGGCGTCGCCACGATCAGCAGCGCAAACACCCATTCCCGGAACGAACAACGCATAGGCAGCCTCAGCTAGCAAACTAGGTCTCAATAGGTACGCCTTTTGGCGGCCCTCCGACGCCAATTACGACGCTGGATGGGCGCGCAGCCTAGAGAGCGGCCCGGCGGCGGTCAAGTGGCTAGCCAACATAACCATGGCCCTGGCAAAGTCGGGCTTACTGATACTTCTCCACTGGCGGCGCCACCCGCAGCACCTCTTCCACCGTGGTAATACCCGCAGCGACTTTCTGCGCGCCGGACAAACGCAAAGTGCGCATGCCGTCGCGCATAGCGTGTTGGCGCAGGGCGTTCAGATCGGTGTCGTCGTGGATCTGGCGCTGCAAGCTTTCGGTGAGCGGCATAATTTCATAAATGCCCTGGCGACCCATATAGCCGGTATTACGGCACTCTAGACACCCGCCCGCCGAGTAGATGAAATCCGGTTTGCTGACCTTCCAGGGCCGCACCAGGGATTCCCAATCCTCTTTATCCACCTCCGTTTTAACCCGGCAGTGCTTGCAGAGCGAGCGCACCAGGCGCTGAGCCATCACCCCCACCACGGTAGCTTTTAGCAGATAAGCGGGAATACCTAAATCCAGCAAGCGGGAAATAGAGGTAGGCGCGTCGTTGGTGTGCAGAGTCGAAAGCACCAAGTGACCCGTCAGCGCTGCCTGCACTGCCATCTGGGCGGTCTCCAGGTCGCGGATCTCACCCACCATGATGATGTCCGGGTCCTGACGCATCAGGGTGCGAATGCCGGCCGCAAAGTCCAGCCCGATATTGTGCTGCACCTGCGTTTGGTTGAAGGCTTCTTCAACCATTTCGATAGGGTCTTCAATGGTGCTGACATTGACTTCATCGGTGGAGAGCGTTTTTAACGACGAGTAGAGCGTGGTGGTTTTCCCCGAGCCCGTGGGGCCGGTCACCAGCAAAATCCCGTGGGGCGACGCCATCATGCTGTGCCAGCGTTTATAGTCCTCCCCCACCAACCCGAGATCGTCGAATGTGCGCATCAGCACTTCGGGGTCGAACACCCGCATGACCAGTTTTTCACCGAACGCGGTCGGCAGAGTGGACAGCCGCAATTCGGCCTCGGCGCCGTCGGCATTTTTGGTCTTCAGCCGCCCGTCCTGGGGTTTGCGTTTTTCCGCGACGTTCATGCGCCCGAGAATTTTGATGCGACTGATGATGGCGGTGGCAATGTTGGCGGGAAAGTCGTAGATGGAGTGCAAAATGCCGTCGATGCGAAAGCGCATGCGCGCCACCTCGCGACGCGGCTCTATGTGAATATCGCTGGCGCGCTGATCGAAGGCGTACTGCAGCAGCCAGTCGACGATATTGACGATATGCTGGTCGTTGGCTTCCGGGTCTTTGAGATTGCCCAGCTCCAGCAGCTGCTCAAAATTCGCCACGCCGCTGGGTCTCGCTGCGCCACCCGAGGCACCGGAAATGGACCGAGCCAGCGAGTAGAACTCCATGCGGTAGCGCTCAAGCTCCGAAGGTACCGCCAGTACGCGCACAATATTGCGGCGGGACACCTGATGTAACTGATCCTCCCAGTCGCGCTTATAAGGCTGCCCCACCGCAACGGTAAGTTCATCGGTGGTGATTTTCACACACAGCAGGTCGTGACGTTTGGCGAAGGCGTAGGACATGACATCGGCCAGGGCCGCCACCTGTAATTTCATCGGGTCTATATGAAAAAGCGGCAGGCCGCTCTGCTCGGACAACCAAGCCGTGAGCGCGAGTTCGTCGAGTGTTTTGCCGGCGCGCTGTCGATCGCGCAATTGCTGAGCGCCCAGATACGTGAGCGGATGAAGCATCGACTCTTCGCGGGTCCGGCTGCTGCCCAGCACCCGGTTGACGTCCCCTTGAGTGATGCGCCCACTTCGCTGCAGCTCCGTCAGCACCCCACGCAAATCCAATAAACGATCGATCATACACAGCTCGCCATTCGGGAAAATATTTGCTGAATTGTAGCTGGAAGCGATGCGCCCGTCAGATTTCAGCTCGGTGGCGATCCCCAGGGCAACCGCCTAGAATGCATAAAAGCGGCGGCAGCCAGACTTATGCAACAATCTCAATAACAAATGGCCTAAGATCCTTCAATGCGCATTCTGTATTGGCTGCCGAAGTCGCTCGTTACCGCATTCTGCGGTGCTGGATAGCGCAATAAAAACAGCAAGTTTATCACTGCTCGCACAACCCATTACGCGAAATCGAGCGCTAGGGGTAGTGCCAAAATCCATAAATTATGGGACGAATAACGACCGCAAATGTCTGCGCGATTCTAAATTGACTCGCCGAGACAAGCAGCCTGCACCGGCACCGCCGTTGAATCAATGAATTGGTAAATCATCTGCCTCCACCGAGGTGCAGGCATCTAACATGTGAGTCTTTATGAATTTCCAACGCTTTCAAACACAGCTCGCCGCCCTTGTCGGCAGCCCCTCCATTAGCTGTACCAGCCCCGAATTCGATCAAAGCAATCAGGATGTCGTGAATCTGCTCGCCACTTGGCTGGAGCCTCTGGGCTTTCAGTGTGACATCCAGCCGATCGAAGGTTGGCCGGGGAAATACAATCTGGTGGCGGTAAAGGGCTCGGGCCCGGGCGGCCTGGTGCTCGCTGGCCATACGGATACGGTACCGTGTAATCCTGAGCTCTGGCAGCAGGACCCCTTCACGCTTACCGAGAAAGACGGCCGTTTCTACGGCCTCGGCGCCACCGATATGAAAGGATTTTTCCCGGTGGTGCTGGCGGCTTTAGAAAAATTCCGCGACACCCCGCTGCGCGAGCCGGTGATTATCCTCGCCACGGCCGACGAAGAGTCGTCCATGTGCGGCGCGCGCGCGCTGGCTAAGCAGGGCACACCAAAAGCGCGCTACGCGGTGATCGGCGAGCCCACCGGCATGCGCCCGATTCGCATGCACAAAGGCATAATGATGGAAAGCGTGCGGGTCATCGGCCAGGCCGGCCACTCTTCCGACCCGAGCTTGGGAAAAAATGCGCTGGAAGTTATGAATGGTGTAATCAATCACCTGTTGGTTTATCGCGGCGAGCTGCAAAGCCGTTACCGCAACGAAGGCTTCACGGTCGCGGTTCCCACCTTGAATCTCGGCTGTATCCACGGCGGCGACAATCCCAATCGCATCTGCGCCAGTTGCGAACTCCACTTTGATTTACGCCCGCTGCCCGGTATGCCGCTGGACCAATTGCGCAATGATTTGCAAAACCGCTTGCGTCCCATCGCCGAAAAATCCGGTTGCGATATCGTCTTTTCTTCCTTATTCCCCGGCATAGATCCCTATGAAGAAAAAGCCGACTCCGCGATTGTGCAGGCTGCCGAAACACTCACCGGCCACACCGCCGATGCGGTAGCCTTCGCCACCGAAGCACCTTTCTTGCAAAAAATGGGAATGGAAACCATTGTAATGGGGCCCGGTGCCATTGAGCAGGCGCACCAACCCGACGAATTTATTGAGCAAAGTCAAATCGCTCCGGCAGTCAAAATAATCGAGCAGTTAATTCATCAGCTTTGTGTCTGAGGGTTGTTTCTTTGACTTAAATATCCGTTCTTTATCGACGGCGCCCCGGCCCGCAACAGACGGGGCGCCGATCGAAGAAGGTTACGCCGGCGGCGAAGCAAAGTGTTCTCAACATTCCCATCCCTTGCGACACATCGCCCCATCAAGGTATTCGCGCCGTCGGCATACGCTGGCGAACCGTTGCCGAATAGCGCACCGCATACGCGGGCAAATTCTCCTCAAACTGGCGAGGATTTGGCAGCATGACCGCCATTTGTGCGGCCTGCGCGGGGGTGAGGTTGGCGGCGTGAGTCCGATAGTGTTTTTGCGCCGCCGCCTGCGCACCAAAGGTGCCATCGCCCCACTCCACCACATTTAAATAAACTTCCAATATTCGGCGCTTGTCCCAGGTCGCTTCGATCATGACCGTGATCGCCGCTTCCTGCAGCTTGCGCAAATAATTTTTCGAGGGAGAAAGAAACAGATTTTTCGCTAATTGTTGGCTGATGGTGGAACCACCCGCTGCGGGCTCGCCACGCTGAATATTTTTCTTCATGGCTTTTTTAATGCTGCTCCAATCAAAGCCATTGTGATTAATAAACTTCCCGTCTTCAGCCGCGATGACGGCGCGCTTTAAATGTGAGGAAATTTCATCGTAATCGACCCACTGATAGCGCAGCGTCGCAGCGGGATTTTGCGCTTTCAGCTCCTCAAGGCGGATCGCCATAAAACTGGTGCTCTGCGGAGCGTTCCACTTCCACCACAGCACCTGGCCGAAAATCCAGGACTCGTATAGGAACAACAGCAAGAACGCGACAAATAGGATTCGCCTGACAAGGCTTCTACCGCTAGACGAAGACCTGGACATATGTGACTCGTTAACCGATTATCGAAAATAACGCTTCAGCGCGTGTTTAAGGCTTTCCTGCGACAGCTCACCGGTATGGGCGCCAACTAAGTTTCCTTCTTTGTCAAAAAATAGGGTCGTCGGCATGCCCGCCGCACCCATTTGCGCAGACCACTCACCCTGTTCATCCAAATAAACGCGGTCGAGGGTAAATGCCTGCTGATTCAGATAAGCGTGCACCGATTCCGCCGCTTCTCCTTGATTGACGAAAATAAAATCAATGTCTTTTTCACGCGACTGCGCGTCTGCCAGAACGGGCATTTCGCGCCGGCAAGGCGGGCACCAAGTCGCCCAGAGATTCGCGACTACAGGCTTGTCCGCCAGCGCATAAAAGAAAGGCTCACCCTCAAGCGTCTGCAATGGCAGTGCGGCAATTCCCGCTGGCGGCGGCGCCAGTACTTTGAAGAGGGCCGTCCCCACTCCCCAGACCAAGACACCACTCAAAGTAGCCGCTGTTACCGCCGGTCGTCGCAAAGGTGCTCTCCAGGCGTGGTAAAGGCCGACGATCAACGCTGCGACAACGCCCGCCTCGAAGATAAATCCCCCATCGCGAATATCGATAATGCGCCAGGGTTGCTGGAGGTAGTCGGTTGGATAGAGTGCAACGAAGGCCAATCTCGCGGCGGTAAGCCCGAGCAAGAGCATGGCGCTGATGACCGGCTCGATGGAGACCTTTGCCTTTCTCGCCCACCACCACCCGGTTGCGAACGCAACCGCAAAAGCAACCGCAAATACCAAGCGCGCGGGAGTGAAAATCAACGGGCCTATACTCAGCGAAATCATATTAGTCTCTCAAGGCGCATTAAAAGATGAAGGGGATTACGCGCTATTTTGCAACTCGACACATCAAGCCGCCGCACATAAGATGAGCGCCACCCGTAAGAAACAGGACTTTTTGGGAATACTTTATGAATGACTTTCGCGCGGTGCTCGCCATCAGTGTATTTTGTATCAGTCTCTATTTGATATACGACCTTTGGGCAAATGCCTTCAATATTTATGTCTTTATCGCGTGTCTTTTGGGTTTCGTGATTGCACATCACCTGTGGCCAAAAAATAGGGATAGTGAAAGCCATTGGTACGATGCATTGGAGTTTATTATTGACTTTCCGTTCAGAGCCATTGCGCTTACGCTCCGAAGGTTGGGCCGGTTGTCAGGCAAGGACGGAGTGGATGTTGATCTATAATATCAACGTTATTTTTTATTTATTGCGATGCTTTACCTGCAGTTATTTCGCCCGTCCTCGCCAAAGCGGGATCCGCACTCAGCCACCCTTTCATTTCGGCATCCAGTTTTAATTCCCACTGCCGCTTATTTTTTGCTACCACCGCGCGCAAGTACTCTTCTACTGGAAACTGCATGCTATCACAGCTCGCCATCGCCGCCGGGATAGGCAGCGTTATCGCGGATTCGAGGTGAGCAACCAATCCGGGCTTAGTGGGCTTAAAGATGATTTCACCCGTGGTGGTAAAACTGCTGTTACACGCCATTTTTAATTGCAAAAATTCGCTGCCAACATTACCGGCAATCAAAACTTTAAGTGGAATTTTCACCAAAATATGATCGGCAGTACTGGTAACTTCAGGGCGACCGAGCTTGTGCACTTCAAGGGAGTAATTGCCGCCGGGCCAGGGATTGCTGCCCTGCTCATAAAGAGGCTCCGGCAGGTGTTTTTCCAGCAGCAACGCCAGTAATTGATCCGTCACTGTGGCGGGTCTTTCAGCAGCGAGAACTAGCGAAGCATTCAAGCAAATTAGCAGGCCGGCGATACACTTTAGGAGGTTTTTGCTGATCATGTTCATAGAAGTTCTCTCGGTGTCGGCGCTGTGGATGAGGATTCGTGCATTATGCATCATCGCGGCGTCTGGTGACCGTCAGCCCACGAGTGCGCTCCACCGCGGGAAGCTGTAAATGCAGAGCCGCTTTCGCCACTATATGGGCGCTGACCGGTGCGGTGATAAACAAAAATAAGGCGATGAGAATTTCGTGCAAGCTCAGTCCTTCGCCGCGAGTGCTAAAGAAAATCAGCGAGCCGATAATCATGCCTCCAACACCGAGCGTACTGGCTTTAGTGGGGCCGTGCAGACGCATGTAAAAATCGGGCAATCGCGCAAGCCCAACAGACCCTACAAGGGCAAAGCCGGCTCCGAGCAGCAGACAGATGGAAATGACAATTTCGATCAGTAATGACATAGGTTTTCTCGCGTGCTTATTCGATGATGTCACCGCGCAGCAAATATTTGGAGAGCACGACGGTACCGACAAAGCCCATCACCGCTATCAATAATGCTGCCTCAAAATAAAACGTCGACTGTTGATACATTCCATAGAGCACCAACAACGCGATGGCGTTGATGGACATGGTGTCGAGGGCAAGTATGCGATCCGGCAGAGAGGGCCCACGCACGAGACGCCACAGGTTCAGGGCCAATGCGAGACTAACAATAAATAAAGCGATGGGGATGACCGTACTCAGCATGCAAAGATCTCCTTCAATGGGGCCTCATATCGCTGTTTAATTTGGGCGATCGCTTGCTGCTCGTCTTTCACATGAAGAGAGTGAATCAGCAAGTGGCGGCGGTCGATGCTCACATCGGCGGATACTGTGCCCGGCGTCAGCGAAACCGTGCTCGCCAATAGGGTGATGACAAAATCCTCCTGCACATCCAAAGGCAACAAAAAAAAGGCCGGCTGCAGGCGGTCCGCAGGGCGCAATATCATGCTCGCGACCACCCAATTCGCCACCAATATGTCCCACACCACCAGGCTGAAGAACTTCACTGCCAGCCAGGGCCGGCGCACTGTCATGACGCCCGGCCAAAAACTATGGGTACAAAAAGGGATAAGCCAGGCCCAAAATAGGGCGAGCAACATATGACCAACACTGATGTCGTTGACGAGCAACATCCACAGTGTCCATAACAGCGCGCTGAGCGCGGGGCGAGGCCAGCAACGGCGCCAGAAAGAGTCGGGGGCTTTGCTTGTGGTGGTCATTGCGCCCCCTCATAAACCGGTTGAAACTGCGTAGCGGCGCGACCATAGGCCGACGGACTCGAGAGCTGCTCGGCGGTGGCCTCCATAAAGGGTAAAACCCTATTGCCGGCAAAACTGAGAATAAGGGTTAGCAACACAAGTCCGCCGATGGCCGCGTATACGCCGACGCTTGCATGCCCCTCACCGGTAACCTCTCCCTGGGTACGCCAGAAAAACGTACTGCCGGTACGACTGAGGGCGGAAATACTCAGCAAACCCGATAGCAATAGCGCAGACCACACCCACATGGCCTGCTGTGGGGATGCCGCCGCTTGCATCAGCCCCACTTTACCGATAAAGCCACTGGTTGGCGGCATACCAACAACGGTGGCGGCGGCGATAAAAAACAGAATGCCCAGCGCCGTCCCCTGCAAGAGTGGCGGACCGCTGCTAATAGTGTCGGAGGCATCACCGCGCTGTTGGCGTATCACATCCGCTAAGAGGAACAAAGCAGCGCAGATCCAAGTTGAATGCACCAGGTAATATAGGAGCGCTGCTAAGGATTCGATGGTATTCATCGCCAGCCCGACTAACAGCGTCCCCACCGAAACAATCACTAAATAGGCAACCTGTTGACGCAGCTCGCGCGCGCCCAAAGTCCCCACCACGCCAAGTGCCAATGTCACCAGAGCCACCCACCACAACCAAGGCGCTAAGAAACTGGCAAAACCACCTTCATCGGCGGCAAATACCAAGCTGTAGACCCGCACAATGGAGTAAATACCCACCTTTGTCATCACCGCGAACAGTGCAGCCACCGGCCCCGTTGCCGCCGCATAAGCGCTCGGCAGCCAGAAGTACAAGGGTGCGATTGCCGCCTTAAGGCCGAACACGACAAACAAGAGCAACCCGCCGGTGTGCGCGAGCGGACGGTCCGCCGGCTCCAGGGCGACGATGCGCTCCCCCATGTCGGCCATATTCAGGGTGCCGGTAACGCCGTATAGCAATGCCACTGCAATTAAGAACAGCGCGGAGCCCGCTAAATTCAGCATGACATAGTGCAGCCCTGCTCTGGCGCGGCGGGCTCCGCCTCCGTGCAGTAACAAAGCATAGGAGGCGAGCAGCAGCACTTCGAAAAAGACAAATAAATTAAAGAGGTCGCCGGTGAGAAACGCACCGTTGAGGCCGAGCAACAATAAATGAACCAGAGGATGAAAACTGTCGCCGGGGCCGTCTCGATCGACCGCGGCATAACCCACGCAAAACAGGGCAAGCACCCCGGTCATCACCAACATCAGAGCGGCCAGACGATCCAGCTGCAACACTATGCCGAACGGCGGCGGCCAATTGCCCAAGGCGTAAAGCGATACCTCTCCTGCGGCCGCGATGGACAGCAAGTAGACTTCGACAGCCAGGAGCAGCGCTAAGCTCGCCAGGCTGATCACCCGCGCAACTTGCCGCCCTAAGCCTGCACCTATGACCAGAAGCAAGCCGGTAAAGAGCGGCAACAAAATGGGTGCAATGATCCAATGGCTCACGGTGAATTCTCCTCTTCTTTACCGTCCACGTGGTCATTGCCGAGCTCGGCGCGCGCCAGCAGTGCGAGCACCAAAGTAAAAGCCGTCATGGCGAAGCCGATAACAATGGCTGTCAACACCAGCGCTTGCGGTAAGGGATCCGGATAAGTGTCGCCGCTGCCGATGACTGCCGGGTTGCCCGAAGAAAGTCTTCCCATCACGAAAATAAAGAGATTGACCCCATAGGACAGTAAAGTGATGCCGAGAATGACCGGAAAAGTGCGTGCGCGCAGCATCAAATACACCCCGCAACTGGTCAGTACCGCGATCACCACAGCAACCAATGCCTCCATCAGGCGCCCTCCTCTACTGCGGCAACAGGCGTACTCCCCGGCTGAGACAGCAGCCCGAGCTGGGCGAGGATGAGCAGCGTCGCCCCGACCACGGTGAGGTAGACGCCCAGATCGAACAGCAGCGCGGTCGCCAACTCAAAGTCACCCACCACCGGCCAATGCACGTGAGTGAAACTGGACGTGAGATACGGATACCCCCAGGCGAGGCTCCCCAGGCCGGTAAGTGCGGCTATGACCACCCCCAGCGCCGCCATACTGCGGTAGTTCCAGCCTAGCCGTTGCTGCATCCACACCACACCGCTGGAAACGTATTGCAGGATCAGCGCTACGCTAGTGATGAGACCCGCGATAAACCCGCCTCCCGGTAAATTGTGTCCACGCAGAAAAATATAAGCGGAAACAAGTAACGCCAAGGGCAGAAGAACGCGCGCGAGCACGGCGAGAATCGGGGGATAGGGATCGCGCGCCCACTGGCGGCCATCCCCATCGGTCTGAGGCAGTGGCAGTTTAAGATTCTGCAACATAGCAAAGATGCCGACAGCGGCGACTGCCAGCACGGTGATCTCCCCCAGGGTGTCAAAGCCGCGAAAGTCCACCAAAATCACATTCACGACGTTGGTCCCACCGCCACCACTGACACTGTTGGCCAGAAAGTATTCGGCGATGGTGTGATAGGGACGAGTCAACACCGCCCAGGTGATCAACCCCACCCCAAGACCTGCGGCGGTGGCAATAATCACATCGCGGGAAACTCGCCACGGCGGGGATTCGTTGGGGGTGAGCTGGGGCAAAAAGTACAGGGCCAGCATCATCAGCACTATAGTGACGACCTCGACCGACAGTTGCGTCAACGCCAAATCGGGAGCGGCGAAACGCACAAAAATCAGGGCTACGATCAAGCCCACGACACTCAATAACAGCAATGCCGCCAACCGGTTGTGATGCACTAATACCGTGCCTATGGCGCCCACCACCAGGATGATCACCGCTAAAACGCTCACGCCATCGATCGGTGTGAGCGGCTGTAACCCACCTAAGTTTGCCAGCGGCCAAACGCCTGCTGCGCCCGCCACCAACGCCGTCACCACCAGCAGCATGATATAGCGCTGCAATGAGCCATTCTCCAATTTGTCTGTTAGCCAGCGCGAGCCTCGCACCCCGCGCTGTATCCGCGCTTCAAAGACAAGCTTTTGATCGTGGTGGAACCCCCGATCATAAAAGGCAAACAATCCTTTGCGCTGACTGTAAAGCAGCAGCCCGCCGGCCAGCGCGATGAAGCTCATAACAAGAGGCAGATTGAAGCCGTGCCAAAGAGCAATCTCGTACACCTGCAAGTCTCCCCCTACGACTACCGCAGATGCCGCATTGATCAAGGGCGCAACCGTTAGGTTCGGCATAACCCCCACCATCAGACACAGAACCACCAAAATTTCGACAGGCACCTTCATATAGCGGGGTGGTTCGTGCGGGGGGTATTTTGGCAGATCGATCGGCTTACCGTTAAAAAATACGTCGTGGATAAATCGCCAGGAGTAGGCCACCGCAAAAATACCGGCGACTGTGGCGAGAATGGGGACTAACCAATTTAAAAAACCGTAGGAGCGCAGCTGTAAGATTTCGTTAAAGAACATCTCCTTACTCAGAAACCCGTTAAGTAAAGGCACGCCCGCCATAGAGGCAGCCGCCACCATAGCCAACATCGCCGTGTGCGGCATAAATCGCCAAAGGCCGTTAATTTTGCGCATATCCCGCGTGCCGGTTTCGTGGTCGATAATACCGGCCGCCATAAATAAGGAGGCTTTAAAAATCGCGTGATTCAGCACATGAAAAACGGCAGCGGTGGCCGCCAGTTCAGTACCCAGCCCCAGTAACAGTGTTATCAAACCCAAATGACTGATGGTGGAGTAAGCCAGCAATCCTTTGAGGTCATGCTTCATCATCGCGGTATAAGCGGCGAAAACCAAAGTGATGAGGCCGATGTTGGTGACAATCAAAAACCACATGTCGGTATCGGCCAGTGCCGGATGCAGGCGCGCCAACAGAAAGACGCCCGCCTTTACCATAGTGGCGGAGTGCAAATAGGCAGAAACCGGTGTGGGAGCTGCCATGGCGTGAGGCAACCAAAAATGAAAGGGAAATTGTGCGGATTTAGTAAATGCGCCGAGCAGCACCAGCAGCAGGGCGATGGGGTACAGACTATGCGCGCGGATTTGTTCGCCAGCGGCCAATATATCGCCAATATTAAAGCTGCCGACGATCTCACCAATTAATAGTGCGCCGCCCAACAAACTGAGGCCACCTGCTCCGGTGATAAATAACGCCATGCGCGCGCCTTTGCGTGCATCGCTGCGATATGACCAAAAGCCAATCAGCAAAAAGGAACTGAGACTGGTCAGCTCCCAAAATACAATGAGCAGCAATATATTGTCTGCGGTAACAATGCCCAGCATCGCCATCATAAATAGCTGCAGTACGGCGTAGAGCTTGCCGAGAGAATCCTGTTCGGACAAATAATAGCGAGCGTACAGAATAACCAGCAGGCCGATACCCGAGATCAGCAATGCAAACATCATACTGAGGCCATCGAGACGCAAGCTGATATCGAGGCCCAGAGCGGGTAACCAAGGCAGGTGAAAATACTGGATGTCGCCGCTCAATACCGACGGCAAATGATAGAGCAGCAGCCCGAGCACGGCCAATGGTGCAAGAGCGGTTGTTACGGCACATAGATTGCGCCCCAAGCGCTCCGTCAACAGTGGCAGAGCGGCCCCCGCAAGAGGCAGAAGAATTAAGAACAACAGGGTCATATCGGGTCCTGTGCGCGCCAACTTTTGGTTGGTTGATGCCGCAAAAGCTCAGCGATACTTCGGGCATATTCATTGTCAGGCTGGTACAGCCTTACCCCACAGCGTTATTTCCGCCAACGGGACCGCTGGTCTTTATACACTGGCGCACACACGAGCACCAGCAAAACTGCCTCCTCATTTTCATGAATTCCGCTGATCGCGGTCACTTATGTCAGCAAGTGGCCAAGGAGCCGCAGCATTAGGTTTTTGCCGCATCGGGGCAGCGAGTTGATTGCAAAAACTTACCGAAGTTTAGCTCGTACGCGCCGAGACGTTGGTTTATTTTCATGCTCAATCCATGGATTGAAATCACCTTATCTCGGTGACTTTGCGCGCGGCAAAGCCCAACCGATAATAGTTGATCAGTTTGTATATGGAGGAAAGAGAGAGGAAAGAAAGAGAGAGGGTCATCCATAGCGATGGATGACCCTCAGGGTTTAGCGAATAACCAGATAGAAGCTGCCTCGACCACGCTGTATATGCAGCAGAATCGAATCCTTGCCTCGTCCTATAGCTTGGTTGAAATCCTCCAATTTATTTACGCGCTTGCGGTTGGCGCCAATGATTACATCTCCAACTTGTAAACCACTGGCGGCCGCGGGTGATCGGGGAACAATGCGCGTGACCACGACACCGCCGCCGTCGCGATTGTTATCAAATTGCGCGCCCTCCAGTAGCGGGTGCGCTTTACCACTTGCAGCGAAGCCCGCGTCTGGACGACCGACTTTGCAGCGCACCGTTTTTTCCTTGCCATCGCGAATAAAGGTGATTTTAACGTGGTCGCCGATTTGCCGTACACCTATAGCATTGCGCAAGGCACCTGTTGACAAAGTCGGGCGCCCGTCAACCGCGATAATGACATCGCCGGGCTTTAAGCCGGCCTTTTCAGCCTCGGATTTTTCTGCCACTCCGGTAACCAACACGCCTAATTGGCCATTCTTAAGGCCAAATGCCTCCTGCAGTTCCGGTGTGACATCTTGAATACTGACGCCAATCTGGCCGCGTTTCACTTCGCCATGCTCGATAATTTGATCAATACTGGCGCGCGCCATATTAATGGGAATCGCGAAACCTATACCGATGTTGCCACCTGCCGGGGCAATAATTGCCGTGTTGATGCCCACTAGCTCACCGCGCAGATTCACCAGAGCACCACCGGAATTACCGGGGTTAATAGACGCGTCGGTTTGAATAAAGTCTTCATACCCCTCTATGCCCAAGCCCGTTCTTCCCAAGGCGCTCACCACACCGGTGGTGACGGTTTGCCCAAGACCAAATGGATTGCCTATAGCAACCACAAAATCACCGACTTGCAGTTCGTCTGAATTGCTCATGCTCAACTGCGTTAAATTATTTGCCTCAATTTTTAGTACTGCGATATCCACCTCGGGATCAGAGCCGATTAGCTCCGCCGCAAAGCTGCGACCGTCATTGAGTACAACTTGAATTTCATCGGCACCGTTGATGACGTGGTAATTGGTGATCACCGTGCCGTCGGCGGCGTTAACGATCACTCCCGAGCCGGCGCTGCGCTGGCGTTGTTGAGGCGCCTGACGCTGCTGCGGCAAGTCGAAAAAGTGGCGGAAGAAGGGGTCGTTTAGCAGCGGATTATTCGCTTCGCGCTTGGTAAAAGTGGCGATATTGACGACGGCAGGATTGACCGCTTTCAGCATGGGCGCCAGCGATGGCAGAGCATTGCCACTTGCATCGACATTCGGCAAGGCGGCAAAGCCGGGCGCTGAAAATAACAGACTTACACTCAACAGCAAAATAGCTGGGAATTTCATCAGGTATTCCTCGACAAACCAGGGGAAACAAAAATAAGGCTAGATGGTGCACTTTCAATGTTTTGCAGTACGTCAGTAAAGATACGTTTTTGCCATTGAAGTTCCGCCGCGTCGCTGAGGTAGCGGATGAGGTTCTATACTAACGGCGGAGCCAGACGCGGATGGAAAACCTCCCGCAAAGCGGGAGGAAATAGCACAGCAGCGCGACTTAGGACTGGCGTAATTCCTGTATTTTTGCCAGTGCATCGTATTGCATTTTTGAGAGCCGGAAAGTGTGGTCTTTGTCGGCGCGGCGAATATAGTACTGATCATTATTCGTGCTAAGCAGCTGATATTGATAACTGCCCTCGCTGGTGGTGACTTCCCACTGAATATTCAGCACTTTATTGTCATCCTGTTGTACCGCCTCCTCCGTCACCGGAGCGTCCAGCTCCGCTTGATTATCCGCAAGCCCCAACACCGTTAAATCGGCTAACGCTTTGGCAAATGCCGCGCTGTCAAAGCTGGGGACTGCCTCGTCTGCGGACTCTGCTTCAGCAGCGGCTTCATCATTTAAATCCGCCACAGGCGCCGCAGCCGCGACCGACTCCGGAGTGCCAGCAGGCCACTGGCCAGCGATCTTTTTGACCGAGTGCTCACCGTACTTCAGCTCGGTTATGTCGCCTGCCGGGCGCAGCAGTTCGAGGTCGAGCCAGCTGTCGGTGTTGGTAACCAATTGGTACTCGTCGAATCTGACGGAGTAAATCTCACTGTCTCCGGGCTTGCGCACATGCACCTGGCGAAAAGCGGGCGAGCTGCCCATAAGAACCTTGTCCACCTCTTTGTCGTGCTGAAAAAAGCGGACCTCGCGTTTGGCGTTGTCGTCACCCACTTCGAAGCGCTTAGCCGCCTCTTTGGAGGTGGCCACCGCCCAGCCACGGCGCAGACCTTCCAGTTGTTTCAGCAAGTCTTCAACCCGGTTCGCCACCACGGGCAAACCCTCGCCGACCTGCCACTGGCCGTCTATTTTCTGCAGCTCCAACTTACCTTCACTAGCGCTCACCTCGATGCGGTCGATCGCGTTGCTATCCAGCGCCAGCAGCGGCTCATTCAACCCCGCCGGCTCGCGGCTCTGAACGTTAAACAGCAGCACGGCTAATACCACTTGAGCCGCGAACAAACCGGCGAGCCAAGGTATTTTTCTTGATGTTTTGTCAATTTTTGAAACGTTCATATCACCTCCTGATCAAGCCGCCAGCCACTGCTGATAACGGGCATCACGCGAGCGGTTCACGTAGTGCATAGCGAGCCAGAGACCCAACAGCCCCAGCAGCGCCAAGCCGTAATTCAGATATTCCCAAAACTCCTGAGCACCGGATTCCATTGGCGCTAAGGTGCGATTGAATTGGCCACGGGCGCGGATGGTCAACAGCCCCTGATCTTCCAAGGACCAATCCACTGCGTTGGCCACTAACTGCAAGCTGTTCAGATAGCTACCGCCCTGAATGCTGCTGAGCATATTGATGATCTGATCGCTGAGCATATCGTTAGAGGCAAACACCACCAGACGAGCCGAATCGGCCGAATGGTTGAGTACCGCATTGATCGGCTGATTTGCCGGGCTGCTTTCCTCTTCTTCCGCCGGCGCTTCCGCGGTCAACAAGGGCGAATCCTGCCCGGCGAACATCGAGGTAAATTTGCCTTGCAGCGCTACCGCCAACAGGTGACTGTTGCGCTCGCCGCTGGGCATATAACCGCGCAGTAGCTGTTCTTCACTGGGCATCACCCCGGTGGTATCTCCCAGCCACGCGCGCTCGGAGCTGCGCAGCAGCGGCGTCACGGTCAGCCCCTGCGTTTTCTCTTCGTCCAAGGTAATGGGTGACGCCCAGGGCACCGTCACCTGTGGCAGGTCAGCGGTGACGACCGAGTCGCTGCTCAACCCGTCGCCTCGCACATCGATAAAGTAGGGGTAATCCACCATGTGCACTTCCTGAAATCGCATGCCGGAAACTTCACGCACCGTCGGTACCGGAAACGCCGAGTTTTGCGGGTCCATCACCAGATCGTCACCGATCTCGACGCCCATGGCGGAGAGCCAACGACCTAGCTCACTGGAATAATTTTGCAGCGTCATACTGTTGCGGCTGACGTTTGCGGCAAAAGGAGAAAGCGCAGCTACTACGGTGCCGCCACGCATCAAAAATTGGTCGACGGCAAATAATTGCGTGTCGTCCAGCAGTTCTGCAGCGGCCAACACCAGCAAGTCGACCTTGCCGTCCACTCCGCCATCTGACAAGTCTTCATCGACAACATTGAGATCCTGGCTCAGCATTTCACGCAAGCCGCTAAAGCGCGGCTTGCTCGACATAGGCATGCCAAAATGATGCTGCGCGTTGTCCTGAGAGGGTGTCACTATACCGACCGTACGGGTATAACCTTTGGCAAAGCGTTTGATGCCTGCCTGCAATGCGACGCGGAAACTGCCGGCGGTATAGTCCCCCAGGGGAATCTGCATTAATTGGTCGCCCTGCCCGAGGGTCACATGGAAATAAAAGAACTGCGGATCGATTAGGCTGGTCGCCATTGGGGCAAAACCGTACTGCTCTTGGATGCGCTTGCCCTCGGCTCCGCCGTTTGCGTCTGGATCAACAAATCGCGAGTTAAATTTATCCCCCGCTTTTTGTTTAACGTCGGCAACTTCCGCTTCGATCGCCTTGCGCAATTCCACCAGTTCCGGCGGCAACTGACTCTCGGCGGATACATACGCGGTTAGCTGCACCGGCTGCTCTAAACCGGCAAACACATCGCCGCGAGATTGATATTCGTAGAGCACCTTTTTAATCGCGCGCGTCACATCGTATTCCGGATTGCGCAACTGCACATCAATATCGGTGTCGTCACGAAGCCGGACGTCGATTAAATCATTAAACCCCAATACTGCATGCTGGTCGCCATACTGGACGAGCACATCAAAGTAAGAGTTCACCAGCGCCGCCTGGTGGCGATCGCTTACGCGAAACGGTGTCGGCTTGATGTTGTAGCGGCTGTTGGCCTCATCTTCAATTTGGGGGTTTTCAGTGGGGTCGACAATTTCCACATTGACGCGGCCTTTGCCGGCCACTTCATATTCACGCAGCAAATCCTGTACCTGAGGTACCAGCGGCGCCAACAGCGGATGCGTTTTTTGGGTGAAATAGCCGCGTATCAAAATAGGCTCTTGCAGCTGCGCAAGATAGCCTTTGGTGGCATCGGATATGGAGTACATATTGCCGCGCGTTGTGTCCCAGCGCAGTGACGAAATCTGGCTCAACCACAGGTTGGCCACCAGCATATTAATGACCACTAAAGCCGTGCTCCAACGCCACACGCTATGCATGCGCGGATTGCCGTCACCGGCCCAGCGGCCGCGCTCTAAAGCAAAAATATTTAACGCCAAAAACGCAACCATTAAGCTCAGGTAATAATACAAGTCGCGCATATCCAACACCCCGCGAGTGATGGATTCAAAACGCGCGCCCGTGCCGATGCTGCGCATAATTTCCGCGCTGTGATTGCCGACCAGACTCGTTAACACGCCGGCACCGATCAGATAGAAAACTCCGGCCAGCGCCACGGTCAAAATAAGGCTGACAATTTGATTGTCGCAGCGCGCCGAAATAAACAGCCCCATGCTGATATAAGCACCGCCGAGCAACAGCGCCGCCAGGTAACCCGACCATACCGGCCCCCAATCCAGATCACCTAACAACGATACGGTAATCGGCAAAGGGAAAGTGAGCAGCAAAGCCAGTGCGAGCAGTGTCCAGCAGGCGAGAAATTTGCCGACAACAAATTGCCACAAAGGAACCGGCTGAGTGAGAACATGCTCCAACGTGCCACTGCGCCGCTCCTCGCTCCACATTTTCATGGTCAGCGCGGCCGAGAGGAAAATCAGTAACAGCGGCATCCACGCAAACAGCGGGCGCACGTCGGCAATATTGCGGGAGAAAAATGACTCCACCCAAAAAAAGATAAACAGAGAAACTAAAAGAAATGCACCTAAAAATAGCCACGCTATGGGCGCACGAAAAAATTGACCGAGCTCTTTTGCGACAATTTTTCCGAGTGCACTGGTGGGTTTATCACGCCGCATTTGTCATGCCCTCCCCAGAATTCAATTCACGAAATAAAGTTTCCAGATCCCGCTGCTCGCGATGCAGTTGATATAACTCACCGCCGGCTTCAATAATTTTGCGCGCAAGCTCGGCGCTCACCTGATTGGCGGTCGCCTGCTCGGCCAACTTCACCCGGCACTCAACCACATTACCGTGCGGTTGGAATTGAAATCCTTTGACGCCGTCCAGCGGCTGCAAAATCGCTTGCAAACTCGCCACTGCCAAGGAGGTGCGCACATTGAGGACTCCGGCTTCGGTGAGCTCATCCAGCCGCGAGTCCAGCACCAGCTTGCCACTGCGCACCATCAACACCCGGTCACACACCGCTTCGACTTCCGACAAAATGTGGGTGGAGACTATGACCGTACTGGTTTCGGCGAGCTTGCGAATAAGTTCGCGCATTTGCAGCGTCTGCGTGGGGTCAAGCCCGTTGGTAGGTTCGTCGAGCACTAAAACCTTGGGATTGCCGAGCAGTGCCTGAGCGACGCCGACGCGCTGTTTCAAGCCCCGCGAGAGCGCACCGATTTTATCCAGTGCACGGCTGCGCAGATCCGTGGCATCCAGTACCCGGCGAATCTCCGCAGCTTGGTGTTGCTGCGGAATCCCGCGCAACCCAGCGGCGTACTCCAGGTAGCTGACCACCGTCATTTCGGGATAGACCGGAAGATTTTCCGGCAAATACCCAATGCTGGATTGGGCAACCTTAGTATCCTGGGCGACATCCACACCATTGATATTGACCTTGCCAGAGCTGGGCTCCAGGTAGCCGCACATCATTTTCATAATGGTCGTTTTGCCGGCCCCGTTAGGTCCCAGCAGACCGATCACCTCACCTTGGGAAATGGTGAAACTCACATCCTTGACAGCGTGAAGACTGCCGTAGGTGCGGTTCAGACGCTCAACTGTAATCACGAGGAAAACCTCCTTTGCATAACAGAGAATCTGCGCGCTGCGCACAAATCATGGAATAAAAGGACAAACCAACGAATGAAGTAATGAAAAACAGACAGGCAGAAGGAGACGCCCCAAACGGCGATCGAGCGGCTTTGGTTTGGACGCGGCTGGCCACGGCGTTCCTCCACATTCCTCAGAGTGAGCCAGCGCGATGGAAACGCGCGATTCAGATTGCGGGTGCGCTGGCCAATAAGGGTATTTGGACGCCGGACGGCAAGGTCCGGCAGGCGTAACGGCGCTTATAGATTGGGATTAGAAAATAAAGTTTCAAGCTCAAAAAACGGTTCAGTTCACAGCTTTTGTAAAAAGTGGGATAAAAAGGCAGGTCGGCGGGCGGTGGGGCCGGCGCCTTCACCGCCGTCATGTTCCGTTAGCGCCGCAGATGGACGTTATCCAACTGCAGTACCACACCCCGTTGGTTGCCAAACGCGGGCGACAGCACAAAGGGCGTATTCACTCGAGTCAGATCCAGCCCACTGGCGGCGAGATCCGCCAAAGGTACGCGGTAACGCGTCCAGGTATTAAAGGAGGGGTAGCCGAGAGTGTAATCACCGGAGCTGCAGGGATAGACACAATCGGCGCGGAACACGAGTGGGTCCTTGATCGCCCGCTCGTCCTTAATGATGCGCACATCCAGGACCAGGTCGCGAAACGCCGAGAAGTCTACCTCAGCCGCCGACTGGAAAAAGCCAATCCCGCGATCTGTATTAAAGGTGATCTGCGCCACTGAGCCTTGGCTACCGCCCGCGTCCACCTGTTGAAAATCAACTGTCCCCTCTTCCGTCCAGGTGAACCACTCATAAGGCGAGGTCACAGCGCCATCAAACAAAATAAACTCGTTGCCATCACCGGGCTCCACCGGTGATGGAGGTTGCACTCCGGGATTTGCGACGTATTCGCCATCGCTGGAGCCACAGCCGCGGCCGGTATCCGGATCCTTTCGGCATTCGAAGACGCGTACATAATCCACTTGCATCAGCTGCGGAAACACGCTTTCGTCAATGCCGGTGTCATTGACATTGCCAGCCCAATCGCCGCCGACCGCGAGATTCAGAATCAGATGGAAACGCTGGTTAAAGGGCGCTGCCGGCTCATCCAGCGCCTGGGCGGAGTACCAACCACTCTGCGTTTGGGTGGCGTAGTGGTCGCCGTCCACATACCAGCGAATTTCACCTTCCTCCCACTCCACTGCATAAGTGTGGAAGTCATCGGCAGGGTTCGCGCCACCGGGCAGGAGATAAGCCTCGCCCGCGTAGACGTTATTGGGCCAACCACCACCGAAATGTAGGGTGCCGTGCACGCGACGCTCGCCACCCACCTTGAGGTTCACTGCCTCTACTATGTCGATCTCACCGGAATTGGCCCAGCCACCGTACACCCGGTCGGTCGGCAGCATCCAAATCGCCGGCCAAGTGCCCTGACCCCAGGGCAATTTAGCGCGGATCTCAAAGCGCCCATAGCGCCAGTCACCTTTGCCTTTAGAGCGCAAACGAGCAGAGCTAAAGGTTCCTGTGCCGCTGCGATCTGCCGGGTCATAATTGGGATCATCATCGGGGGTGTTCGGGCCGCTTAGGTCTTCGCGTATCGCCTGGATATGCAAATAACCATTCTCAACCCAGGCATTGGTTGATCGCTCGACGTAGCACTGGGCCTCGTTATTGCCGCCCCCGTAGCAGTTGTGCTCGAAACTCCAGCGCTGTTTATCAATCTGGTCGCCGTCAAACTCATCACGCCAGACCAAACAGTAACCGTCACCGGCTTCCGCGGCGATACAGTCGCTCCCTGACGAAGAGCTCGCGCTGGATGAACTGCTGGAACTGGAGCTTGATGAGCTGGCGCTGGAGCTCGAGGAATTGGAACCTGAATATTCGCCACCACACGCGCTCAAGCCGGCCAGAAAACCGAATACCACCCCATAGAGAGCCCTTGTCCGGGACTCGTCGCTGTTATTACTCATCTGCTCTCCTTTAACGGCGCCCCTTGAGTTCAGCCTCACATCGACGCCCCTATCATGCGACAGTGTAGCGGCCATTACCGCCCGCTCCCGCAATCCAGTTCACAGGCCAAGCCGCGACCTGTTCGCAATCAACACGTGCGACGCCGCACAAATCAACGCTTGCACTTCTCTTTTAGGTTCCCCTAGAATCCGGCCAGTTCGAGATTCCGCTCCTCGGTAACCAATGACCGAGTTGCGCCCATCTGCAAGCCCGGCCTGCAAACAACAATAAAAGGCGGCAACGTTGAAAACCCTTATTCTGAGCAACTGGACCAACCAGGACATGCGCGGTATGCGCAGTTATGTGACGTCCTACACCTTGCGTCGGGGCAATTCAGAACTGTTTACCATTCATCTCAACCGCCAACTTGGCTTTTATCAAATTTCGGAATTCATCGCCCCAGACAGCGCGCGGAATTTCATCATCGAGCAAATCAATCGCTTGGACACCCCCAAGATCGTCATCTTTGATAAAGCAACGGGGAATATGCTTGGCGTTTTTCACGGCAACACCTTGCTCGACGCGCATGAGGAGCCCATTTTTCATTTGGAACCGCTAAGCCATGTGGAGGCCGGCGGTGTCTGCGCTGCGCATACGGACCACAACTCGGAAGACTACGCGGGTGTATTACATGGGCAAAAGAACCTCGCCGCCATTTTTTTTCGCTTACCCCGGGCGAAACGGGCCGAAGGCGTCGGCTCGCGAATACGCCGCTGGGCGAAGCACTTAAGTGGCAGGCCCAATGACGTACTTGAGGTGCAAGTGATTGAAGAAGAGGCGAGCTGCCTGCGAATGATCTGCGCCGTCGCGGTTATTTTGCACAGTCGTGGCGGGCTGTATCTACATAAGCCTGAGCAATAAAAAGGGGGCCGCAGCCC
>CAYZVN010000016.1:36244-53671 GCA_964482025.1 uncultured Saccharophagus sp. | reverse complement strand
CGCTTAACCATGCCGTAACATTTACGCTCGACGCGTTACAGGTCCTCAATTGGCCGGTAACGCGGAACCAGAAACTTCATCACCGCCCAGGCCGCCAAATAAGCCACGGCACAGATCGAGAACATAATGGCGTAACCGGTCGCGATTTCCCCTCGGGCGTCGTAATAGTCAAACAGCCAACCGCCGATCTTAGACATCACTACACCGCTCATGCCACCGGCCATACCGCCGATGCCAATTACCGAGGCAACGGCATGCTTGGGGAACATATCCGATACAGTAGTAAAGATATTCGCCGACCAGGCTTGATGCGCAGAGGCACCTATACCAATCAGCAGTACAGGCAGCCAAAAACTGATATGACCTAAGGGCTGCGCCAGCAAAACGACCAAGGGCGCGAGCGCGATCAGCAGCATCGCGCGCATACGCCCTTCATAAATGTTATATCCACGATTAATGAAATACATGGGAAACGCACCGCCGCCGATGCTGCCGAACATGGTCATGCTGTACAGCACCGTCAGTGGCAACATCAACTCGGTCCCTTTCAGGCCGTATTGCTCGCCCAGATAAATGGGTAGCCAGAACAGAAAAAACCACCAGACACCATCGGTCAGGAATTTTCCGAGGGTAAATGCCCAGGTCTGCCGATAGCTCAGTAATTTAAACCAGCTAAAGGAAACCGCTGCAGTGTGTTGCGGATTGGTCTCTACTGGAGAGTCACTATTGATATAGGCATATTCGGACGCGCTTAAGCGGCGCTGCTCTTCCGGCTTGTCGTAAAAGATTCCCCACAACACCATCCACACAAACCCCACAGCCCCCACCAGAATAAAGGCCGTCTGCCAATCCCATACAGTGGCGATCCACGGAACCGTCAAGGGTGCGAGAATTGCGCCCACATTAGCGCCGGAATTAAAAATGCCGGTGGCAAAGGAGCGCTCTTTTTTGGGAAAGTATTCGGCTGTCGCTTTAATTGCTGCGGGAAAATTCCCCGACTCGCCAAACGCCAATACCGCGCGGGCGAACATAAATCCAACTACGGAGGCGGGAACAGCGGCAATTCCCGCCAGCGCCAGCAGGCTGTTCGTCGCCTCGCCAATCGCGACCGCATAGGCATGAATAATGGCCCCGACTGACCAAATCAAAATGGCCCAGATATAACCCCATTTGGTGCCGAGCTTGTCGATGATGCGTCCCGCGAACAACATGGAAATCGCATAGACAAACTGAAATACCGCCGTGATATTCGCGTAATCTGTATTCGACCAACCAAACTCATCGAACAAATCCGGCGCCAATAGGCTGAGCACTTGGCGATCCAGATAATTAACAGTGGTCGCAAAAAAAAGCAGGGCGCAGATGGTCCAGCGATAACGGCCAATAGGGGAGCTAGTCATAGTGTCATCATTATTATGTTGTTGGTTTTTTGACCGCGCCGACCTCGAATAAATAACATCCGCCAACGCAAGAGTTATTCCACAAGAGGCCGTCGAGCTTATACATACGCCCTAGGCAAAACAAGCGACTCCTTGCAACTGTTTGCACAGAAAATTAACGCATTAAAGATCATTCAAAATGACCTATGTGATTAATGATATTTTTAAAATATTAAATTTCAATCAAAAGCGCCTGCAGAAACTTCCTGCCGAAAATATTCCCGCTCGACAATGGCGCCGCGATGCTGAATCACCACACCGGCACAGCGATTTCCATAAGCGGCGGCCTGTTGCAAATCGCGACCGGCAAAACGCGCCGCTAAATAGCCCGCATTAAAAGAATCTCCTGCAGCTGTTGTATCCACCACCTGCGCGACGGCTGGCACTTCTACCTGGCTTTGCGTTTGATAGATATCGCCGTCCAATTCCGCAGCAACTATAACGGGATTTGGCCCGCGTTTAATCACCACCTCTGTCACTCCGGCTTTTGCGCATCGCAGGAGTGTGTCGGCCGTTGAATCGCTACCCCACAAGCGTGTTTCGTCATCATCAGTTAGCAGCGCCAGATCCGCTACCGCGAGTGCAGCGCTCATGGCTTCGCGCGCTTGGCCCCGATCGCGCCAGAGCGGTGAGCGATAATTATTGTCGAATACCACCTTGCCTCCACGGGCACGAAAACTCGCCAACACGCGCATCAGGCCAGCCCGTGCTTCATCCGCAAGAATGCCGAGCGTCACCCCACTTAAATAAACGTAAGGCACCTGTTGCAGGCTCTCTTCCAACCTGCGCATAGAAGCAGAGGTCGCAAACATCTCTCGAGCCGGTGACTGGCTTCGCCAAAAGCTAAAGTTGCGCTCACCATTGGGCTGATTGGCGATTAGGTAGAGGCCGGGCGTGCGGCCCGCAACGATTTCTACAGAGGTAGTGTCTATGCCTTCTTGCGCCATCAAGCTGAGCACTTCATGGCTATAAGGGTCGTCCCCTAGGCGAGTAAAGTAGGCGGCGCCGACGCCGAGGCGAGAGAGGTATACCGAGGTATTGTAGGTGTCGCCAGCGTAGCCTAACGCCAGCAACCTCTTGCCATGACTTTGCCCTGCTGGCGCTAGCTCCAACATGACTTCGCCTATGGCCATGATGTGTATGGTCATAAAGAACGCTCTTCACGAATGCCTGGACAATCTGGCCTTACCACTTTTAGCGACACATAATGTCTCTTTTTTTGAGCCGTGACCAGCCCGAGTTTGACAGCATTTGGCTTATCTGGAACCATAAATCGGCCTTACCTATTTGCCTCACCGATCACTATTTCGACTGAAAGTGGCGGCTCGGCTGTCTCGATACTCCAATAATCGTCCAATGATAAAAAGAGCAAACTATGACGCGCACCACCCACCAAGCCCTCACCTTGCACCCAGATCGACTCTTTTCCGCCGACCCGACTCAAAGAGCCATCGCTCGCCGACTTTACCAGGAGATCAAGGATCTCCCGATTGTCAGCCCCCACGGCCACACTGACCCCGCATGGTTTGCTGAGAACGAACCTTTCGGCAATGCCACAGAACTCCTGATTCGCCCGGACCATTATGTTTTTCGCATGATGTACAGCCTCGGCGTGCCCATGGAGGCGCTGGGCATCGCTAGCCGAGATGGCACTGCTGTGGAAACCGACCCACGGAAAACCTGGCAGCTATTTGCCGAGCACTATTACGCCTTCCGCGGCACGCCGTCGCGCATGTGGCTGAATCACGTCTTCAGCGAAGTGTTTGGTTTAGAGGTGGCTCTGAACGCGGCGACCGCCGATCTTTATTACGACCGTATCACCGAGGCTCTCAGCCAACCAGAGTACCGTCCGCGCGCCTTGTTCGACCGTTTTAATATCGAATGGCTGGCGACCACAGAATCCCCTCTCGACGACTTGCGCCACCACCAAAAAATTCGCACCAGCGGTTGGCGCGGCCAAGTGATTACAGCCTATCGACCCGACCCGGTGATCGATCCCGATTTTGAAGGTTTTACTGGAAATGTTGCGCGCTTAGGGGAAATCACGGGAGAAGACACCCAAACCTATAGTGGGTTTCTCGCCGCTTTGCGCCAGCGCCGCGAGTATTTTAAAGCCATGGGAGCCACCTCCACCGATCACGGCCACCCGACCGCTTTTACGGCCGATCTCAGCCGCGCGGAAGCCGAAAAACTGTTTGCCGTGGCATTGGCGGGCAAGTGCACCACTGAGCAAGCCGAGCTCTTCCGCGGCCAAATGTTGACGGAAATGGCGGCGATGAGTGTGGAGGACGGTCTGGTCATGCAAATCCACCCCGGTTCTTTCCGCAATCACAACGCTCAGCTTTTTGCTCGCTATGGGCGCGACAAAGGCGCGGACATTCCGCTGGCAACCGAGTATGTGCAGGCGCTCAAACCGTTACTGGACAGATTTGGCAATGAGCCAGAGCTGACCATTATCCTTTTCACCCTGGACGAAACTGTCTACAGTCGCGAACTCGCCACCCTCGCCGGCCACTATCCCTGCCTGCGCCTGGGCCCACCCTGGTGGTTCCACGACAGCCCCGAGGGTATGCGACGCTTTCGCGAGCAAACCACCGAAACCGCCGGTTTTTACAACACCGTGGGTTTCAACGACGACACTCGCGCGTTCCTTTCGATCCCGGCGCGCCACGACGTCGCGCGCCGCATGGATTGCGTGTTCCTGGCTCAGCTGGTGGCAGAGCATCGCCTGCAAGAAGACGAAGCCAGAGACTTGGCGGTTGACTTGACTTACAACCTCGTTAAAAACGCCTATAAATTGCGGTAGAAACCTCAAACCACTTCGCGGGCCTTAAAGGCCCCGCCTTCTATGAGAACCCCTCATGGCACGACTTCACCCCAGCTTGCTGGCCAACTTGTCGATCCCCAGCCCCCGCTACGACCGCACCAACACCCGGCCCGGTCTTGTTCATCTGGGCATCGGCGCCTTTCACCGCGCCCACCAAGCGTTTTACACCGAGGCTGTGATGAACCAGCGCGGCGGCGATTGGGGCATCATAGGTTGTAGCCTGCGCTCACCCGCGGTACAGCAACAATTGCAACCGCAAGAGGGCCTCTACACTTTATTAGAACGCGGCCAGCACCAGCGGCTGCAAATTCTCGGAGCCGTCCAGCAGGTCTTGGTAGGGCCAGATGACCCCGCGAGCGTTATCGCGGCTATAGCTCTGCCTTCCGTCACCGTGATTTCCCTTACGGTTACTGAGAAAGGCTATTGCCATCATCCCGCCAGCGGCGAGTTAAATCTGCAGCATCCGGACATTCAGCACGACATTGGCAATCCAAACTCCCCCAAGTCCGCGCCCGGTTTTGTGGTGGCGGGTCTGCGGCAACGCTGGCGACAGGGCCTTGGGCCAGTGAGCGTGATGAGTTGCGACAACCTACCCCACAATGGCGCCGTGACCCGAGCGGTAGTGACCGGCCTAGCCGACGTCATAGAGCCAGAACTGGCGCAGTGGATTCGCACCCACGTCAGCTTTCCCGGCACTATGGTCGACCGCATAGTGCCCGCCACTACGCCAGAGGACATCGCTTGGCTGGAGCAGGAATACGGCTACCGGGATTTGGGCTTGGTGGTGGCCGAGCCTTTCCACCAGTGGGTGATCGAAGACGACTTCTGCAGCGGGAGGCCGGCCTGGGAAACGGCCGGCGCCCTTATAGTGAAAGATGTTGCAGCCTACGAAACTTTAAAGCTACGCCTGCTCAATGGCAGCCACAGCCTGTTGGCCTACAGCGGCTACCTCGCCGGCCACACCACCATTTCGCAAGCCATGCAAGACGCCGACTTAGTCGCGCTAACCCGCGCTTTTATGGCGACAGCCGCTACCACCATCACCGCGCCAGAAGGCTTCGATACCGAGGCTTACCAGTTGCAGCTCTGCGAGCGCTTTGCCAATCCAGGCCTGCAACATAAAACCTGGCAGATTGCCATGGATGGATCGCAGAAGGTCCCTCAGCGCTGGCTCAATAGTCTGCGCAAACTGCTGGACCAGCGCGGCGATACGGCACTTTACGCCTTCGCATTAGCCGCTTGGATGCGCTTTGTAAAAGGCGTGGACGAGCAAGGCCGCACCATAGACATTTCCGACCCTAACGCCTCTGTCTTTGCTCAGCTCTGGCAAACCCATGGCGCGCAGCCGGCAAACTTCGTGAAAGCGTTTTTCGCTCAGGAAGGGATTTTCGGTGAGGACCTGTCGCAAAATACTGCGCTGCACCAGCAGACTCAGCAGTGGCTGGAGCAGATACTGCAACACGGCATCAAGGCGGCGCTACAGTCGCTGCTGACCCATTAGGCGACCAACCTTCAGACCAAAAAAAGCCCGGGATTACCGGGCCTCAAACAGTCAGCTCAGGGGAGAAATCAAACCACTCGCTTCGTCACATGCGTGTCGAATTTGTATGACAAATTCCACAGCCTGCATTATGGCAGTTTTTCAACATAAACAATGTGACGAGGTCACCAAACCGGCATGCCAATTGTCGCGTCCATCCTCGCATTGGACTGACCAGTTTCGCGCTTTCCATCTGCGAGCTTACCACCATAGGTTAGGAGTCTTAGCCGATACGAGAAAACCGCTCCCGCTCGCGATTGACTTTGCGCAACGCATCCTCCACCGCTTTTGCTTCGGTGGAGTCGAGCAGTTCATCCGCCACGCGTTTAAGGTGATCTCGCATGGCAGTGCGCGCTTCGGCGGCATCCCGCTGTTCCAGCGCCTGTAGAATTCGCGCGTGCTCATCGATGCGCGGCCGCAACCCGGCGCGCCGAACCTTCTCCAGCATGCTCGCCGATACACAAGAATTATTGCGCAGCGACCAAAGGTGCTTGCAAACCGACACGATCGCCTCGTTGTGAGTCGCTTTCGCAATCAGCAGATGGAAAATCTCGTCGGCGTTTTCGGACACGTTCTCTTCGGCATTTTCGGCAATCATTGAGTTGAGTGCGGCGCGCAGGTCGACAAGCTCGGCTTCGGTGATGGTTTCGGCAGCAATCGCTGCGGTTTCACTTTCGAAGATCAGCCGAGCTTCTAAAATTTCAAAGGCGCCCACGTCCTGCGCCTTAGACGCCAGAGTCGTGGCGTTGGTGCAGGTAACATAGACGCCGGAGCCACCCTTCACTTCGACACAGCCCGCCAGCTCCAAGGCGATGATCGCCTCGCGCACAGTGGGTCGGCTGACATTGAAGCGCTCCGCCAACTTGCGCTCGGCCGGTAGGCGCGACCCCACCGGGTATTCCCCCGACACAATGACTTCGGCCAATTGTTCCGCCACACGCTGATACAAGCGGCCCGAGAGCCCACCAGCCACGTCGCTCGACTTCCGTATCAGGTCCGTATTACTCATATTCATTGCAAACCCATATCAATCAAACCCACCCCATGCAGCCAAATCGCATATCTTAAGATAAATCGCATCATGAAGGAGGCTGCACTAGCCGTCGCTGGACCACACCACATTTGACTGTGGAATTGGCGCGCGATTTTAGCAAAAACCGCATTCGCGCTATGCGCGAGCCCGAGGACATGTTCAGCGGTTTGCCTACTCGTTAATTGATCAACGCTGTCCCTTTTGCTGAACGGCAAAATACGGCACGACGAATCGCGCAGTGAAAACGTGAGTGACGCGGCGATCGGCCGAGCGCCGGCATTTAAAGATGAGTTCGAGAAAACGAAGAGTTACCACGAGATGCGGAGCTTCACCGAGCGAAGCTCCGCATTCGATTTAATCCCGCAGTGCGGCCAATACATATACCAAGGGCGCATTCCAGTTGATGGCAATTTCATTCGTGGAATAACTGCACCAGTCATCGAGATAAGATTTGGCGGGCAAGCGACTTGGATACTCGCACTCATCCTGCCAGCCTGGTTGCGGGCCGCCTGCCAACATCCCCGGCACTGGCGGCGCGACGCCATCGTATTGGGAAATGCGGTGGTGCGGCTTTTGGGTCGATTTAGAGCCAAAGCCGGTGACGTAGCTGTAGCCCGTTGGATTGCGCCCAAGCACATAATCCAACAAGCCGCGCGCGGCGGGGACATAGTCTTTATTGGGTTGCAATTGATTGGCAACCAACAGCACCATTGCCTTATTCATCGCGACAGCGTTGCTGCCCCAGCGAAAATCCGCTTCGGCCATAGGCACCAAATAGCCCGATTGCCAATATTCGGTGACCATACGCTTGGCCATAGAGATTAACTGCTCGCGGGCACCCTGATGCAATTTACCCGCTTTGCTGTTCCGCGCCAGCGCATAGAGCCCGAGCCCATCCACCGCGCTCCATTCCGGCACTCGTGGTTTTTCCGGCAACGCAAGCCCACTGAGATACGCTTTTTTGCCGGTAGCGCTGAACAACTCCGCGCCCGCCCAAAGCCATTCATCCAGCAGGTCTTCATTGGCGCTGGCGTAGGCGCCGGTACTGACATCGCGAGGCTGAACATAAAGCAGTTTGGGATTTTTCTTCGCCCAAACCCAGGCACTTTCGGCGGCGCGCTGATAGTGCGCTGCGCGGCCGGGAAAGTGTTGCTCATAATCGCGCATCACCACACTGGCGTAAGCCATAAGGGCGGCAAAATTCAAGCTCGCCGCTGTGCTCTTCTGGACCACATAGCGCTTAGCATTTTGCTCGTGAGGCATGCCCTCAGACGAGAATTTTAAGGTGGTTAACTTATGGTAAACGCCGCCATCGTGGGGGTCTTGCATGGTAACCAACCAGTCGAGATTCCACAGAATTTCGTCGAGCAAATCCGGCACTGCATTGCTGGACTCAGGGATGTTTAAATGAAGCTCAGCAAACAAACCTCGGAAATCGGCCAGCGCCATGAGCAGCGTATAAGTACTGATACCCGAGTTCACCGTATATTTATTGTAATCCCCCGCGTCGTACCAGCCCTTAGGAGAAGAGATGACGGTGCCGGCAGGCCGGGTAGCCGAAGCGGCAGATGAGTGAACATAAACCAAAGTGTCCGGATGGCCGGCGGGGCGAGCAAATTGTCCGGCGTATTCAACTTCGATAGGCGCGCTGGCGCGATTGTAATAAAAGGACTTTACAGCAGCGGCGAGCACGGGATCATAAACCTTCTCGCGAATGGAAAATGGCGGGGATTCGCCCGCTTCGCTTACCCGAATTTTGTAATGGCCGGGCTTATTGAAGGCGGTGAAATCCGCAACCTTCACTGTCTCCCCTGCCACATCCCACGCTTGCGCCTGGGACAGCGGGCCTCGCAATACTTCACTGCCGGTTTTGGCATCGACCAGCCAAAACTCACCGCTAACAACATTTGGCACTATGGCGATTTTGCCGGATTCCGGCAAAAAACCTTGTTGATTCACATGAATTCGCGCCGCGTACGCATCGCCTACTAGCGAAGCTCCACCAGCAGCAATGGCCACCCCTACAAACATAATCACTCGCCGTCCTAAGCGAGGGATTGCACCTCCAAAATTCATCATTTATTTCTCTCACTATAGGTTCTTATTCGAATAGTCACGAAGACTAGCAGAGCGGCGTTGTCTGCGCCAACTAAACCGACTCGCGTATACACACTTGAGTGCCCTCTAGGAGCCGCCGTTGCCGCTGGTCATTACGGAGGTTTACAGATGCTCCTGGCGCTGCTAGTGTACTAGTACATGAATACACGAAAAACCCCCTATAGAGAACTGGTCACCCTCCTCTGCGGCATCTCCAAGGCTGCGGAAATGGAAGCCGCGCTGGAGGCTCTACTAACCCCAAAAGAGGCAGAAGAGCTGGAAAACCGCCTGCAGATCTTCCGCATGTTGCAGCAGGATATTCCCCAGCGAGAAATTGCCGCACGTTTAAACGTCGGTATCGCCACTGTCACTCGGGGGGCGGCGGCACTGCGCAGCAGCCGATTTTTCGATCATTACACTTTTATCACAGCAGATTCTCGCACTGCGGCGCCCAAAAGCCCCAAACGTTAAACTGCCCCAACACCGCTATGAGTTCAAAATGACTGCACACGAAACTCCTCCTAAAATCGAGCTGCCGGGCAAGCCCAGTTACATCAAGCTGGCAGAGGATCAGAATTTTTTTGAACTGTTCCGCAAAATCGAAAAGCGCTACGACAACTGCTTTCTATTTGAGTCTCTCGGCGAAGAAAGTCACATGTCACGCCATCATATCATTGGCTTCGATCCCGCCTGGATTCTCAGTGCAAAAGACCGCCATACTCTGTGTGTTCACGAAATGGCGTCGGGCAGCATCACCCACTACCGCTGCGACAACCCCTACTTCGCGCTGCGCGAAATGGTTCCACAAAATATTATTTCCCGACGCTACGCCGGCGGCATAGTCGGCTATCTGGGTTACGACTGCGTCAATTTTTTCGAGCCCGGACTGGACATTAAAACCAGCGCACTGTTCGAGCCTTTTAAATTTGGCGTCTACCTGGACGGCTTGGTGTACGACCAAATGACCGGCGAGATCTTTTACTATTATTACGATCACAACCGCTACCACGAAATCGAGTCGCTGCTGCACGATGCCCGCGAAGATTTTGGCCCCACCCAGTGCATTTGCCTCGGCGATACCATGTCGAAAGAAGAGCACGCCCAAGCGGTGGCCAAAGTAAAAGGCGACATTCGGGCGGGATTGATTTTTCAATGCGAGGTAGGCTTTAAAACCCGTTACAGCGTTCACGGTGATGCCACCCATATTTACGCCAAACTGCGCGACACCAACCCGTCACCTCACATGTACTACCTGAAGTTTTCCGAGCAGAAAATCATTGGCGCCTCACCGGAATTATTGTTCCGCTTACGCAATGGCGAAATGGAGACGTTTCCTCTTGCCGGCACCACTAAGCGCGGCAGAGATGCTGCAGAAGATACCCAGCTTGCGCGCAAGCTACTCAACGACCCAAAGGAAATCGCCGAGCACAACATGCTGGTGGATTTGCATCGCAATGACCTGGGGCGCGTGGCGCGTTTCGGCACCGTCAAAGTGCGCAGCCTGATGGACATAAAGCGTTTTTCCCACGTGCAGCATATCTCCTCAGAGATTGTGGGCATACTGAGCGAAAAAGAAGATATGTTTTCCGCCCTCGCCTCCAATTTCCCCGCTGGCACTTTAACCGGGGCCCCAAAAGTGGAAGCGATGAAAATCATCAATCAATTAGAGCCCGATGGCCGAGGCCCCTATGGTGGCGCCGTCGGCCAATTCAGTTTTGACGGCGACTGCACTTTTGCCATTCCCATCCGCTCTATTTTTATCAAAGGCGAAACCGCCTATGCCCAAACCTGCGGCGGCAATGTCTACGACTCCAATGCGGACGACGAATACCTGGAAATCGAGCGTAAGCTCTCGGCCATGCGCAATGTACTGGCTAGTTTCGAACCTCAATCCAGCCGCTGAGCAAGGTCAATTTTATGCGCGTTCTTATCATCGACAATTACGACTCCTTTACCTATAACCTGTACCAGTACGTAGGTGAAATTCTCTCTTCCACCATGGGTTATGGCCACTTTGAGGTACAGGTAAAACGCAACAACGAAATCACTTCGGACCAAATCGAGGCGCTAGGACCGGACCGGCTGATTATTTCTCCTGGCCCGGGAACTCCTGATGATCCGCAATATTTCGGTATTTGTGGTGAGGTAATTGTCGAGCTGGGCAAAACCATTCCCCTGCTCGGCGTCTGTCTCGGCATGCAGGGTATTGCTCACTGTTTTGGCGGCAAAATTGTACGTGCGACTGTGCCTATGCACGGCAAAACGTCGCTGATCCATCACGACGGCAAAGGCGTGTACAAGAAGATTCCGCAAAACTTAGAGGTGATGCGCTACCACTCGCTCATGGTGGATGCGCAATCGCTGCCGGACTCCCTAGAAGTAACCTCGGTTATCGCCGGTGAAGGCGCAACAGAGGACTTGCGGCAAGCGGCTCTAGGTGGCTGCGAAATCATGGGGATAAGACACAAAGCGTTTCCCATCGAAGGCATTCAATATCACCCCGAATCGTTTGCCACTGAAGGCGGGAAAGCGCTCTTAGGAAACTTTTTGCTACAGCAGGAAAGTGCGCGGCGCTAACGCACCGCGCCGGGAACCGGCATCACCGGAGGTCCAGAAGCGGAGGAAGGTGGTGGCGGCGGATACACGCAGTTACTGACCAGCTTAAACCAGAGATAAAAGCCGACGGCAATCCACAGGTGGTTGTGGACAGTAAATTGTTGGTTGGCTTTACCAAAAGGATCTCCGCCAAGGCGGTTCACCGCGAGCTGCGCCTGATACAGCGCATAGAATTGCACAACGAGCACCAGAACAAATACCGACAAGCGCCCCCAACAATCCATGCCCAATTGCTCAACACCATAGGTCAAAAAAACCTGGGCAATTGCCGCACCAATAAAAACCCATGCCAAGCGAGCGGGCTGCCAAGCGTAGTCAATCTCCCGCCGTTTCTCTTCGCGAGACAATACTTGAAACAGCTCGTAGACAAATAACACCGCAAAAGCGGCGCGGCCGACTTTCAAGTATCGCCGCCCGGTTATGGCTTCGGCAGCTGCCCAGCACTGGTAAAACCAGTACAGACTATAAAAGCCGGCCGTGGCGAAGTAGAGCACCGAAAACTTGCTCATACCAACTACAGGAAAAGAAGGTGTATTGGGTTGCATGTAGATCAAAAAATGACGCCAGCGAGAGCTGGCGCAGGATGATTAGATGTGACGGACAGCGTCAATTTCATATTCAATTTCGCCACCGGGCGCTCTGACCACGGCGATTTCGCCTACTTCTTTACCAATCAAAGCGCGGGCAATGGGAGAGGAAACAGAAATCTTGTTGGCTTTAATATCCGCTTCGTCTTCGCCGACAATCTGGTAGGCCACGGCCTCGTCGGTCTCGACATTAATCAGAGCGACCGTCGCCCCAAAAATGACTCGCCCAGTCTCAGCGATGGTTTTCACATCGATGATCTGAGCGTGAGACAACTTGCCCTCAATCTCCTGAATGCGCCCCTCGCAAAAACTCTGCTGCTCACGAGCTGCATGGTATTCGGCATTTTCTTTCAGGTCGCCGTGCTCGCGCGCTTCGGCAATTGCCTTAACAATGCGCGGGCGCTCAACTTTTTTGAGATTCTCCAACTCAAGGCGCAGCTTCTCTGCGCCTTCTACCGTCATAGGTACTTTATGCAGTGCCATTAGGCAATCCTCTCATGCAGCTCTTGTAGGCTGCGCACTTTCTGCTTCTGACCAAAGCGAATGGCCATGCACAAAGCATTGGCCGCGGCTAAGGTCGTGGTGTAATAAACCCGCTGATTTTCGGCCGAGCGACGAATGGACGATGAGTCGCGAATCGCCTGCTTGCCTTCAGTGGTGTTAATGACCAAATCCACTTCTTTGTTCTTAATCATGTCCACTATATGCGGACGCCCTTCTGCCACCTTGTTTACGACGCGAACATTGAGTCCTGCCTGCTCTAAGCAAGCCGCAGTGCCGCGGGTGGCAACCAGCTCGAAGCCGAGACCGACCAACTCCTTGGCCACTACCACAATGCCTTCTTTGTCAAAGTCCCGCACGCTGATAAACGCGGTTCCTTTGCTCGGCAACTCGGCGCCACTGCCGATTTGGGATTTGGCAAAAGCTTCGGCAAAAGTATCGCCAACACCCATCACCTCACCCGTCGATTTCATCTCTGGCCCGAGAATCGGGTCGACGGTGGGGAACTTGTTAAATGGAAACACCGCCTCCTTCACACTGAAATAGCTCGGAATAATTTCCTTGGTAAATCCCTGCTCCGCCAAGGTCTTGCCCGCTTGGCAGCGCGCCGCGACTTTTGCCAGGGAGACGCCGATGCACTTTGACACAAAAGGCACAGTGCGAGACGCGCGCGGATTGACCTCAATGATATAGATCTCGCCGTCCTGATAGGCCAACTGGCAGTTCATCAGACCGATCACGCCCAGCTCCAGCGCCATTTTGCGCACTTGTTCGCGCATGGCATCCTGCACATCTTCCTGCAGCGAATATGGCGGCAGCGAGCAAGCGGAGTCTCCGGAGTGTACGCCACATTGCTCGATATGCTGCATGATGCCACCAATCACAACTTCTTTACCGTCGGATACCGCATCTATATCCACTTCAATGGCGTTATTGAGGAAATGGTCGAGCAAAACCGGCGCATCCTCGGACGCCTGTACCGCGTCGCGCATATAAGTGCGCAACTCTTTTTCGGAATAGACAATCTCCATAGCGCGACCACCCAAGACGTAAGATGGACGCACAACCAAGGGATATTTCACCTCCTCGGCCTTGCGCACCGCTTCGTCGATAGAGCGCACAATCGCGTTGGGCGGCTGCTTGAGACCGAGGCGCTCGATCATCTGCTGAAAGCGCTCGCGGTCTTCGGCGCGGTCGATCGCTTCGGGGCTGGTGCCGATAATGGGCACACCTTCTGCCTCCAAGGCCCGGGCTAATTTGAGCGGTGTCTGGCCGCCAAACTGCACAATTACCCCTTTTGGTTTTTCTTTGTGAACGATTTCGATCACATCTTCCAAGGTGACGGGCTCGAAGTAGAGACGATCCGAAGTGTCGTAATCAGTCGAAACCGTCTCCGGGTTACAGTTGACCATAATGGTTTCGTAACCGTCCTCTCGCGCCGCTAAAGCAGCATGAACACAGCAGTAGTCAAACTCAATACCCTGACCGATTCGGTTGGGACCGCCGCCGAGCACCATAATCTTGTCCCGGCTGCTCGGCTCCGCCTCACACTCTTCGTCGTAGCTGGAGTACATATAGGCCGTTGACGTGGAGAACTCCGCAGCACATGTATCGACGCGCTTATAAACAGGGCGCACGCCGAGTTTGTGGCGATGGTCGCGCACGGTTTTTTCCGTAACGCCCAATAGATGGGCCAAGCGCTTATCGGAAAAGCCTTTGCGCTTGAGCTCAAACATCACTTGTTCATTGATGTCGGACAAAGGCTTCGAGGCCAGTTGCGTTTCGGTATTGATGAGGTCTTCGATTTGCGCGAGAAACCACGGATCAATTTTGGATGCCTGGAACACATCCTCGACCGTCATTCCCGCGCGGAACGCATCACCGACATACCAGATCCGCTCCGCACCCGGTGTGGTGAGATCGCGGCGGATGCGCGCTTGCGCTTCGGGATCGGTGAGGTCGACTTTGCTCTCGAAGCCGGCAGAGCCGACTTCCAGACCGCGCAGGGCCTTCTGGAGCGACTCCTGGAAGTTGCGGCCGATGGCCATGACTTCGCCGACGGACTTCATCTGGGTGGTTAGCCGCGCGTCGGCATCGCCGAATTTTTCGAAGGTAAAGCGCGGGACTTTGGTGACCACATAATCAATGGTGGGCTCAAAAGAAGCGGGCGTTGCGCCACCCGTGATTTCGTTTTTCAATTCGTCGAGGGTGTAGCCGACCGCAAGCTTGGCAGCGATTTTGGCAATTGGAAACCCGGTGGCCTTGGACGCGAGCGCCGAGGATCGCGACACCCGTGGATTCATTTCGATCACCACCAAACGGCCGTTTTCCGGGTTCACCGCAAATTGCACGTTGGAGCCGCCAGTTTCTACGCCGATTTCACGCAGCACCGCGATAGATGCGTTGCGCATGATTTGATATTCCTTATCCGTCAGAGTTTGCGCTGGCGCGACGGTAATGGAGTCGCCGGTATGCACCCCCATGGGGTCGAAGTTTTCGATGGAGCAAACGATAATGCAGTTGTCATTTTTATCGCGCACCACCTCCATTTCATACTCTTTCCAGCCCAGTAGGGACTCATCAATCAGCAGCTCCTTGGTGGGCGATAGATCCAGGCCGCGAACACAGATCTCTTCGAACTCTTCCCAGTTGTAAGCGATACCGCCACCGGAGCCACCCATGGTAAATGAAGGGCGGATAATGCAAGGAAAGCCAAACTCTTTCGGCACTTCCATCGCCTCCGTCAGGTTGTGCACTATGCGTGCACGGGCCGTTTCCAAGCCAATTTTTTTCATCGCTTTGTCGAAGCGGTTGCGGTCTTCCGCTTTATCGATGGCGTCTTCATTCGCGCCAATCAGCTCGACGTTGTACTTTTCCAGCACGCCGTGCTTGTGCAGCGCCAGCGCGCAGTTGAGCGCGGTCTGGCCGCCCATAGTGGGCAAAATGGCATCGGGGCGTTCGCGCTCAATGATCTGCGCCACGGTTTCCCAAGTGATGGGTTCGATATAAGTGGCGTCGGCCATGGCCGGGTCGGTCATGATGGTGGCGGGGTTAGAGTTCACCAGGATGACCCGGTAGCCCTCTTCGCGCAACGCTTTGCAGGCCTGTGCGCCGGAGTAATCGAATTCACAGGCTTGGCCGATGACAATCGGCCCTGCACCAATGATGAGTATGGATTGAATGTCGGTGCGTTTTGGCATAATTGGGTCTGCTATTTCTCTAAGGCATCAATATTCAGGGCGAAAAAATGGAGTTGCGGCACCCCTTATTGGTGCGCTTTCATCATCGCGATAAATTGATCGAATAAGGGGGTCGCATCATGGGGGCCAGGGCCCGCCTCGGGGTGCCCTTGGAAGCTAAAAGCCGGCCGATCCGTTCGACGGATACCCTGCAGCGAGCTGTCAAACAGCGAGCGATGAGTCGGCTTAAGATTCTCCGGCAGACTGCCTTCTTCCACCGCGAAGCCGTGGTTCTGACTGGTGATCATAACCGAGCCCGAAGCCAAGTCCTGTACCGGGTGATTGGCGCCGTGGTGGCCAAACTTCATCTTGCACGTCTTAGCACCACTGGCGAGTGCTAACAGCTGGTGCCCCAGGCATATACCGAAGACCGGAATCCCCTTATCAACAATTTCTTTAATGGCCGCGATGGCGTAATCGCAGGGCTCTGGGTCTCCTGGACCGTTGGAGAGAAAGACGCCGTCTGGATTTTGTTCCAGCACTTCCGCCGCTGAGGTCTGCGCCGGGACGACGGTGACATCACAGCCGCGATCCGTGAGCATGCGCAGAATATTGCGCTTAACTCCATAGTCGTAGGCGACCACTTTGAACGCGGGGTCTTCCGTGCGTGGGGTGAAGCCGTCGTCCAAGGTCCAAGAGCCTTCGCTCCAGGCGTAAGGCTCTTGCGTGGAGACCACTTTGGCCAGGTCCATACCTTTGAGTCCCGCGAATTCTTGTGCGGCCTGGAGGGCTTTGGCTTCGTCGATTTGATCGCCGGCCATCAGGCAGCCATTCTGAGCGCCTTTGTCGCGCAGCAGTCGGGTGAGACGTCGGGTGTCGATGTCGGCAATACCCACCACATTGTGCTTGCGCAAATAATCGGTGAGATTGGCCTGACTGCGGAAGCTGCTGGAGAGCAGCGGAAGATCGCGAATGACCAGACCCTTGGACCAAATACGCGGATGCTCTTCGTCTTCAACGTTAGCGCCGGTATTGCCGATATGAGGATAGGTTAGAGTGACGATCTGTTCAGCGTAAGAAGGGTCGGTGAGTGTTTCCTGATAGCCTGTCATGGCTGTGTTAAACACCACCTCGCCGACGGATAACCCGTCAACGCCTATGGATTTGCCGCGAAAAACGCTGCCATCCTGCAGCACCAAAATGGCGGGTTTGTATGTGCCAGTCGTCAAATTACGTTCCTCCAGATTGGCCATCGAAAATGCAGGCCGAGTAAAACATTCAGGTTCACGCAAGCAGCAGATACGCGTAAAAGTGCCGCGCAGACAAACCTAAGCCGGAAAAAGAATCGGCAGCTTGGCGCGGTACTTTTGGGTAACTGGTTGCAAAAAAGCGAGGGAAACGGCGGGTTTCTCCTCGCTTTTTTATTAAGTCGAATCCCTCACGGCCCGAGCGTGCGGGGCGGGGCGTCTGACCCCGATCTGGGCGCGAATTGTACGCCAAAGATCCTTCTATCGCCAGTCAAATGTCACCCTAAATTGGTGCACCCGCTCCAAGTGAGGAGCGCTTCACTCAACCAGGTGCGCAGTTCGATGCTTCTAAGTTCGATGC
>CAYZVN010000016.1:0-36144 GCA_964482025.1 uncultured Saccharophagus sp. | reverse complement strand
GTGAGGAGCGCTTCACTCAACCAGGTGCGCAGTTCGATGCTTCTAAGTTCGATGCCTCTAAGTTCGATGCCTCTAGAAGAAGGCCCGCCCTGCATTAGCCGAGCGCCAACCGCAGCCATCGCCAAAACCGTTATACTCCGCATCCTTTTTGCGCACATCGCTATCCTCATGAAGCTTCACCTAAAAGTCACCGCCACCACTGAAACCACCCTGGTCGAACTGCTCACCAGCCAGTGCGAACTCTCGAAGAGCGCCATAAAAAAAGCACTCAACTTCGGCGGGGGTTGGCTAAAAGTGGGCGGCAAAGGCGCGCCGCAACGCTGCCGCAGAGCCACCAAAGCGCTGCGGCCGGGCGACGCAGTAGAGTTCTATTTCGACGATCAGCTCTACAGCACAACTCCACCAGCCGCCGCACCAATCCGCGTGAACCGCCACTGGGGCATCTGGTACAAGCCGGCCAATGTCGTAGCGCAAGGCACGCCATACGGGGACCAGGGCTGTATGGAGCAGCAAGTCCAGCAGCTGAGCGGTCAGAAGCAAGTGTTTCTGCTCCACCGTCTGGACCGGGAGGCCGCAGGGCTGATGATGTTTGCCTATCACCGCCAAGCGGCAGCACAACTTAACGCGCTTTGGCGCAGCGGCGCCGTCAGCAAAATCTACCAAGCAGAAATTCACGGCCACCCCACCACAACGGGCCTGATTGATGAGCCGCTGGATGGTAAAGCCGCCACCACGCGCTTCGAGGTTGCCAGCGCTAAATCCGCGTCCGCCGTGGTGCGCATACAGCTGGAAACCGGCCGTTTTCATCAGATTCGCCGTCACTTTGCGCAGCTGGGACACCCGCTGATTGGCGACCCGCGTTACGGCTTGGGCGGAGACAAACAGCCCCTACAACTTGTCGCCAGCGAGCTGCATTTTCAATGCCCATACGATCACCAAAAATACTCGGTCACTCTGCCAGCGGAGCTGCGACTGTTTTAGCGCCAGCCGGTAGCAGTCGTTCACCGGATAAATTGCCGCCCTCGCGCGAGCGTCTTCTATACTGATTTTTAGCACCGGCAGTGGACGTGGGTTGTGCAGAAGCCTCTCAACATCAAGAGTCCGGCAGCGTACACATATGCGCCACCACTTCTGCAACTGAACCCGCCCACCGGACTTATCAATGCCTGCCCGCAGCGCCAGTCGAACGTGGAGCCGCCATGTCATTCGCCAATCTGTTCAATCAGGCTTATAACATTCCCAGCATTCCCAAACTTGTGCAGGAGTTGATCGACAACTTCGATGACGAGCAGAGCAGGTCGCGGGATATCGCCCAAAAACTGCAGATGGATCAAGCCCTCTCAGCAAAGGTTTTACGCCTAGCCAACTCCGCTCGCTATGGTGCAGGGCGCAAGATTAACTCCATCGACTCGGCGGTCATCCTGCTCGGTTTTAACGCGTTAAAAACGTTGGTCATAGCATCCGGCATTACATCGGCCAGCAAAAATATCCCCGGCCTGGATCAAAAGCAGTTTTGGCGCACCTCGTTCTCAGTGGCGAGCATCGCCAAAATGCTCGCTAAGCTGGCGCGCCAAGACGGTGAGGCTGCCTTTACTTGCGGAATGCTACACAACATCGGCGACATACTGCTCTTTCTTGCACACAAAGGTCAGATGATGCATATCCATGCAGTGTCCGACGCCACCGGCGTACGCAAATCCATGCTGGAACAGACACAATTTGGCTGCAACTATATGGATGTCGGCGCGGAATTAGCGCGCCGCTGGAACTTCCCCGAGGAGATCTGCCTCGCAATCGCCAATCAAGAACAGCCGGAGCAGGCGGGCGATCAGGCGCCCTACCCCCTGCTTGTCAACCTCGCCGTGCAACTTAATAGCGCCCTCAATGCAGGCCAGACACCAAAAGAGGCCACCGCGCAGCTGCCGCAAAATTCACTAACCGCACTGAAGATCGACCATGAAAAACTGCAGGAACAGTTAACCGATCTGGTGCAGCAGTACGACGACATCGAAACTTTTTTGAGCTGATCACAAGCGTCTAGAGAGAAAAGAGTGCCTTCACGCCGCTGGCGATAAACTCCACGCTGATTGCGGCCATGATCAAACCCATAATTTTATTGACTATGGAGATGGTGGTGGCACTTAAATAACGCATGAAGCGATTGGCCATATGCAGCGCCAGCCACACGATTGACCCCAGCACTAATAGACAGCCGCTCAGGACCAGCAGGTGCAAACTGCTGTCATTGCGATAACTGAACACGATAACGGTTGAAAAAGCACCGGGGCCGGCCAACAGCGGAATGGCCAGTGGCACCACCACTTGGCTGGCGGATAGCGCCTTGTCTTTGTTGTCCTCCGCCGGGAGCGGTTCGTCATGATTGAGCAATTGGAGCGCGACCATTAACAGCAGCAAGCCGCCGGCGATTTGAAAAGAGCCGATGCTGATGCCAAAAAAATCCAGCACGATTTGGCCAATAAACACGGTAGCCACCAGAGCGATGGTGGTGGTTAACGTTGCCTTGCGTGCGGCAAGCGCCTTTTCTTCGGCGGTAAAATGGCGCACCAAGTGCAAATAGACCGGCAATATCGTAATGGGGTCGACAATTGCCAGCATGGCAATAAAAAACTGCGCGTATTCTGAAAAGCCCAACATGTCGTGCTCCAAAAACAAGAGCAGTCGCCTCACTGCGGTGAGACATTCTGGCCCTGTTGCAAGTGTAGCGGCTGACCTGCAAAGAGTTGTGCGGTATCTGCTTAGTCCGCTGTCGCGATCGCTCGTCACTGAGGTCAACGCGACTTGCGAGTCCTGCCGCACAGTGCCGGTAAAACGCAGTGGATAGTCTCACGCCATCGCGCACCAAGCACTGCGGGGAATGGTGAATCGCGCCGAAAAACGAAAACTGGCGGCAAAATAATCCATCTGGCCGCTTAAATAGAAAACATCGACGTTTTTTTTGCTATTTTGTGCTCTCAATTCCGCTCAGCCACAGGACACACATACAGGGAAACCGTATGGAGCATCTTCGCCTGTACTTTGAGTCACCGCTTTGGCAATCCGGCAGCCTGATTGCCATTATAGTATTAGCGGTATTGCTGACCCGCCTATCCGGGCAAAAGCTCCTGGAGTTTGGCGTCCATTTGGTTTTTGTCTGGCTGATCCTAATGCTCTTGGGCTCCTGGATGTCGCCAGCCTATTGGGCATTTCTCGGCAGCGGGCTGCTGGCATTCCTGCTGTTTTTCGGCTGCTGGCTATTACTGCTAAAGATCTGTGATAAGTTCGGTCAACCCTGCCTTGGCGAAGGCGGGTTAGCGGTGCTACTGCCCGTGTTTATTATTCCCCACATTGTTGTGCTATCGCTGATTGGTCGCGGCCTAATTGCATTGTTAATGTGAGGCGACAAAGCCGCCTCGACCTTTACCAATTCCAGAGTGTGCCATCTTCCAGCCGGTTTACTGGTAAGCACTTGCGCTGATACGGATATTTGGCGGCGAGTGCCTCATCAATATCCACTCCGTGACCGGGTACCTCGCCGGGCGTGAAGTACCCCCCTTTGAAGCTATAGGCATGAGGGAATACCGCGTCCGTTTCGGCGCTGTGGGCCATATGCTCCTGAATACCGAAATTGGGCACCCAATAATCGAAGTGCAAAGCGGCGCCCATACACACTGGCGACAAATCGGTTGCGCCATGGCTGCCGGTGCGCACGTGATACAGCGAGGCCAGATCGGCTATGCGACGCAGATGCGTGATGCCGCCAGCGTGAACGACGGTCGCGCGGATATAGTCGATCAATTGGTTCTGAATCAGCTCGCGGCAGTCGTGGATCGAATTAAACACCTCGCCCACTGCGATTGGTGTGGTCGTGTGTTGGCGAATTAAACGAAAGCCTTCCTGATTTTCCGCCGGCACAGGGTCTTCCAGCCAGAACAGCTTGAAGGGCTCTACCTCTTTGCCTAAGCGGGCCGCCTCTATTGGTGTCAAACGATGATGAACATCATGCAGAATATGCAGATCGTCGCCGAACTGGTCGCGCACAGCGGCAAACAACTTGGGCACATGATTTAGGTATTTCTCGGTGGACCATACGTGCTCGGCCGGCAAGTCCGCATCGGCCGGCTCGTAATGGCCGCCCTTGCCCACCCCGTAGACTTTGTCGAGCCCCGGCACGCCGCACTGCACACGAATGGCCTTATAACCTTCGTCTTTTAGTTCCGCGACGCGCTCTAAGGTCTCCGCTATATCTTTGCCATTGGCGTGGGCGTACACCATCACACCGTCGCGACTGCGCCCGCCCAAAAGCTGATACAACGGCATATTCGCGGCTTTTGCCTTAATGTCCCACAAGGCCGTATCCACTGCGGCTATAGCGGTCATATTCACCGCGCCGCGCCGCCAGTAGACGCCGCGATAAAAAAATTGCCAGATATCCTCAATGCGTTGAGGGTCGCGGCCGATCAATGACGGACAGAGGTAATCCTCCAAGAAGGACACCACCGCCTTCTCTCGCCCGTTGAGGGTCGCATCGCCCACCCCATAAATTCCCTCATCCGTGATGATCTTAAGGGTGACGAAATTGCGCCCCGGACTGCATACAATCACCTTGGTATCAATAATTTTCATCTAGCTTTCTCCCGCTATCAAAGCGACCGCAATCTTATCGCAGACCGCACCTCACCAAAACGCACGCAAAAAAAACGCGGGCACTGTGCCCGCGTTTAATCTTCAGCCGATCACGATCAGCCTTTCATATCTTCCAACTCTATGCCTTTGGTTTCGTGAACACACTTCAACACGAAGACCACCGACAGAGCCGCACACAAGGTATAGAAGCCGTAAGCACCCGCCAGACCGATCGACCCCAGCATCACCGGGAAAGTCATGGTAATGGCGAAGTTGGCGACCCACTGGAAGAAGCCCGCAACCGCAAGGCCAGAGCCGCGAATCTGGTTGGGGAACATCTCGCCCAGCATCACCCACATAACAGGGCCCCAGGACACGTTGAAGAAAATCACATAGAGGTTGGCGCTGATCAGCGCCAAGGTGCCCATGGAGTCGCTCAATTGCGGCTGGCCGTTGGCATCTAGGGTCGCCGACGCAAAGGCCACAGCACACAAGCCCAAGGTGACCGCCATACCGGCAGAGCCAACCCACAACAAGGGCTTGCGGCCAATCTTATCGATCAGCATCAAGGCCACAAGGCAAGCCGCAATACTGACGGAGCCGGAAACGACATTGATCAACAAGGCGTCGTTTTCCGAAAAGCCCACCGACTGCCACAGCACCGCCCCGTAGTAAAACACCACGTTGATGCCGACCAACTGCTGGAATACCGCTAAACCAATACCCACCCACACCAAAGGCCGCACTTTACCTGTGGTCTTATCGAGCAGGTCGCGCAAACTCGGCTTGTGATGATCGACCGCCAAAGAGGCTTCGATCTCGGCAATCTTAGTGGTTCCAATCACGTTGCCATAGAGACGGCGCAACACTTTGCCCGCCTGTTCTGTCCGGCCGCGCACCACCAGAAAGCGTGGACTTTCGGGGATCATCAGTAAGGTGATCAGGAAAATGCTCGCGGGTATAAGCTCAATCCAAAACATCCAGCGCCACGCTTCATAGCCCCACCACCAGACATTCAAGGAAGATCCCGAAACCCCGGCAATCATATAGTTGCTCAAAAACGCCGCGGTCAAACCACAGATAATGGCGACCTGCTGTACGCTCGACAGGCGACCGCGATAGCGAGCCGGCGCCACCTCACTGATATAAGCCGGACACATAACACTGGCAGCGCCCACGGCCAAACCGCCAAGGACGCGATAGATAACAAACTCGAAGGAAGAGGTGGCGATGCCGGACCCCCAAGCGGAGACGATAAAAAGTATCGCCGAACAGATCAGCATAGCGCGGCGACCGTAAACGTCCGCCAAACGTCCTGCCATTGCCGCGCCCACCGCACAGCCGAGCAGCATAGATGCAACATTAAAGCCCGTGCCTACAGAGTCGGAGTTAAAGGCAACCTGGAGACCATCAACTGTCCCGTTGATAACCCCACTGTCGAAGCCAAATAGAAACCCCCCAATAGTCGCGACGCAACAGATCGCCAGGATAAAAAGAAAATTTTCCCGATTATCCCCAGTAGGGGTTGAGGAAAGGCTTTGTGGATCAGATGAACTCATGATTATTCCCCAAAACGAATGAGATTATTATTTTGCAGCGGAATGCGCAGGCATCCGGGGAGAGAACTGAGCGGAAGACTAGACCACATCTCGCCGATGCACCAGTACCCTCCTTTTTGTGGTGCGGAATCATATCACCAAAAATTCCCCCAGCCGTATTAATTTTCCCCACCCTCGACAGATGGGCAATGTCTGGTCGTATGTGGCGAAAACCGCGGATATTTGGGAAACTTCGCTCTTATGCGCTATATTGTTGCGCAATTAGATTTGGTTAACGCCGCCTTTGGGCCTACTTAACCACTTCACCCCGCAGCCAAAAAAGTACCTTTAGTTGGCTAAAAAGCGCGTAACATCATGCGGGGAAGTGTCCTAGGCTGCCTATAACGACAAATAAATGACACAATCAATCGCGCTCTTCGAAAACATCGGCTTGCCGTCAGAGCAAGAAATTAGCGGAGAGCAAGTCGAGGCGCCGGAGGCAGAAACTTAGAATACCGGATGAGCCAATGCAGACGACATGGCGACATCTGAAGGTTATGATAAAGGTCGATTTCATCAGCAGGGCGTGAGAGCCGCGTCGCAGCTCGTATCACGCTATTTGGCAACACCATCAGAAATCGATTATTGAAATAGAATTTGAACCAGGTCGCATAAACTGCAATCTGGTCTGGCGATTCCTTAGCCCGGAACTTTGGCGCATACTTGCAGTTTATGCGCCTTTTTTTTGCCTGACATTCGGGGGACCCAATATCCATGTCTGAGCCCCTAGCTCCTCGCGTCCTGATTGTAGGTGGTGGCACAGCAGGATGGATGTGCGCCGCCGCTCTCGGCTGGCGCTTTGCCGCCGCCAATATACAGATCACTCTGGTGGAGTCGGAACAGATCGGCACGGTCGGCGTCGGCGAAGCCACCATTCCTCACCTGCGCTATTTCAACGAACGCCTGGGATTCCGCGAGCCCGATATCCTGCGCGCCACGAATGCCACCTATAAGCTGGGCATTCAATTTAACAACTGGGGGCAAGTGGGCGAGAGCTATATCCACCCCTTCGGCGTTTTCGGTAAAAAGTTTCGCGAGGTGGATTTTCATCATCTCTGGGCGCGCTATCACCGGGACCACCCACAAGATTCCCTGTTCGACTACTCCATCTCCGTCCTCGCAGCCGACAGAGAAAAGTTCGCCTATCCGCGCAGCGACGAAAACGACTTGCTTTCGGAATACTCTTACGCCTTCCATCTCGATGCGAGTCGCTACGCGGCCTTCCTGCGCCAGCATGCAGAAAAGTGGGGGGTCAAGCGCGTAGAGGGCAAAATCACCCAAATCCATCAACACCCCGACAGCGGTGACGTCACCAAGCTTTCTCTCGATAACGGGCTCGAGCTAGAGGCCGACTTTTTTGTCGACTGCTCGGGGTTTCGCTCATTGCTGGTCGGCCAAACTTTAGGGACTGGCTTTAGCGATTGGAGCCAATGGCTGCCCTGCGACCGCGCCATTGCAGTGCCTACCACCAGCGAGGTTCCCCCGCCCCCCTATACCAAAGCGACCGCCCACTCCGCCGGCTGGCAGTGGCGCATTCATCTGCAGCACCGCGCCGGCAACGGTCATGTCTACTCGTCAAACCATATGAGCGATGACGAGGCTCTGGCGATATTGCGGCAAAATTTACCCGGCGAGGAACTTGCCGAGCCGCGGCTAATCAAGTTCACCGCCGGTCGCCGCCGCCATACCTGGGTGAAGAACTGTCTGGCAATTGGCCTTTCCAGCGGCTTTCTCGAACCACTGGAATCCACCAGTATTTATTTAATTCAAGCCGCCATCATGAAGCTGGTGGAATTTTTCCCTCGCGTGGGTGACAACCAAGTGCGCCGGGACGAATTCAATCAGCAAATGAACCTAGAATACGACCGCATCAAAGATTTTCTCATTCTCCACTATCATGCCACCCGCCGCGACGACTCACCTTTTTGGGACTACTGCCGAACCATGTCGGTGCCGGAAAGCCTGCAGCAAAGCATCAGGGCGTTTCGTGAGATGGGCTACGTAAAACCCTATAAACACGGTCTTTTTATGGTGCCGAGTTGGGTCGCCGTTTTTATTGGCCAGGGCATCATTCCTCAAAATTGGCATCCGGCGGTGAATGAGTGGGATGCCGACACCTTGCGCGCGAACATGGAGCAATTAAAGCGACGCATGAAAACCGCCGCCGCGCAGCTGCCGGACCACCTCACCTCTTTGCAGCGCCACTGCGATATCAACACCGATGCCGAACCCTGGCCGCAAGCGGCCATGAGCCTTTACAGTGTTTTTTCCTGAGGCCTTATGAATAAAAACTCGATTGCGCACATCGTCATTGCCGGCAGCGGATATACGCCAGCTTTGACCGCACTTTTTCTGCAGCGAAAATGGGGCTCCCTCGCGCCGCGCATAACACTTTTGCAATGCGGCGAAAATCCTGATCCGCCTATCCTCAACTGCGTCAGCTCCATCAAGGGCTTCCATAATGAGCTGGGCATTGCGGAAAAGGACATCGTCCAAAAAACCTCCGCGAGCTTTTATTTAGGCACGCACTACCAATTTGGCGCCGAACATCCCGGATTTTTTATGTGCGAAGCGCCCTATGGCCTCAATATGCAAGCCATACGCTTTCACCATTGGTTTGTACGCTATCAATACACCCAACCAAGGGTCCGCTTTGACGACTTTTGCCTGAACGCACAATTGGCAAAATATGAACGCTTTGTTCCTACCTCGCCCAAGCCGGAGTCGGTTTATTCACAAATTTGCTACGGCTACACGTTTTTAAGTGAGCGCTACAGCGATTATCTGTGGGCACAACTCGGACCACAGATCGAAATCCTCCGCGAGAACATTCAGGAAATTAAAGCGGACACAAACGGCATTCACTCGATACATCTGACGGGCGGAAAAACACTGACTGCCGATTTATATATCGATTGTAGCCAAGAGCATTTACTCAAACGGACCTTTGCGGAGTCTGCGCTGCAGCCTGCGGAAGAGCATTGGCATATCACCGAAACACCCCAATGTGGTCTCGGCCCGCCGCATAGCCAGCTTGTATTCGCCGACGGCAAATTAACTCTCACCCGCCAGCTTCATGGCAAAACCTATCGCCAGGAGCGCTTATGCAATGCGGAGCAACCCCAGCAATGGTTGCTGGATCCGCACCCCTGGCAGAAAAACTGCCTCACCCTCGGTCCCGCCACGGCAAACCGCCCTGCACTTTTAATCGACCCTGTCCACCTCTTCGCCAGCAGCCTCTATCGCCTATACGACAGCTGGCCGACAACCCACGACCTCGATGCGCCAGCCGCCATTTACAATGATAGCTTTACCGATGAATGGGCGCGTATTGTCGACAGCGACAGCGTCCACACCTGGGCGGCCTGCAATCGCAACGAACAATGCCTGACCAGCGCCGCCAAACACCGCATGCAAATTTTCGCTAACGACGGGCGTATTCCACCTTACGAAAATGAAACTATGACGGAAGATCAATGGGCGGCGTTGTTTTTTGCTTTTGACATAACACCAAAAGTCGCCGACCCGTTAACCGAAGGAAATGATGATCGTGGGCTTGCGCTACAACTGAATAAACTTAAAGAGACGCTCCAAGCCGCGGCACAGCATGCGCCGGAGCTTGAGAGGTTTTATCGGGAGAATGTGGCGCGCTGATTCCAGCCTGACGTACAACCCGCGCCACATGGAAGCAGACGACGTAAGACGCGGCTATTGACTCTTACGGTGCACAGCACAAAGTCCCGTGCAGCTTTCGGTGACCTTTAGTGCAAATGATTATCGGCATTAATTTCCAAAATTCTTTGAGGCCCCACACTTAAGACGCCTGAAAATACGCCGAAATATACTCTTTGTGCGAGGGCAATGGACGACTAGCGCTATGGATAACCTGTCTCACTTCCTCCATACGCTGCTTAAGTTCGGCAGTGGACATGGTATCGGCAATAGGGCTGTAGGTTGAGGTGGTGACGCCTTGTCCGAGCAATACCGATATCCAGCTGACATCACTAAACAATTCGTTGTCTTCGCGAAAAAGGCGACCGGTGCTTTTGTAAAGCTCGACTTTGTTGCGCAGGCGATCGGGAATATCCATGTTTCGGCAATACTCCCAAAACTCGCTGCCACTACGTTTGTTTGCCCAGTAGTGAAAAATTAGCAAGTCGCGAACGGTGGTAAAGTTGCGCTGTTGCAGTTGGTTGTATTTCTTTACGAGCTCCGGCTCTACCACTTTACTTGGAAACAAACCGAGGAAGTTGGCCAAGGCTTCATGGACAAGATGGATACTGGTCGACTCCAACGGCTCTAAAAAGCCGGAAGACAGCCCCAGAGCCACGCAATTCTTCTTCCAGGGATAGCGCCTTATTCCGGTTTTGAAGCGAATAATTCGCGGCTCATTGAATGGCTCGCCCTGAAGATTCGCCAGCAGGGTTGTTCGCGCTTGCTCGTCGCTGATGAAGCGGCTGCTGTAAACGTAGCCATTGCCTGTGCGATGCTGCAGGGGAATTCGCCATTGCCAACCGGACTCTCGAGCGGTCGCGCGGGTGTAAGGGGGAAGCTCTGCCAGAGCGGGTGTCGCCACCGCCATAGCACTATCACAGGGCAAATAGTGACTCCAGTCCTCGTAGCCACTGTGCAGAGCCTCGTCAATCAGAAGCCCGCGAAAGCCCGTGCAATCAATAAAAAAATCGCCGTCAATCTGACCGCCCTGCTCCAGCATTAAAGACTGAATATAGCCGTTCTCGGGATTTTTTTTCACCCCGACAACTTTTGCATCCACATGAACTACGCCGCAAGCCTCCGAATATTTTTTTAGAAACTGTGCGTACAAGCCGGCGTCAAAATGATACGCGTAATCAATTTCGCTTAGTGGTGAATTTGGAATGTTGACGGGCCGGGCAAACTTGTTTTGTTTACACATCTGAATGCAGAACGAATATTCCGGTAGGGGTGCAGCCGCTCCTAAATTATTAAGTTTCTGCCAGTAGTGATAAAACGGTGCAGAGCCTATGGTAGTACCGTAACGGCCAAAGGGGTGAATATAAGATCCGCCATCCCCCATCCAGTCGGAAAATTCGATACCGAGCTTAAAGGTACCTTTGGTAAATTTCAGAAACTCCCGTTCATCAATGCCCAGAATACGGTTGAAGTTAGTAATTTCGGGGATGGTCGCCTCACCGACACCAACAGTGCCTATAGCACTGGATTCGATAATGGTGATTTTCATGGGTGAATTTCGAAAAACTTTACCTATAGCCGCTGCTGCCATCCACCCTGCAGTGCCACCTCCCATGATAACGAAGTGCTCGATGGGTCCATTGTCCGCTGTTGAATTATTCTTCATGGATTACTCACAGGTCTGAAAGCTGATATTCAGAAATAAAAAAAGCGTATAGCTTGCACTATACGCCTTCATTCAACTCGCTTCTAGATTGTGAAGTCGTTAGAAATTCGCCGACATTCGCAAGGTAAAGCGCTGGTCATTAATAAAGTAATGACGGGGATGCAGGCTGCCTCCTTGATCGTACTGATAGCGAGTATGAGTAGTTTCGTTGGTGAGGTTGTTGATGTCGAAACCGACCTTAAGGCTATCGGTAAGATTGTAGGTAAACGAATAATCCAAAACACCCCTATCCGTGTTATAGACCGGTCGCTTACCGATTACATCGCGCGCGTTCAGCATATACTCAGAGCGGAAATTATAGGCGAGCCGCGTGCTAAATTTCTCTGTCTCGAAAAATACGATAACGTTATAGTTTTCAGGTGACAGGCCTTCCAGCGGCAGGTCGACAAACGCCCCGTAGACTGATGTATCAATATTGGCGCCTACGTCCTCACTGGTATACAGGCGCGTATAGTTCGCCTGCAAGCCCAAGCCACTCCAAATCCCCGGCAGCATATCGTAGGTTTGCTGATAAGAAATTTCAAAACCATCGATTCTCGCTTTACCGACGTTCTCGTGAGTATCCGCTTGAACTACTTGAACAACCTCACCCGTGGACGGGTTATCGGTATCCAAGCGCGCGGATCCTTTACGAATCAAATTGTCCATGTCTTTGGTAAAAAGAACACCCGACAAAGAGCCGACATCGGAGAAATACCACTCCAGCCCCAAATCGATATTAATGGACTCTTCCGGCTGCAAATGTGGGTTGGAGCCGCCAACGGTGGAGCTTGTGTAGTTTTCAAAGCGCACAACGTCCAGTGGCTGGCCGCGCCTATCCGTATCCCACCCCGAAGGATAACTACCGTCGGGCAAGTTGGTGGTGGTCACCTGGGCGCCGAGTTCCTGGCTGGCCCTCTTCAGCGACAAGTGCGGCAGGTAAATAGCCTTGGATGCCGCAAACCTCAGGATCAGGTCGTCGGTAAGATTCATCGCCAAGTTCAAGCTGGGTAGCACACTTGAATAACGCTCCGGCTTGACACTGATGCGCTCGGAATAACCGTTCAGCCACGCCAAGGTTGAGGGGTCCGGAACCGGCGGCTGCTCCCCCGCGTCGATCGCCTGTTGGTAGGCCGCTGCGTTAGCCTCCAACCAAGCCTGCAAGTCAGTGGGGAAGTTAACCAAGGTGGTCTGAGGCGCATAACGAGCCGGATCGGACCATGCGCCCGCTTCCGCAGGCGTGTCGAAGTTGCGTGAACCCGTGGTGCTTACGTCAATATCGACATAGCGCAAACCGATATTCCCGCGAATGGGCATGGGCAGATCGATAAAGTCAAAATCCAACTGCACGTAGGCCGAGCTTCGCCTTTCTTCTACGCCGAATATATAGAATGGCGAATAGGGGCTGCCCTCCGGCTTACCCTCCACATATCGGCTTTCCAACGTGTAGAAGGGATCTCCTGCGCCCTCTTCTTCGGTATACCACCAGGTATTATCCCGTCTCGGATCGTCCGCAGCGGGAAAGCCTTCAACCGTCGGCAAAGCGGCAATTTCGGGATCATATTCATGGGGCACAATGGCGCGGAATGCTTGTTCAAATCGCCCTAAGTCCTTAACCCATTCCAGTTTAGGCATATAAAAAGAGGTCACGCTGCCATCGACAAACGCATCGCCATTATGGAAGTCATGCCCGAAGTCGAACACTTCTTGAAACTGCGGGTAGTCCGCCACGGAGCGTCTGTGTTGCGTACTCCATTCCGGTGAGATTACCCCCCAATCGTATTCGGTCGACTTGTGCACTTGGCTTCTGTCAGAGACGCGAAAACCCACTTTGACATTGGTCAACCAGCTATCTTCAATTTCATAATCGGCATCGAGAGAAAATGCAAAGTCTTTTCCTGAACTATCGGTATTGTGATCCATCGCCGAGCGCGTATGGATGTTGGCCGGGTCGGTAATCGAGGTGGTGTCTCCGCCCCAATAATTACCATTGGCGTCCTGGAACACGGTTCCCTGATGACCCGCCGCGACTTCTGCGGGGGTTAGCATATGGAAGTCTCGACCCAGAAAACCCACTTGAGGGTTATCCGAGCTGCGGAAATCCATCCACACATCCGTCTCGAAGTAACTGTGAATTGTGTGGTCGAACATCTCCTGTCCAGAATCCACAAACTGAATAGCACCGTTAATGGTTAAGTTATCAGTAACATTCCACTGAATATCGAGGCTTATATCGTTTACGTAGGTCTCTTCATCGTGATAGCGCGTCTCAGGAGCATAGCCGTAGGTTCCCGTATCGTTACCCGATAAAACACCGTGAGTGAAGAGGCCGGTTGCTGGATCAAAGCTTTCGTTAAGACCGGAAATTCCGGGGATCTCCAACACGTCGACAATATTGGCGTTGGCGAATTGATCACCCAATTGATCCTTGTTTTGTACTAAACGCTCGGTCCAAACCGCTCGGTTATCCGAATGAATAAATTCCAACGTGGCTAAAAAGTTTTCCGAGGGGTTGCGCCACTGGAGAGAAGAGACGAAGCCCAAGCGTTCGTTAGCGTCCTCTTTGGTTCTCACCTGAATGGATGGTGGCAGCCAGTACACATCGTTGGGACCTGCCCCAGGCAGTGCACAGCCGACGCCAGGAACAGATGGGTTCTCTGGGTCAGCACAGTCACCTCGACTGCTTTTCTCGTAGAAGTTATGGGTTCCCACCGATTGGGAGGCGGCATTGGTTTCACTCCAAGCCACCGATACCAGGAAGCCCAGTTCACCCGCACTTGTTTCCCAGCGATTGCTAAACAACCCGGAAATATTTGGGGACCATCTCTCCACCAAGTCCCCGTAATCTCCCTTGATGGCGCCACCGAGCTGCATATCCGGGCTGTCAAATGCCTTTCGAGTAACGACATTTAAAGTCCCGGCAATACCGCCCTCAATCATCGAGGCCGTTTGGTTCTTTTGAACTTCAATTGCGCCGACCAATTCGGAAGGGATATGTGAAAGGTTGACCGCGCCCCAAGGGGTAGCACTGAAGGAGCTGCGGCCATTAAATTGTGTCAATGTTCGGTCGAGCCCGCGCACCAGTGCCCTGCTGCCCTCCGCACCAAAGTGTTCTGGGTCATCGGTGGCTTCGAACACTTCCACCGTCACACCTGGAACGCGCGTCAATGCATCGACAACTGATTTATCCGGCAGTGAGGTGATATCCGAGGCGGTAATCGCGTCAATCACCGTTGCCGAATCACGCTTGAGATCCTGCGCGTTTTTCAGCGATTGTTTTATGCCGTAAACCACCACCTCTTCAACTACCGTACCCGATGCAGGGTCAGTGGAAGCTGCGGGATCGGTATCCTGAGCGTATGCCTGGTGCGCGACCAAAGCACTTAGCAGAACCGCCGCCGACGAATAAGTGGATATTCCAGCCTTGCTACGCAGTTTCATTATTTTCTTTGCCATAACTATTCTCGATCATTCTGTATATGTGTGATAGCGAACAAAAATAATTGGTTTCAACCTACACATTAATGTGTGTAGGTTTCCTCTACTTCTGTAATCACTAACGAATCCACGTAGTAAGAACTCAAAACAGGCGGCTCCTTACCCTCCTCATCTGCCTCAAAATAAACTTTGAAAACTGAAGGCATTTCATCAAATTCAAGGGTGTATCGCGCACTGAGTTTGACCCAGTCTGATGTGTCGCGCGCCTCGTCCAGCTGGGTGTAAACCGAACCTGCATCGCCGATGGCGGATTCCAGTGTCATTTTGATAACGCTAGGAGTATCACCATCAATTTTTACCCAAGCTGAAATGTCATAGGTTTTGCCGAGCTCCATTCCTCTTGCCACCAAATCCTGCTGAGCCGAGTTCCAACGCTGAGTCCGGCCGGTTACGAACAGGGAGTGATCGCCTTCATAAGAAGTGGTGGATATCGACAGTTGAGCGTCTCCGCTATTAACCCAACCCAAAGTCTCCGTGTCGCTGACTTCCATCCGGCCGTTAAACGCGTAGTTGCGAACCAGCACTAGGTCGTCCACGAAAAAGCTGGTGGAGGCCTCATCTGCCTCTACAACCAAACTCACCTCAGCGTCAGAGTTAGCCGGTGCGTAATCAACAAAGCCTTCTAAAAGAACCCAGCCGCCCGAGCTCGTCTCAGCAGAGGCAATATTGATATAAGGATCAGCTCGGCCGTCGTTCACTCGAAGTTTGAGACTCACGGTGTCGGCGGCACCCGCACCGGCAATTTTGACCCAGACAGATGCCCTGTAAGAGGTTTGCGCTTGCAGCTCCAACTCCTGCAGCGAGTAGAGCGCCGAGTCGCCTGCGGATACCTGTAAACCGAAGAACCCCGAGTGCGCGCCGCCGCTCGGCCATTGCACAACACCGAGGGCACCGCTGCTCGCCTCCCACCCTGTTGCATCTCCCATTTCGAGATCACCGTTGACAATCAAAGTCGGCGGCGGCGTGAGCTCGGTAATAATTAAGTCGTCGACAAAATAAACGCCACCAGCACCCGGGTCCCCATTCCCATCGAGATCGGGTCCTGTCGCCTCAAAATAGACCTTTAACGTATTCACATCACCATTAGGCAGATAGGTAAACGTGTTGCTGAGCTGCACCCAATCTGCGGCGTTCGTCGTCCGTGCGATGGTACGCCAGCGGTTTGCATTGCCCGCCTCATCCTCTTGCTCAATGGTCATTTTGATATCTTCCGGCGCGTCGGCGCTGTCCCACTTCACCCAGGCAGAGACCAGATACGTGTGACCAGGAACCAAACCAATACCGTCCATGTTGTATTGCACGGAACTCCAACCATTGGTGCGAGCGGAAACGCGCGCGGAATTAGACCCAGAGCGAGCTTCGAGACCAGTCACTTCCACCGTCGCTCCAGCGGCTTGCCAGCCGTCCATACCGGATTCAAACCCACCGTTGGAATTAAACACCTTGGTGATAAACACGTCATCGACAAAATAATTAGTCGGTTGCTTGCTTGCTTCTATATAAGGCTTGAGACTCGCAACTGCTTTTCCTACGTTTTCCTCTTTCGGCTCAAAGGTGAATACCGAGCTGAGACGAGTCCAATTTAAGGTATCCGCATCTCCAGTATCGGTGATGGACAGGTAATCGGTTCCGCCACCCACATAATCCACTTGCAGTGTCATTTTCACTATATCGGCATCAGCGCCATCCACCTTCACCCAAGCGGAGGCGTAATAGGTTTCACCGACTATAAGCGCTCTATCCCCCAGATCATATTGTGCCGAGCCCGAAGTCGCCGTTCGGTCTGAGACACGGAGTGCATAACGGCCGGAATAAACACCATCAGGCGAATCGACGACCGCAATCGTGGCCTCACTACCACTCCAGCCTGTAGCCTCGCCTGTTTCGAAATCGCCATTACCTATCACGTTTGCCTTTGTCACTGGCACCGGCGGAATCTGCGACACCAAACGGAATGTATCCAGATAAATCGTTCTTAAGGCATTGGTCGCAAAGCCCATTTGCGCCATTAAGCTAACCTCTTCAACCCCTTCTGGCACGTTGACGGCGAAAGTGATTTCTTGCCAGCCTCCGGTCAGCTCGACACCGTCTGGGCGGCCGTCCTCATTGCCATCCGCGCCACCTGCAGCGCCATACTCTACGGTTCCATCTGTAGAGCCCAGGAGCAATTTCACTCGGGAGCCGGCATCGCCATTAAAACGCGCAGAGACATAATATTTATGTCCACCTACAACCGGAATATTTTCCACCCCAGCCTGAATATCCTCCGGCTGAATTGAGAAAGAAGTGGGATCCTTATCATCGATGAGCGCGGTCGTCTTACTACTAATGCTAACGCGCAGGGAATTATCGCCAGTGTGTGCCTCTTGGGTATCTAGAGCGATGCTCGCCAAATCACTGGACGCTTGCGTTGTCCATCCTTCCGCAACGGTTGCACTATCTTCCAAGTCGCCGTTGCGAATCGCATTGGGTAACAAACTGAAGTCATCGAGATAAATGTGTCGGCCCACGTTTTCCGGATAGCCCAAATTCGCCACCATATTTAAACGCACTATCTGCGCACCGGCTTCAAAACCCGCCTCTGCAAGCTCTTCAGCAGTGAGCACAGGTGCGTCACTTGGAACCGTAAAGTCAAAGGTAATTTGTTGCCACAGGTTATTGAGCTGTACCAACACACCTTCCATAGAAGTGGAGGGTGCATCCGCCATCACCGGCGTAAAGCTCGCCCGTGCGCCGGCCGGACCACGGACGTGGCCGGAATAAATATAAGTACCACCTGGAACTACATACAAATCTGCCGGGCCTACTTGAATATCTGTAGGCTCATTGGCAACCGTCGTAATCGTGGTTTTCAGTGATTGATAACCACTGTTGACCAAGGCTCGGTTCAGTTCATCGCCAACCAACTGCATTTCAAACTCGGCGGCAGCACCATTAAGGCTTACAGTTCGCCAGCCTTCGGGTTCAAGCAAATCGTTTTCCAAACCACTGTTTTCAACGTGGTTGTATTCGAACAGATCCCCATTGGCACTAACCAGATTGCCGGAACCGGCAGAATAAGGGCAAGTCGCAGGTGGGATTAAACGAATATTATCGATATAAATCGTTTTCCCCGCGTTCTCGGGAAAGTTGTACTGCGCAAAAAGCCTTACGACATTAGTGTCTGGTATTAAAACCTCAAAGCGCACCTCCTGCCATTCGTCCTCAATAAATGGCGCCGTGCTCTGCTGCTCATATACGGTATAGGTATTAGGGTTCTGCACTAGGAAATTAACGGTAGCGCCGGGCTCACCTTTATACCAAGCTGAGAATTCATAGGTCCACCCAGCGACAGTCGGCACACCTATAGGTCCTGCTTCGATATCCCATGGGTCACCAGTACCGACGGTGTCATCAAATACAATTTTGACCGAGTTATTGCCGTTCTGAGAGTGCTCGGGATCCGTATTCAAAGTAAAGGTGGCACCGCTACCCGACTGCCCCCAGGAAGCGTCAACATTTATGTCGGTATCGCTGTCTTCAAAGTCTGAGTTTTTCGCTACGTTGCCTTCTTGCTCACGCGGCAACGTCGGTATGGGCATGGCCACCATGCGGTCGAAATAGAACTCCCCCCCCACGTTATCGGCAAAGCCAAGCTGCACCGGCATATCGACACTGGTGACACCTTCAGGCGCTTGAAAATAAAACTCCACCAGTTGCGGCTGGCCATTCAGAAAAATATTTTGAACCTTAATAATATTTTCTGGATCGTCATCCCCCTCTGGACGCACAACAAACTGGGTTAATCCGCACGCCGGCCCCATCAACTGGGCTGCCACACCGTAGGCCTGCCCCGGCTTTACCGGCACAGCGGCGGGTCCAGCAGCAGCGTCTTCGGGAAGGCTATCCGCCTCCACATTGATTATCGATGCCTTCAGCAAATTGCCACTTCCACCAAAACTACGTGAGGACGTTTTTTGACTGTTGCTGCCCATACTCGAGGCCGGCACAAGCGTAAATGACGCCTCCACACTGCTGGTCTCATCAACCTCTGCTCGCCAGCCGACCCAGTCGGTGTCACTCTGGGAGAAATCCGAATTGGGAATAACATTGCTAGGGACTGGGCTGGTATCGATTGGAGCAAAAGAAACATTTGCCGGATCGTTATCGGAGCACCCCGACAGGGCGGCAAGGCCACCGATCAATGAGCATAGGACCAAGCTCTTGGATTTAGAGATTGACATAGCGTCTCCGAATAGTTTTGGTGATTAAAGTACGTTTCATTATTGTGTTTAAAAATTTAGCCGGATCGAAACAATCTGCTTATTAAAATTTTTATCTCTCACTCTAAGCCACAAACAGATAAGCATAAAAGCCTGCCGACTCTCTTCTATTATGCGCGGCAAAACGGCGCAAACAGGTACCACTGTCTATCCTGACAAATGGGCTGTGTCTTATCAAAAACCTTATTACTAGATCAAGCTGGTAAGCAGAGCGCTTACCTTCTCCATACACCTATCGCTTTTATGAAGCGACTGACGTTGCCGCCGGCACTACCGGCAGTAGCTTTTTATCAATTATCAATACGCCTTTAGTGTTCAGCCCCGTTACGGGGCCGTTATTGTTACTTATAAGGGCTCTGGGGCGGGCCTAAATAACTGGGTTTTAAATCACCTGTATCAAACAGCAATCGCTGCACGGTTACCCCCGGATCCACCATAAATAATTTTAGTGTAGTCGGTCCTGGCTGTTTTATCCTGTGTTGGCTACGACCAATGCGCACGCCATCTTCAACGGTCCGCTCCCAGTTGGCATCGGTGTCATTGAAGTCGGAAAGAAAGTCGATAATTTGTGGTTTTTCGTTACCCACTGCAACGGCGTAGCGCAACCCTCTGCCGGGCACGAAGGGCAGGCTCGGTGCCAAGATCACTTGCAGTTCCACTGTACCCTCCGATACAAAGGTCACAGGGTATTCGACATAGGGGGCCTTTTTTGGATTGAGAAAGCTCTGATCACTGACCGGGTATGGTGAAATTGAGCTGTGGGTTCTACCGTGACTCGGAATTTCCTGCCACTGAAAACCCTGTACTTTTTTATTTTGACTAAAATTGGCCGCTTCTATTGCAATATAGCCATCGGCTTCGATGTAACCCTTGGCCTGACGACGCAGCTTGGCTGAGGGTTTGCGAGCCGTTACTGCTATGTTGGCACTTTGCCAACCGGTGCCACGAAAAGTGATCACACCCTCGCTAATACCTTCCGGTAATTTATCCCAATCGATCGAAACATGAATGGGAACTTCGGTTTCCACGCGACCTTTATTTTGACTGAGTTTAATCCAAGGAACGCTCGTCGCCGAAAACTCAAACGGCAGTTTGCCGCGATTAAACATCACCAGCTCGCGGCTTTGTTGACCGAAAAAGTCGAAGTCCAGCTGATGTTTACCCACGTGCGGCCAAGTGCCCGACACCGCCGCCGGCCATGCTTCGGCAATACCCTCTACAGCAATTCCCATCTCCGCGTAGTCGCCGGGCAGATATTCATAAACCACCGGCATTTGGTCTCCCTCTGGGTTTTGCCAGTTGGTATAACCAATATGCGACTGATCCATAAAGTGCCGCCACTTGCCATTGTTGATGCTGTGATAGCGCTCTTTAAGATCTTTGTCTTGCTGAAAAAACGCTTTCGCTTGTTGGCGATACTGGTCTGCTGAATTGCGCCCTTGGTTCGCGTACAAACGATTCTTGGCGACCGCCACGTAAAGCCGCGTTAAATTCGCCGTCGCCAGCACCGGGTGTAGCACCAATTGGAAATAGGCGTCGCGCTTTTCGCTCGGGATTTTGCTGTACAACTGCTCGGCTTCATCGGTGAGCGCCTGCAACTCCGCCAGAATTCGCTCGGCCTCGCGATAATGCAGCAAGCTGTAAGTTTCGGGCTCCATCAGCTCTGGCTTGCGCCGACCGTTGTGACGGGTGTAGCCGGTAATCAATCGTTCAATAGCTTCCGCATACTCGGCGCCGAACTCACGCTCTGCCCACAGTCGACCGAATTCCTGGAGCCGCTCTTTTGGCCAGCGCTCCGGGTCCCAAGCCATGCGCAAGAAAAACTCGGTAGGAAACTCCATGGGTTTGAGATCGCCAACGTTGACGATCCAGATGCGATTGGCCTCGTGGCGATAAGCGAGGTTCATCTGCTCCCAAACTTTGGCAATGGGCGTTGAGTTGATCCAGCGATACGAACGCGGGCCGCCCACATAATCGAAGTGATAGTAAATTCCCGCACCGCCGCCGCGCTTACGCTCATCCGGCGTCGGCAGACGGCGAATATTGCCCCAATTATCGTCGGCCCAAAGCAACGTAATGTCATCGGGCACGCGCATGCCTTTTTCGTAGTACGCCTGCACTTCTTTATATAGGCACCACACCTGCGGAACGTCGGTGACGGGAATATCGAAGGTCTCCGCCAGAATTTGCCGCTGATCGCGCACTATCTGCTCCAGCAGTTCGATGTTTTCCCCTTCGCTCATTGGGGCGTCTTCCTGACCGCGCATCCCCATAGTAAACAAGCTTTCGTAAGGCACGGCTCGCTGCGCACCCTCTTGCCAAAACTTGTAGATATTGTCTCGATTGGTCGAGTATTCCCATTCGCCATCGCCGTAGCGGTTCCATTCCTTATCGGCGCGCATCATGGGCTCGTGATGCGATGTACCCATGACAATCCCATACTCATCGGCGAGCGCCTGATTTTTGGGATCATCATCGTTGAACGCGTTGTTCCACATAGCGGGCCAGAGGTAATTCGCCTTTAAGCGCAACATCAGCTCAAAAACTTTGGCGTAAAACTCATGGTTGTAATCGCCGTGATTCGCCTGGACCCAGCCTGTCAACGCAGGGGCCTCATCGTTGAGGAAGATGCCGCGATAACGAACCTTGGGGAAATCCTGCTTGAGCGTACCGGCGAGCACATGGATTTGCTCTTTGCGCGCAGGCGGCACATCTGCCCAGTAGTACCAAGGCGAAACGCCGATTTGCTCAGACACATCGTAGATGCCATAAATCGTCCCGCGCTTATCGGCTCCGATTATCAGAAGTGCGCGCGCCACATTGGGCAGCGGGTTATCCACCACCTGAAGATGAAATGCATCCCAGCGGCCTTTGATAGCACTGACATCCACCACCCCTGCCTGGACCAAATCATCGACCAAGCCGCCTCGATCGAGTGTGCCGACGATAATGGCAGAGGGTGCAAGATCGGAGTTTTGTTGTACGAGCGTTGGCTGGTAGGACGAGACCCGCTGAATATCCGCTGCCAAATCTTTAGCCGCGCGAATCACCCCAGGATAATCCGTTTCGGCCACAAAGATATTGGCCTTATGGTCAGGACCAACAATAGTGAGACTATCCTTCGTGGGCTTTTCGGCGATATAAACAGACTCGCCAAGCGCAGCTACACCGGAGCTGCACGCCAACAGAAGAATGAAGAGAGAGAAGTATTGGACGAAGCTAATCAACCGCGCAATAGAGGCATCCTCATATCGCGATTTGTGATTAAAAACGGCCACCATTTCGTTATTGGAATAATAAAGGCTCATTTTTACTTATTTATTTTGTGATTATTGTGTGCGCAAGCATGCTGAGCCTAGCACCTTTTAATCCCCCCGCCACCAACTTTGTTAACCGGCCGATTGTGGTTTTTTAACAAGCCTAGTCGATTTTTATGCGAAATTTGTTGGTAACTGCGCATAGCGTGAGATAAAAACGAATGATAGACTGCCGTAATCCACGCGTAAGCAAGGCGAAAAACGCCGCGCTTCAAGCAACGCATGGAATGCAGTCATTTCGCTTGGGAAGCGCAAAAAAGACTATAAGATCAACCGTCTCAAGTTAGCTGTTTGCATATGGAAAAACCCGCGTTCGAAAATGTACAACTTGAAGCCGATGAGTCTATTCGGGTTCTGCAGTATTCGTGCCCTGCGTTCCAGAGTAACCATACCTGGCATTTTCACCCCCAATACGAAGTCTCGCTAATTTTGAAGGGAAGCGGCAAACGGTTTATTGGCGACCATATAGGGACTTTTTATCCAGGCGATCTGGTGCTGATTGGACCCAATATTCCGCATTGCTGGATTAGCGACGATCAACAGACAGAAAACGAAATGCTCGTGGTGCAATTTGACCCCCTCTTTCTCGGGGAGCCTTTCTATAGCATTCCAGAAGCGCGCGCCATTAAGAGCTTGCTCACCGCCACCCGACGCGCGTTGCTGTTTTCCCAGGAAAGCCTTGGCGAAGCGCGGCAATGGCTGGAAAATATTCGCAACCACACCGGTTTGGCCCGCATTGCACACTTCCTTTTGCTGTTCCAAGCGCTCAGCCAGTGCGAACAGGAAGCGCTGGCCAGTGACGACTATGTGGTTGAACAGTCCGTGAGAGGCGTCGACCGCCTCACCAACGCCATCAACTATGTGAAAAATCATCTTCACGAAGAAATCAAACAGCCGGACGTGGCGAAGCTTGTGAATATGGCTCCCCAAAGCTTTTCACGCTTCTTTCGCGCGCAAACCGGCCGCACTTTTGTTTCATTTGTTAATGAAGTGAGAATTACCGAAGCTTGCCATCTGCTGGCGACCACGGATCGAGATATCCTCGATATTGCATTAAGCTGTGGCTATGCGAACATCTCTCATTTCAACCGCAAGTTTCTGGAGAATAAAAAGCTGACTCCGAGTCGTTTTCGTGAGAATCAGCGAATGAAATACGGTCTTTTAAAAGCGAGCATCAGCTAAAATTCCCGAAAATTCAGCTCAGTAAATTCGCCTCAACCTAAAATTTAGGTCTAAGTCGGTATGAGATAAGGTCCGGTTTAACCCCCGAGTGGTGCGCTTTTAACACTGCACTCCAAGTGTTAAAAATACGCACTGACCGGGTTAAAAAGCCTGTAGCCCAGGCATGCACCTCCCCACTATGCTCCTTCGGCTATTCGTGGGCTGCGTGCGTCTCTCACTCCATTTTCACTATAAATAAAGAGCCTTTACATGTATTTTTTAGGCATCGACATTGGCAGCTCATCTGTCAAACTCTCCGTGCTAAACGGCGCAACCGGGCGCTCCGCTGCCTCCGCGCAATACCCCGCTGTCGAGCTGGAAATTGCCAGCCCGCAGAAAAACTGGGCTGAACAAGACCCTGCAACCTGGTGGGAGTGCGTCACGCTCGGCTGCCAGGAACTCTGGCGCAAAGGCAGTTTTTCGCCCAAAGACATTGCCGCCATCGGTATCACCTACCAGATGCATGGCCTGGTGATCGTCGACAAAGATCACCAAGTGCTGCGCCCCGCAATTATCTGGTGCGACAGCCGTGCAGTAGAAGTAGGCGATAAGGCCTTTCAATCGCTAGGCAGCGACTACTGCCTGACCAACCTGCTCAACTCACCGGGCAACTTCACTGCGTCCAAACTGCGCTGGGTGCAGGAGAACGAGCCGGAAATCTATCGGCAAATCCACAAAATTCTGCTTCCTGGCGATTACATCGCCCTGAAGCTGTCTGGCGAAACGTCCACCAGCCCGGGCGGCCTTTCCGAAGGCATCCTGTGGGATTTCAAAAACGCTGCCCCCGCCCATCGACTGATGGACCACTGGCAGCTCTCGCACGACCTGATCCCAACCATAGAGCCCAATATCGGTGGCACGCTGCAGGTTAACGCTCAAGCTGCGGAAGAGCTGGGCATCTCCGCCGGTATTCCCATCAGCTACCGCGCCGGCGATCAGCCCAGCAACGCCTTCAGCCTCAATGTGCTGAACCCAGGTGAAATTGCCGCCAATGCCGGCACCTCCGGCGTGATCTATGCGGTAACGGACCAGCCAATCACCGACGAAGCTGGGCGCGTCAACACCTTCTTGCATGTTACTCATACCGAGACTCAACCGCGCAACGGCATCCTTTTATGCGTCAACGGCACCGGCCGAGCTTACGGCTGGCTCCGTCAAATTCTGTCGGCCCAGGGTGTCCCCTTAGATTACGGCATGCTGAACCAGCTGGCTTCACAAGTTGCCATCGGCAGTGACGGCGTGCAGTTCGTACCTTTCGGTAATGGTGCGGAACGCATGTTCCAAAACAAGACGCCCGGAGCGCATATTCACAATATCGACCTCAACCGCCATTCCCTCGGCCATCTCGTCCGCGCGACCCAGGAAGGCATTGTGTTTGCGCTCAACTACGGGTTCGACGTCATTAAGGAGCTCGGCGGTCGCTGTGACTTGGTCCGCGCGCCCCGCGGCAACATGTTCCTGAGCGATATTTTTACCCAAGCCTTTGCCAATACCACTGGCAGTACTATCGAACTCTACGAAACCGACGGAGCGGAAGGCGCGGCGCGCGGCGCAGCGCTGGGCTGCGGCTATTACGCGTCTGAAACTGAGGCGTTCGGCGGGCTGGCGTTAATCGAGCGGATAGAGCCAAATCCGCAGCAGCAGGCGCAATATCAGGATGCCTATCAAAAGTGGAGCGACGTTCTCCCAGACACTCTGTGATTGCCCTATGACGACTGTAGATTACACTGCGCTCAATCTGCGCACAGATAATGGCTGTCTGTTGGAGCTGGTACCAGAGTTTGGTGGCCTCACCAATCGTCTGCAACTGGCGAGCACCCAAGGTCCTATCGATGTCATCGCAGGCTTGCCCAACCGCAAAGCCATGATCGAGGATATCGTGTTTCGCGGAATTCCAATTTTTCCGGTGGTTAACCGCTTGGAAGACGGGCGCTATCAGTTTGAAGGCAAGTCCTATCAGCTGCCGATTAATGAGCCGTCACGCAATAACGCGCTACACGGACTCCTTCATCACCTGCAACCCGAAGTGGATCTGGCGGACAGCGGCAATGAAGCAACCCTGACTTACCGCTATAAGGGAGAGGAAAAAGGTTATCCTTTCCCAGTGGATGTGGCGATTCACTACCGTCTGAATGCGGACTCCTCACTGGATATCGAATACCGTATCCATAATCGCCATAGCGCTGCCATTCCAGTTGGCATTGGCTGGCATCCGTATTTCGGCTTTTCACACCCGGTCGACGACTGCCAGCTCAAGCTACCGCCGGTGAAGCGGCTCGGCATCGACTCGCGGTTGCTGCCGACCGGCGAAAAGCTAGCCTACGACAACTTCAGAGAGCCAAGCTCCCTGCAGGATGTGCAGCTGGATGACTGTTTTGCTCTTATCCCGGAAGAAACGGGTGAAACCGCCTCCATCGTGCTGTGGTCGAAAAAGCATCAGATCGGCGTGGAAATCTGGCAGCAGACTGGCCACCGAGCATTTAATTTTATTCAGGTATGTACCGCAGCGGATCGCCAATCCGTTGCCATAGAACCCGTCAGTTGCGGCATTAACGCCTTCAACACCGGTGACGGATTGATTACGCTGCCAGCGGACGACAGTTTCACGGCCCGTACGGGAGTCCGCCTTGTGACTTCTCTATAACCGCCCCACCAGGAACACATGAATCAAACGACGTTTGTGTCATTAACAAAAGGTAACACACCATGAGCATAGTAATTGGAGATCATGAATATTTTAAAGGCGTAGGCAAAATTGCCTATGAAGGTCCCGAGTCTGACAACCCTCTCGCCTTTAGATATTACGATGCCAAGCGCGTAGTCGCTGGCAAAACCATGGAAGAACATTTCAAATTCGCAACCTGTTACTGGCACAGCTTCTGCGGCACTGGCGGCGATCCGTTCGGTCCCGGCACCCAGCGTCGTGAGTGGAACGAAGGTGCAGACGCACTGACCCGCGCTTACAAAAAAATGGACGCGGCGTTTGAGTTTTTCACCAAAATCGGCACACCTTACTACTGCTTCCACGACGTCGACCTGGTAGAAGAAGGCGATAGCCGCAAGGAGACTCAAGAGCGTTTGTTCACCATCGTAGAACGCGCCAAAGAGAAGATGAAAGAGTCGGGTATGAAGTTGCTGTGGGGTACCGCCAACCTGTTCTCCAACCCGCGCTATATGAATGGTGCTTCCACTAACCCCGATTTCAACGTGGTTGCCTATGCCGGTGCGCAGTTGAAAGACGCCCTGGATGCAACTATTGCGCTGAACGGTGAAAACTATGTGTTCTGGGGCGGCCGCGAAGGTTACATGAGCCTGCTGAACACCGACATGAAGCGCGAACAAGAACACCTGGCTCGCTTCCTGACATTGGCGCGTGACTACGCCCGTGGACAAGGCTTCAAAGGCACTTTCTTTATTGAGCCTAAGCCAATGGAACCCTCCAAGCACCAGTACGACTTTGACGCAGAGACTGTTATCGGCTTCTTGCGTTATCACGGCCTGGACAAAGACTTCAAACTGAACTTGGAAACCAACCACGCGACCTTGGCTGGTCACACCATGTGTCACGATATGCAAGCAGCGGCCAATGCCGGCATGCTCGGCAGCATCGACGCCAACCGTGGCGACTATCAGAACGCGTGGGATACCGACCAATTCCCATACAACATCAACGAAACGGTTGAGATGATGCTGGTTCTGCTGCGCAGCGGCGGCCTGCAAGGTGGCGGCGTTAACTTCGACGCAAAAGTACGCCGTAACTCTACCGATCCAATCGACCTGTTCTACGGTCACATTGGCGGCATGGATACTTTTGCTCGTGCGCTGATGATTGCGGACGACCTCCTGCGCAACTCTCCTCTGGAAGCTATGCGCAAAGAGCGTTACGCCACCTTCGATAGCGGCCACGGCGCAGACTATGAAACAGGTAAGTTGACCCTTGAGCAACTGGCGGAAATCGGCAACAAAAATGGCGAGCCGGGACAAACTTCCGGACGTCAGGAGTTGTACGAAAACATCATCAACCGCTATATCCGTTAATCTCTGCTTATCTTACAGAGATAAAAAACAGGGCCTTTTGGCCCTGTTTTCATTTCTAATGCGTAACAATATTCCAGCCCCGCAAGGTGGCTGGAATATCCCACTAAGGCGCGTATTTAAACCCTTTTAACACCATTCGCCGAATGACCAAACGGTCGGCGCCATTCCAATTGTCATGCATCTCCCAAATCAGTCGATCGGCGACATCGGATGCCGCATTCCAGCTTGAGGGCATAGACAATTTCAACAAGGTGCAATTATCGGTAACCGCGACCAATTTCCCATTCGCGCCCTGCATCCAGGTTCTAGTGGACTCGGGGGTTGAGCCTTCATTTTCACCCGGCTTGATTACGCGCAAGCCAAATGTCGGTAAGGCAGCCGACGCGTTGCTTCTATCCAGCTCGACAAATATTTCCGCTCCTGTGGTGTGGAACGGGCGACGTGTCGGCGGTGTGAACTTGAAGCCGGTGTACGCTTGCCGGCTGTGATACTCAACGGCCGCGCCGCCTTCTGCCGCTATCAATTGCAGTGCCGCATCGGCGGGCCAAAACTCATCGATAACCCAATCCTGATTCATCGGCAGCGGCTTAACGGTAGTCGTCGGCTGCGGGCCACCATCGAACACAATAAAGTCATCGGCGGCGGTTGCCGGTGTACCTGTACATCCTGCAGGAACGGCAGGTCCAGGCGTACCCGGGTTTTCAATGGGCTGCTCCGGTAAGTCGATCGCGTTCCCCTCTAACCCTCTGACGACGATCCCCGCCACATTGGCCTCACCTTCCGATGCCGCGAACTCCAAGGTCAAAAGTCCATCCGATACTTCTATACCCTCCAGCTCAATGGTCTGAGCGACATCGTGGCCGGCATCCAGTGGGTTAAAGCTCTCCACCAGCGTCTCATTTTCCACGGTCACATTGAATACGCGACGGCCGCTGACGCCGTTGGCTCCGTAGTAGGATTCCACCATATGCAGGGTCACATCATAAGTGCCCTCGGCCACCGGAAAGTTATAGCTAAAAGCGCCCCAACGCTCCGATTGATAAAGGACGTCATCGGTGGTCTCGGCAATCGGGTCAGAAGTGCTGCCTGCGCTACCGAGGCTGTAATATTGATCGCGCACATAGCGCGTGCCGTCCGATGCGGTAAATTCCGCTAGTGAACTGCCGGCGTTCACGGCATAGAGCGCAACATAGTCTCCGCCCGACGAGCTTGAGCTACTGCTGGAAGAAGACGAGCTTGAGGAGGAGCTACTAGAGCTGGAAGAGGAGCTAGAAGAGCTGGAGCTGCTGGATGATGAGCTGGAGCTACTGGGTTCTCCTGAAGAGCCATTGCCGCCACAGGCAACGAGTGATGCACTGAGCAGCCCTAGAGCAAGCGCTCGGCTGAGGCTTGGAGCGAGAAAGTCTGATTTATTGGTTTTCATGGGGTCCGCCTGTCAGATCAACGAAAGGGAACTTCAATCCACAGACCAACTGCATCAAACCACCCGCATCAGCTTGTTGTTATAAGGATATTGGTTTGAGGACTAGAAGCTGGCGAAGTTTAGCGAGTTCCCAGTATGGATACTGCGAGAATTCGCTAAAGGAACTCAATCAACAAGCCACCTTCCGCTGGGTTTGTGATGAATTTCTCACCCAATAGCTCTCTACCCCGCCGTGCGAAGGCCGCACAAATACACGAAAGCACCTTATAAGCCGACTAAATCGTCGGAGAAAGGCGCAGAGGGAAGGTAAACGCACTAAAAACGCGGGGAGGACTCCAAGATCGTATCCACATTTTTAATCCATCACTACGTATAGCAGCGGGACTTATGACCAATATTCTGCGCAATATCCACTTTTCTCTGCTGGAATTGGCGTCCATTCGCGAAGGCAGTGACGCAGGCGAAACACTCCGGCATTCACTGCGCTACGCGCAAGCCGCCGATGAGCTGGGGTTTGAACGTTTTTGGCTGGCCGAACACCACAATATGGAAGGCATCGCCAGCTCCGCCACTTCCGTGTTAATTGGCTATATCGCCGCTAGCACTCGCCGAATCCGCGTTGGCTCCGGCGGCATCATGCTGCCCAACCACCCACCGCTGGTTATCGCTGAACAGTTCGGCACCCTGGAAAGCCTGTATCCGGGCCGGATCGATTTAGGTTTGGGCCGGGCACCGGGAACAGACCCCATCACCGCCCGCGCCTTGCGCAGAAACGACCGCGCCGCCGACGACTTCCCCACGGAAGTCAGCTTACTGCAGCAGTTGCTGGCACCGGCCACACCAGGGCAGAAACTTAAAGCGGTGCCGGGTATGGGTACGCAAGTGCCCATCTGGTTGTTGGGCTCCAGTTTATTCAGCGCACAACTTGCCGCTCAGCGCGGACTGCCCTATGCGTTTGCCGGGCATTTTGCGCCGCGCTTGGTGCGCGAAGCGCTTCATCTTTATCAAACCCACTTTCAACCGTCGGAGGTTCTTGCCGAGCCCTATGTCATTCTGGGCCTACCTCTCGTGATCGCCGAAACTGAGGAGCGCGCGCGCTTTATTGCTACTACCAGTCTGCAACGCATCCTCGCCCTTTTCCGCAATCAACCCCTATGGCTGCGACCGCCGGTCGAGGACATGGAGGACTTGTGGACACCGCAAGAAAAAGCCGGCGTAAAAGAATTTCTTGGCCTGGCCGCACTCGGCGATCCCAGCCAAGTCAAGGCCTACTTGGAAAATATGGCCGCCGAGTTAAAGGTTAATGAGTTTATGTTTACCAACGATCTTTACGACCCGGACGAGCGCATTCGCGCCCTTGAACTGTTGATGTCGGTGAAAAGCTAGACGCTGTCTCAGCCATGCTATGCTCGGCTGGTTTCAAATAGCCCCTACTCTTCCCTATGGAGTCGAATATTCTCGGCTCCTATTGACTCCGGTCAATGCCCTCTGACACCCCCACTCCTATACTGGCGCTCTGCTAGCGCATCCACATATCGATAACCCGTGAATAAATGCAGTAAGATGCGGCACGGCGTATGCAGTGACTATCAATATGAGTAAACGTCACTCCCAGCACGAGTAAAAGTCACTCCCGCAACCTACATTTTTGCGACGATTTCGTGTTTCAGATGAAGAAGAGGAACCATTATGACAAAAACAAACATGCTCTCTTGGCTATTCGGCGCAGCGGTATTAGCGACAAGCTCCGCTTACGCGGATCAAGCGTTACGAGATCGCGCCAATGCGATATTCAAACCGATTCCAGATACGCTCTCCGAAGTGGGAGGCGAAAAAATACAACCGGCGCAGGTGGCACTGGGCCATAAGCTCTGGTTCGATCCGCGCTTGTCTCGCAGCCACCTGATCAGCTGCAACACCTGCCACAACCTCAGCATCGGCGGTGGCGACAACGTCCCTGTATCCATTGGTCACGGCTGGCAAAAAGGTCCTCGCAATAACCCGACGGTACTCAACGCCGTATTTAACGCCGCCCAATTTTGGGACGGCCGTGCTGCCGATCTCAAAGAGCAAGCCCTGGGCCCCTTGCAAGCACCTGTTGAAATGAACAACACACCAGAGCGCATCGAGGCAACCTTAAAAAGCATTCCCGAGTATGTAGAGGAATTTAAAAACGTTTTTGGCGGTAAAAATCCTATTACCATCACCAACGCAGCTCGCGCCTTAGCCGCCTTCGAAACCACTTTAATTACGCCAAACGCGCCGTTCGACCGTTTCTTAAAAGGCGATGACAAGGCGCTGTCTAAGCAGCAAAAGGAAGGGCTGGAATTATTTATGAACACCGGCTGCACCGCCTGCCATAACGGCGTCAATGTGGGCGGCCAAGCTTACTTCCCCTTTGGTGTCGTGAAGAGACCGGGTGCTGATATTCTACCGGAGGAAGACAAAGGTCGTTTCGCGGTGACCAATACGGCGAGCGACGAATACGTCTTCCGCGCGTCCCCCCTGCGCAACGTGGCACTCACGCCGCCCTATTTTCACAGCGGTGAGGTTTGGGACTTAAAAGAAGCCGTGGCGATCATGGGCGACAGTCAATTAGGACGTGAATTAAAAGACAACGAAGCGGAAGCCATCACCGCCTTCCTCCACAGCTTGACCGGCGAACAACCCAAAATCACCCTTCCCATCTTGCCCCAAAGCAGCGCCACCACACCCAAGCCCGAACACGACCTTCCGGGTCAAATTCGCGTAGGTGCTGCAGATACGGATATATAAATTACGGATATGTAAAGAGTAAGCCGGCGAAAGCCGGCTTACGGGTGACACTCAACACACGCCCACCCTCCCAGTGCCGGCTTAGCACACGCCAACTCAACAACGCGCGTAGGCGCCGCCCTCCTACCACGAAGACCGGGGGGTTAATTTAGATGCGCCAGCAGCTACCGCTTTGGCGAGACAGGCCTGGTTGCGACCGGCTGATTTAGCGTTTCGGGCAGCTGCCTTCTAGCATTATCATATGATGAAACCTATCATTCGACCTGCGCTCAAAAAATTCACCGCCATTAACCTGGCAAACCAGGACTTAGGAGACAATAAGAATGATCGCAAACCCTCGCAGAACGACCGCCGGCCATTTCACCCGGTTAGTGGGCATAACTCTAACCGCCATGGGCTGCTACCTATCGGCTCCCGCGCTTGCCCAGGATGATGTGATGACCCCCATCGCAACGCCAAAACAGCGAACTGCCATTACGCTTGGGACTGGCCCCCTGCCCGACGCCACCGCTGAGGAGTCTTGGCACAGTCAATACGGCAGCTCTTTTGCGCGCAATGTAACGGAGGCGACCTTAACACCCTTCTTACCTAAAAGACGCAAAGCCACAGGCGCTGCGGTAATTGTCGCGCCGGGCGGCGGCTTCCGCACTTTATCCATGAGCAATGAAGGCTGGGATGTCGCAAAAGCCCTCGCCGACAAAGGCGTCGCCGCATTCGTTCTTAAATACCGCCTAAAACAAACACCTGCAGACATGGCCGAATTTGAAAAAGCCATGGCCGAAATGTTTTCTGGTGCCCCTCGGACCAGTCGCCCACTTTCCGACCAAGATCCCGCGGTAGAATTTGCGGAGCAGATCGCCGATGCTCGCGCGGCATTTGCCCTGGTTCGCGAACGCGCTAAAGAATGGCGAGTAGACCCTGATCGCATTGGCATGGTCGGCTTCTCCGCTGGCGCCATGCTTACCATGTCCACCACTTTGTATGGCGAAGACGCCAAGCCCGCTTTTATCGCCAATATCTATGGTCCCCTGGCCAAAGTGGATGTACCCGCTGACGCACCGCCGCTATTTGTTGCCTTGGCCGCCGATGACCCATTTTTCGCCAACGCAGGTTACGGCCTGATTGATAGCTGGCGTGCGGCAAAGCGTCCGGTAGAGTTTCATTTGTTTGAACAAGGCGGGCACGGTTTCGGTATGTACGACAAAACCACTACCAGCACCGGCTGGTTTGATAATTTCGTCCGCTGGCTTGATATGCACGGCTATATGAAGCGCGAAAAATAAATAACAAAAAAGGCGGTGCATTTGCATCGCCTTTTTATTGATCGAATGTTTGAACTCCTCTTAACAACCCGCCACCTACCCGCAGGGTTGAAAGAATAAATTACCGATACTCAATCACAAATTCTTCTTTAGGAACGCGCACCTTTTTCATAGGTGCCAACCAATCTCGCTCTTTATCGGAATAGCCTACATACATCAGCGAAACGCTGCGCAGGCCTTGCTCGCGCAACCCTAAAACCTCATCAACAATTGCTGCATCAAAGCCTTCAGCCGGCGTGCTATCAATCCGCAGCTCAGCGGCCTGAGCCAGCGCCAAGCCCAACGCGATATAGGTTTGGCGCGCCGTGTGAGCAAAATTTTCTTCCGCTGTTTGGCTGCCATAAAGGGTTTTGATCTGATTGGTGTAGCGGCTGAAACGCCCACGTGGTAGACCGCGCTCGTCGGTTATACGGTCGTATACCTCATCAATTCGCTCATCGGTATAACGATCCCAAGCGGCAAAAACCAGTACATGGGAACAGTCCCGCATACATTCGGGGTTCAACGCTCCCGCCACCATTTTCTCGCGCAACCCACTATTGGTAACCACTATAACTCGGAACGGCTGAAGCCCCGAGGACGTGGGCGCAAGGCGTGCTGCCTCGGTTATTTTTTGGATATTCTCATCGCTAATTTTTTTAGCGGGGTCGTATGCTTTCGCGGCATGGCGCCATTGCAGGCTTTCTAATAACGTCATAGTGGATCACCTTTGAACCTTAAGTTGTCCTGCATTGGAGGCAGCATGCTGCCTATTAATTCCTAAAGTGGGCAAAATTGTAGCAACCCCCGCACCGGTAAAGTCAATCCATGTGCGAGGATATCCACTAGCGCCGCTAAATCTGATCCGAACTTTTATTCACACCGACCGTTTTCACAGACTTTTCCTGATAGCTATGCCCACAGCGGCAGCAACTAGAGCTTTTGACGACTTGATAACGCTCTTCCGTCCAGGTGGTGATGGTAATTAATCGTTTCCCCCCATTCGGTCCGGAAATGGACCGACCACTCTCCTGCCTACGCCTACGAGGCGTGGCGGAAAGGAACGTTTCCTCGGTATCGACCAAGCTCACCGCAAAAGCTTCGTTACACTGTTTGCGCTGGGCACTGGAAGAAAGCCACATCACCACCACCGGCTTAATAACTCCAAAAGCCGCGCATCGGATAGTCCGCCGTTTGATGAAATTGCTGTTGAGGCGTAGGTTGTGGCAATTGAACCTTAATCAACAAACTTTTTGGATATTTCGTTCAAGCGATCCAATACGCCCTTGGATTCTTTGAGTAATTGATCCCACCCGTCAGGTGGATGGCCACTATTGAGCATTTTTTCAAAGACGCGATAAGCATCCGTTTTGCTGCCATAGGCGCGTTTATTTTTTTTGTCATTTACCCAAGCAAACACGATGATCTTTGATGCAGAATCAAATCGAAAAAAAAGTCGGTATTGCTGGAAAAATTTCGCGCGAAACCAATGCTTGTGATCGTTTCCCAGTGTATCGCCCTGTCGATAATCCGGAAGTGATGGATCCTGAGGGATGACATCAAATGCCAATTTAGAAATAGCGGCTAAGCGTTTGGTAGCGTTTTTCTTCCCGAAGTTTTGAGGATCTTTTTCTTTAAGAGCTTCAACTTGCTCAATAAGCGAATCAAGTTCATCGAGAAATAACGGGTGGCAAAATACGGTCCACCCGTTGACTACGAGACTAGTTTGATCTGGCAAAATTATTCGTCCTCGTGATCCAGTGGTGCATCCAGATCGGCTTCGATTCCATCGACAAGATTTTGGATACGAGAGACAAGCTCAGGTGTTGCTGCTTTCAACCGTTGAGGGTTGGCTTGAATGTCGTTTGCCAGAAAGCTCAAAAAGCTGCCGAGTACCGGGTCTGCTTCATCCTGATCAGCACGTGACATAAGCACATTGCCATCGGGTTGGATGGTGTAACGAATTTTTTCCCGTTTGCCCAGGCGCAATGCCTTACGAACAGCATCAGGAACAGTGGTCTGATACCGGTCAGTCAGGGTAGATTCGGTGATAAGTATGGGGTTCGCCATGAGAACCTCTCTGTACGGGACGTCGAACTTACGCAAATGGTAATGCATATGCATTGCCATGTCAATGTCGCCCAATGCTTTTGCCCCAAAGGTACACTATCGGCATCGCAGGCCTACACCAAGCCGTAATTGCGACTCGCTGGCGGCTCTCATTAGCCGGGCCCCCAGGCATCGCCGCGATCCCGGTGATATATGCATAGGCCTTGTCGGATGACAGCGAAATCCATTTCAAACGCCTTGGATGGCGAAAAAGGAAAAAGCGCTGGTTGCCCATTTTGTCGGCACTCAACTTAGATGCCTACGAATATAAGGGTTTTAGCACCGGGAATTATGGTCCTGGTGATACTCAACCGGGTGTTACTCTTCAGTTTATTTCTCTAGTCGAACACGATTCAGTGCATGCAGTCTTCAATGCGCATTTAACCCGTCTGCGAACCGTTAGATCTGGTTCCAAGGGTAAACGGTTGCCAGGGAAGCGCTTTCGGGTGAGCGAACGGAGCCATTCTATAAGTTTTGGCGGTCGACAGCTTTGCCAATACCTAAAAGCCTCACGTCGTTTCACGATTGCTGGGCAAACTCAAACGTAGTGGGATATGCCGAAGCGCTTGGAGCAGATGAGCTGCGGGTAATGAACCCCATCA
>CAYZVN010000015.1:0-54492 GCA_964482025.1 uncultured Saccharophagus sp. | reverse complement strand
TCGATGCCATCGAGCATATTGAAGGCGTTGACAACACCAACCAGAGAGAGAATGGCGAGGAAATAACCAAGCCAGCCGACTTGGATATCACCCATATTCAAGAGATTGCCAAAGCTGGCAAGATAAATATCCAGACCGTAAACGAATATTGAAGCGACCAGAACCTGCCCTATTAGCCTTAGCTTTGGACTAAGATCGTAGCGGTCGTCAACCGCGCCGAGGAACACCATAAATCCACCACCCACCATAAACAAACGTATGAAGGTTGGTTGCTCCATAAAAATATAAGCGGTTAAAAAGATGCCAGCAAAAACGGCTATCCCCCCGATAAGAGGAATAACCCCATCGTGCTGTTTGCGGCCTCCGGGTTTGTCTACAAGCTCTATAAGGTATGCCAGCGGCTGAAGCACCTTAACCATGCCGAAGGTAGTCAAAAATGCGACAAACAGCACTGCAAGTCCTAGTTCCATGCATTCGCTCCCAAGCTGAAGCCCCCAATCAAGTGCGGTGAATTATACTCACGTTAACAGTAAAAGTTTATTCATCACATAAATTTTGGCGTGTCTATAACCAGAATTGATAAGGCGCCAAAAACCCCCACAAGAAATTCACGTCAATCAAAAAAGTCTCATACAAAAAATAATATTTCCTGATATTTTTTTATCCCGCCATTTAGGCTCGTCCATATCCATCTTCAAAACGCACTATATCGTCCTCTGCCAAATAGGCTCCACTTGCAACCTCAATTAAATGAAGCGGAACCAAGCCGGGGTTGGATAAACGATGTTTTTCACCGAGCGGAATATAGGCCGACTGGTTTTCGGTGAGGATTTGCGCCTGTTCACCCTTTTGGATCTGCGCTGTGCCGGCCACCACCACCCAGTGCTCAGCGCGATGATGGTGCATTTGCAGCGATAAAGATGCGCCGGGCTTTACGGTAATGCGCTTTACCTGATAACGACTGCCGGTGTCGACCAAGTCGTAGCTTCCCCAGGGTCTATGCACTTCTCTATGGGAGAGATACTCGCTGCGGCTGTTCGCTTTTAAGGCGTCTACAATTTTCTTTACATCTTGCGAGCTATCTTTGTGTGCAACCAGCACACTATCAGCAGTTTCAACCACCACCAGATCTTGCACGCCGACTAACGCCACTAACCTTCCTTCGCAATTGACGTAACACCCCTGACTTTGCTCGGCAATGACATCGCCAAAGAATACGTTGTCGCGCTCATCTTTATCACCAACCTCCCACAGCGCCTGCCAACTGCCGACATCGCTCCATTGTGCAGTGAAGGGCACCATATAAGCCTGAGAGGTTTTTTCCATTACCGCATAGTCAACGGAAAGATTTGCACAGCGAGAGAAGCTGCTTTCGTCGAGCCGGAAGAAATCGAGATCTTTAACACCATTTTGGAAGGCGTCGCGGCAATGCTGAAGCATGGCAGGCTGGTGCAGCTCGATCTCGTCGATCAAACGCTGTGCAGAGAAGACAAACATTCCGCTGTTCCAGTAGTAATCGCCACTGCGAAGATACTCCTCGGCCCTCTCCAGATTTGGCTTTTCCACAAAAGCGGAAACCCGCAGCAGCCCATCATCTTCGACGCTTTTGATATAGCCATAGCCGGTTTCTGGCCGTGTAGGTGCTATACCAAATGTTACCAACTTGCCCTGCTGAGCAACCTCAATGGCGGTCTTTAACGATGCATTGAACTTGTCGAGATCGCGGACCAAATGGTCGGCGGGAAAAACCGCAATGATCGCGTCGGGAGAGACCTCTAAACTTTTTAATGCCCCTACAACTATAGCAGGCGCGGTGTTTCTGGCTACGGGCTCGAGGATGATGTCGGCCGTTATGCCGATATCCTGCACTTGATCGGCCACCATAAAGCGCTGGTCATGGTTGCAAATCACTATCTGAGACTCGCCGAGCCACGCAACGCGCTTCATGGTTTCCTGCAGCATGGTGTGCTGACCATACAGACAATGGAGCTGCTTTGGGTAGTGATGGCGGGATTTGGGCCAGAGGCGGCTGCCACTACCCCCAGAGAGAATTATCGGTATAACCGTGGACATAAGAACCTTGCGCCGTCATAAGCCTCACAACCGACAGGTAAGGCATTCATTGGAAATATCAAAGGATGCGTGGGAGAGAAAGCGGATACCATCCAGGGTAACCTCAAGTAGCGGATTATAGCGGATTGGGTATCCGAGAGTTAGCGATTAGGGTCGGAAAATAACGAAATTAAACAATTTGGCTCGCGCTTTCGTTGACTTTATCGCGCAGCTCTTTTCCGGGTTTGAAGTGAGGGACATATTTGCCCTCCAACTCCACCGACTCACCGGTTTTGGGATTGCGGCCAATTCGGGGGGCGCGATAATGGATGGAGAAGCTGCCGAATCCACGAATTTCAATTCTGGAGCCGCTGGCGAGACTTTGTGACATGTATTCCAAAATCAATTTAATCGCGAGCTCGATATCCTTGGGCGACAGCTGGTCTTGCCGCTCCGCGATACGCTCAATCAATTCTGACTTTGTCATACAAAACACTCCTCTCCTAAGGTGCACCCACTAAAAATATTCCGCGATTCATGGTGTTACTGAACAAGATACAGAGGATACGTGGAAAACAAAACGCAAGTCGTTGTTATACAACAAAATTCCGCCTATTGGTAGCGAAAGAATACGCAGGGCGCGAAGGAAGTGCTTCTGGTGGCGATTGCCGGAGGGGTGTGTAAAAAACGGCCCCTATATGGGGCCGTGCGGGGATCACAAACTCAGATTAATTTTGCTTTTCGATTTGCGCTTTAATCAAGTCACCGATGGTCGCAGGCGCCAATTGCTCAGACTGTCGAGAGGAGTGCTCTTTAATCGCCGTCTTCTCGTCATCTACATCCTTCGCTTTAACGGACAGGATGATGGTGCGGTTCTTGCGGTCGACATTGGTGATCTTCGCTTCGACTTCTTCGCCTTCTTTCAGAACATTGCGGGCATCTTCTACTTTGTCGCGACTCAAGTCAGAGGCTTTCAGAGTGCCTTCGACATCATCGGCCAGAGTGATGATCGCACCTTTGGCATCAACTTCTTTTACGATGCCTTTGATGATGGTGCCCTTATCATTCTGTGCAACATAGACGGAGAACGGATCTTCATCCAGCTGCTTGACACCCAAAGAGATGCGCTCGCGCTCGGGGTCAATGGCCAGAACAACGGTCTCGATCTCTTCACCTTTCTTGAACTTGCGCACAGCTTCTTCGCCAGGCTCGTTCCAGGAGATGTCGGACAAGTGAACCAAGCCGTCGATGCCGCCGTCGAGACCGATAAAGATGCCGAAATCAGTGATGGACTTGATTTTGCCACTGATGCGGTCGCCTTTGGCGTACTGACGAGAGAATGCATCCCATGGGTTTTCTTGACACTGCTTAATACCCAGAGAAATACGACGACGCTCTTCGTCGATATCCAGAATCATCACCTCTACTTCATCGCCCAATTGAACGACTTTGGATGGGTGAATGTTCTTGTTGGTCCAATCCATCTCGGATACGTGAACCAAACCTTCAACGCCCGTTTCGATTTCGGCAAAGCAACCGTAATCGGTAAGGTTGGTAACACGCGCTTTAACTCGGGCACCTTCTGGGTAACGCTGGGTGATTTCGTGCCAGGGATCTGCACCGAGTTGCTTCAAGCCCAGAGAAACACGATTGCGCTCGCGGTCGAACTTCAGAACTTTAACTTCGATTTCGTCACCAACGCTGACAATCTCACTTGGGTGCTTGATGCGCTTCCAAGCCATATCAGTGATATGCAGCAGGCCGTCTACGCCGCCCAAGTCAACAAATGCACCGTAATCGGTGAGGTTTTTGACGATACCTTTGACTGCCATGCCTTCTTGCAGAGTGGCCAGCAGTTCATCGCGCTCGTCGGAGTTCGCCTGCTCCATAACAGCGCGGCGAGAAACAACAACGTTGTTGCGCTTTTGATCAAGCTTAATAACTTTAAATTCGAGCTCTTTGCCTTCCAGGTGAGTTGTCTCACGCACCGGACGTACATCAACCAGTGAGCCTGGCAGGAACGCGCGAATACCGGCAACATCAACTGTGAAGCCGCCCTTCACCTTACCGTTGATAACACCCTTGATTACGGTGTCGGCGGTGTTGGCTGCTTCGAGCACTTTCCAAGACTCAGCACGCTTCGCTTTTTCGCGCGACAGACGTGTTTCGCCGAATCCATCTTCTACGGTTTCCAGTGCGACTTGAACTTCGTCACCAATGGCGAGAGTCAGCTTGCCGTTGTCGTCCAGGAACTGAGATGCGGGGATTACACCTTCGGATTTCAGACCCGCATGGACTGTCACCCACTCATCATCGATATCAATTACTACGCCGGTCACAATGGTGCCGGGTTCCATATCGATTGTTTTTAAACTTTCTTCAAAGAGTTCTGCAAAGCTCTCGCTCATTAAAATAACCTTCATTAAGAATGACCTGGAGACTCCAGGCGACCGCACTACCAGTGCACGGGGTTGTTAAACAAAACGGCTACGTGCTGCTGTGCTGGTAAAGCACGCCACCGCGATCGATCTACCCACTGTACCAACGTCTTTTGACGCACAGCACAATTTTAGGCGGCGGGACCTTACCAGAAAGACACGTTTTTTGCAAATGGTTGTATACGGAGGGATGAATAGCAGGTTGTGTCAGCGCCATGCTTTACAGCTGGGGCAACACCAGTAAAACTGCCGGCCTTGAAAGCCGCACTGATGGCAATTGAAGTGAAAGGGTAGCATCTCCTTTAATGCCGACCGGATACCCTCATACTCCAGCAAGCGAATATCCATCGCCGCCAACAACTCCGCGAGCGGCTCCGTCGCCGCATGGGCGCTGAGTTCTTGAATCATAAAGGCCACCGCCCTTTCACTGCTCTCTTTACGACTTACAAGATCGGCTAACAGTGGCAGCAGCCCCAGATCGTGGGAATCCTGATAGAAGGCCATCAAACGACTACAGAGGTCCTCATGCTTGGATTCATCAACCCGCAACATAAGTGGCACAAGGACCATGCTGTAATCTGGCACCAGGTCGACTCTTTCCAATATTTCTCGCGCCCCATCCACATCATCTCGACCCAGCGCCAGCAGAGCTTGCAGGAGTAAGACGCGAGCATGGTTGGGCTCACGGTGCTCCGCTTCTTGTAGCATCCGTTGTGCTTGTGATGCACCCGAACCTGGGATGCCGCTGCGCAACACGCCTTGCTCGTTCCAATCAACTCCGCCGAGCGCGCGCTCCACCAGCTCGCAATAATAGTGCGCCTGAAGGTGACGCCAAGTTTGGATGTCCGGGATGTCCGTTCTACTACACAACTCGTCGGCTGCGGCTACTGCTTTTTCCCAGTCTTTCTCTTCTTGATAAAGCAGCACCAATTCCCGACCCGCCGATTGTCGAACCGATGGGTGTGCGTCGGTGACGAGTTCTTTTAATAGCACCTCGCTGCGATCTAGCACGCCTGAATAACTGTAATCCAAGGCGAGTTCCAGTTGCACCTGCTGGCGCTGCAGGCGGGTCAAAGCGGAGCTTATTAGGAGTGTTTCATGAACTCGAATCGCGCGCTCCATCTCTCCCCTCTTGCGCCAGAGCGCGCCGAGCGACATGTACATCTCTAACGTGTCTTGGTTGATTTCCAGATCGGTTACTAAAGCGTCTATAGCTGCGTCAGGCTGTTCGTCGAGCAGGTATTTCAGCCCTTCGACATAGCGATTATGAATGGGCGATTGCGGAGCATTTTGATGAAACGGGGTGGAGAGGCTGCGGCGGCCAAGTAAAAAGCCGAAAGCGATGGCGAGAAAAATAGCGGTAAAAGTCAGTACATCCATGGTCTTCACTCCACCAGAGTCACGTCATCCAGTCCCCGCGCTTGGCCGGCTCATGCATACCGAGTCGTTCATTTGACGGAGCCAGAACCACTCTTTCAGCATACGCTAATGGTTTACCACCAGATGCTTGGCAACCGCAGGGCTCTCCTGAGCCTTGATTAGCTGAGCGCGCAGCCGGCGCACTCGGGCTCGCGCAAGCAACACAAAGGGCAGGAACATCAAGGCACCCAACAGAACCCCCAGCAACAAACTGAGCGCGATGAGCAAGCCGGTCGACAGGGGCGGCAACTGCCACACCAACAGGTTTAAGGAGATCAGCTCAGGGTTGTTCTGCGCAAAGCGGGCGCCGACCAGAATCAGCGTAAGGCACCACAGAAGAAGAAGCATGAACGCCAGCTTACGCCAAATACGTTTGATCATTTGGGCTCTCTCCTCTTCATTGATGGCCCGCCGACTTTTGTGCGACTTGAGCAAGGATGACCTCCAACACTTGCTCAATCGACAAGTCGGTACTGTCGAGCAACGTTGCATCCGGCGCCGCGACCAGTGGTGCTGTCGCACGCTGAGAGTCTCGCTCATCCCGTGCGCGAATATCGGCGAGGATTGCTGTCATATCCGCTGCTGCGCCGGATTCTTGCAGCTGTAGAAAACGCCTTTTGGCGCGCTCCTCGGCGGATGCGGTAAGGAAAATCTTAACTTCTGCTTCGGGAAAAACGATCGTGCCCATATCACGACCGTCCGCAACCAGGCCGGGCGGGCGGGCGAACGCCCGCTGACGATCCAATAAGGCGGCACGTACCGGGGGATAGGCCGCAACCTTTGAGGCGTTCATGCCTACGTCCTCTCGGCGAATGAGGTTAGTGACATCCTCATCCGCGAGGTAAATGGAGGTCGAGGTCTCGCTAGCATCAAAGCGCACATCGAGCGATTGCGCTACCCCGGCAACGCGCTCCATATCCTCCAAATCCACGCCAGAATTCATCGCGGACAAAGCGGTGAGACGATACAAGGAACCGCTGTCCAGCAGATGATAGCCGGTGTGCTGCGCCACCAAGCGGCATAGGGTTCCCTTGCCGGCACCGCTCGGGCCATCGATGGTAACCACTGGAATTGCATTTTTCGGGCGGCTCATGAACACACTCTCGTTTATCAAGCTAAAGACTTCACAATATCCTGACAGGCGCGAGCTGGGTCGGACGCTTTGGTGATGGGACGGCCAATCACCAGATAGTCACTGCCCCAATGGACAGCTTCTTTGGGCGTCACAATTCGTCGCTGGTCGTCCGCTGGCGATCCCGCCGGGCGAATCCCCGGTGTCACTAGCAGAAAATCTGAACCAAAGCGGGCCTTCATTATTTTTGCTTCGCGAGCCGAACATACCACTCCTTTAAGCCCCGCGTCTTTTGCCAATCCAGCCAACCGCTGTACTTGTTCGTCGACAGAATCTGTTACTCCGAGCTGGCTCAATTCATCTTCGGTCATGCTGGTTAGCACAGTGACTGCGATTAAAAGCGGAGGGTTCGACCTTTTGGCAAGAGCGTCCGCAGCTGCCGTCAGCATACGCGGCCCGCCCGACGCGTGCACGTTGACCATCCAAACACCGAGATCGGCAGCAGCGCTGACGGCTTTGGCGACGGTTACCGGAATATCGTGAAATTTAAGATCGAGAAAAACCTCGAAGCCGCGCGTATGAGCGGCGTTAACCGCAGCGGGACCACATGCGGTAAACAATTCTTTACCAATTTTTACGCGGCAAAAGGAAGGATCGAGCTGGTCCAGCAGTCGTTCACAGGGGGTTAAGGCTTCAAAATCCAGGGCCACCACAACTCGGGAACCGGTGGCGGATGCGTTTGGCTGGGCCATAAAAACTCCAGAAAATATCGAACGACCAAATAAGCGTAGGGATTTTGACACAAAAAAAGCCCGAGTTGGGAAACCCGGGCTCGGTCTCAGCAAAATCGATCAAAGGCTGATGATGTCGCGATTCTTTTCCAAAGTCGCTTGGCCAATCCCCTTCACATTAAGCAGCTCATCGACTGTTTTAAAAGGGCCATTAGCATCACGATACGCCACTATGGCCTCGGCCTTTTTTTGGCCTATGCCAACCAGCAGCTCGGCTAGCGCATCGACACTAGCGGTGTTGATATTAATTTTATCTTCCGCTTGTGCGCTCTGTACTTTGGCGCTGGGAGCCGCGCGGCCAGCGGCTGACTCTTGGGCGTAAGCCGATGAACCAACCCAGGTAAGAGAGGCCAAAATCAGTGTAGCGAGGATTCGAAGGGAGAATTTTTGCATAATAAAAGTTCCTTTTTTTTGCGGCGAGCGAAAGGGTCGACTCCGAGACCCTTTTTGTGGTTTGTCGCCTCACCGCCAACGGCGGAAAATACCCGCCAGTTCTGCCTTTCCCTCGCCAAGTTGATGGTGCGGTGGTGAGCGAAGCCAACCTGCACAACTATATCGCCCCGAAAAGCCCACCGCTATCAGCGATAGCCGCAATCCTTGTAGGTTTTCGCGCACAAGGTGCCGCAATTTATCCTTTCTTTTCGGCGCACTAGCGTTTCAGCAGCGCTTGCAAATCCAGCGCTTGCCAATGAGGAAAATGCTTGCGGATCAGCGCGTTTAACTCCACCTCAAACGCGGAAAAATCGCTTTGTGGTAATTCGTGCTGCTGCGTTGCCGGGTTGCTCACCATTCCCGCCGCTACAGTCGCGTTGGTCAAGCGATCAATCATGATAAACGCACCTGTAGCACGATTGCGTGGATAGGCATCTACCACAACCTTTTGCTCCAGCGATACATTCACCACGGCGATGTCATTGAGTTGCATCTCTGCTGTTTGTATATGCTCTTGCGTGTTGACGTCGACCCGATATTCAATCGTCGACACTGCCCCGGGAGTGACTTTGCTGGCAAATTTAAATAAATACTGTTTGCCAACCTGCAGCGGTGCTTCGTTCATCCACACCAAGTGTGCTTGCAAGCTTTGGGTGATGGAGACTTCATCCTCTTTTTTGACCAGCATATCACCGCGACTGATATCGATTTCATCGGCGAGCGTTAGGGTCACTGCCTGCCCGGCAAAGGCCTCTTCCAAACCGCCTTCGTGAACCACAATATCTTTGACTTTGCTGATCGTCCCGGAGGGCAGCACTTTTATCTCGTCGCCGCGGCGAATGACACCTGAGGCAACGGTGCCGCAGAACCCGCGAAAATCCAGGTTTGGCCGATTCACGTACTGCACGGGGAAACGGAAGTCCTCGATATTTCGGTTGCTACCCGCTTCCACCGTTTCCAGAATTTGCATCAGCGATTGCCCGTCATACCACGGGCTGCGCTCGCTGCGGTTGACCACATTGTCTCCTTCTAATGCAGAGATTGGCACAAAGAAAAACTCGCGCTCGCCTAGCTTTTTTGCGAACGACAAATAATCGTTTTTAATTTCGTTAAAGCGCGCCTCATCAAAATTCACCAGGTCCATTTTATTAATAGCCACCACCAAGTGGCGAATGCCCAGCAGCGAAGCGATGTAGGAGTGCCGGCGGGTCTGGGTCATAACGCCGTGGCGGGCGTCGATCAGAATAATGGCGAGATCACAGGTCGAAGCACCAGTGGCCATGTTGCGCGTGTACTGCTCGTGGCCCGGGGTGTCGGAGATAATAAATTTGCGCTTGGCGGTTGAAAAATAGCGATAGGCGACATCAATGGTGATGCCCTGCTCGCGCTCGGCTTGTAAACCATCCACCAAGAGCGCGAGGTCGATTTGTTCACCGGTGGTGCCGTGCTTAACAGAATCGGATTTTACCGCCGCAAGTTGGTCTTCATAAATCATTTTGGAGTCGTGTAGCAGGCGACCGATCAAAGTGGATTTGCCGTCATCCACCGAGCCACAAGTCAAAAATCGTAGCAGCTCTTTTTTTTCATGCTGGGCAAGATACGCATTGATATCAGTTGCGATCAAATCCGATTGGTGAGACACGTGTTAACTCCTGCAAAAAATCTGGCAAATTGCGGCACCGGCCGCGCTCGAAATCAAACCGACCAAGGGTCAGAAATAACCTTCCTGCTTTTTCTTCTCCATAGAGCCGGAGCTGTCGTGGTCGATTACCCTGCCCTGCCGCTCGGACGTTTTGGTCAATAACATTTCTTGAATAATGTCGGGCAAGGTTTGTGCGGTGGATTCCACTGCACCGGTAAGCGGATAGCAACCGAGGGTGCGGAAGCGCACCATTTTTTCTTCCACGACTTCACCTTTTTCCAGCGGCATACGATCATCATCTACCATGATCAGTACACCGTCGCGCTCAACAACCGGGCGCTTGGCGGCAAAATACAGCGGCACAATGGGAATATTTTCGAGATGGATGTATTGCCAAATATCGAGTTCGGTCCAGTTCGATAGCGGGAACACCCGGATGCTCTCACCCTTATCGACTCGGCTGTTATACAAATTCCACAGCTCTGGGCGCTGATTTTTTGGGTCCCAGCGGTGATTGCGGTCGCGAAACGAATAGACGCGCTCTTTCGCACGGGATTTTTCTTCATCCCGCCGAGCGCCACCAAATGCGGCATCAAAACCATATTTGTCTAGCGCCTGTTTGAGGCCTTGGGTCTTCATCACATCGGTATGTTTGGCGCTGCCGTGAGTGAAGGGGTTGATACCCATTTTCAAACCCTCCTGGTTGATATGCACCAGCAGATCCCAGCCGATGTCTTTCACTCGCTGGTCGCGAAATTCGATCATCTCGCGAAACTTCCAGGTGGTATCGATATGCATTAGCGGGAACGGCGGCCTGCCGGGAGCAAACGCTTTTAAGGCCAAGTGCATCATCACCGCAGAATCTTTGCCTATGGAATACAGCATTACCGGCTTCTCAAATTCCGCCGCAACTTCGCGGATGATGTGAATACTTTCGGCCTCAAGTTGTTTGAGGTGAGTCATCGAATAATCGTTTGCCATAAATCTTAGAAATCCTGCGAAAAGTGGCCTTATGTCAAATGGCGGCCATTATAGAAAAAGTCGTGGAGGAGCCAAAGGTCATTCTTCTTCTAAGCTTATGCCAGTGCGCTGTGCCAGCATTGCCGAAAAATGATCGCGAGCAGCTTTGGCTCTCTCGAAGGTTTGAAACAGTGCTTCGCCGTCTTCTTCCTGAATCGACTGCCGCAGACGTGTCACATTGGCGATAAAAAGATCAATTGCTTTTACCACCGAATGGCGATTGGCCAGCATTATGTCCCGCCACATGACCGCATCGCTTGAGGCAATTCGGGTAAAGTCGCGAAACCCGCCGGCGGCATAGCGGAAAATCTGCTCGTTGTGACTGTCGTGTGCCAAGGTATCCACCAATGAAAATGCAATGGCGTGCGGCAGATGGCTGGTTGCCGCAAGAATTTCATCGTGCTCGGGTACCGACAATTGCAACACTTCGGCTTCCACGTTTTGCCATAAGGTCGTTACCCGCACTAAATGATCGGGGCCTGTTTCATCCGTGGGCGTCAAAATCACGCGGTGGCGAACATAGAGGTTCGGATTTGACGCGGTCACCCCGCTTTTTTCGGAGCCCGCTATCGGATGCCCAAGGACAATTTGCCGGGGGATATGTCCGTAAACGTCTTGCACATCGCGCAGCACACTGCCTTTGACACTGGCCCCGTCGGTAACGGTTACCGCTGGCGAAACCAAATCATGCACTTGCTGTAAGACCGCCCGCACCGATAGCGTCGGTACCGCGATAAAAATAACATCACCCTCCCCCAGTGTCGGCGCCAACTCCGCTATTGAGGTGGTAGCACGGTCGACGACACCCAGGCCAACCGCTTTTTGGCATATATCCTCGGTGCGTGCCACGCCGATCACCGCTTGGCATATACCGCGCTGACGCGCCGCCATGGCGAGACTACCGCCAATAAGGCCCAATCCGATTACCACAAGCTGCCGCACCGGCTGTGACTGGCTTGATGTCATCTTTGATCACTCTCCGCCCAGGGACAAAGCGGTGAACACCGCCGGTGAATTGGAACGCTATGGCTCAGAGGACGCCCTTGGGATAAGAGCCGAGAACTTTAAGATCCGCCACACTTTTGCCGACTTCTTTTAATGTCGCGCTGATCTTTTCATCGCTCTGATGGCCGATAAAGTCGAGGAAAAATACATAGGTCCATGGCCCTGTCTGGGACGGACGAGTTTCCACTCTGGTCAGATCAATCTGGTGTCGATGAAACGGCTCCAGGAGATGGTGCAGCGCACCGGGCTCATTGCGCATCGCGACCACGACCGAGGTTTTATCATCGCCGCTCGGCTCTACTGCCTGTTGGCCGATGATCAGGAACCGAGTGGCGTTATCCGGACGATCTTCAATGTTGTCCGAGAGAATTGTCAGCCCATAAAGCTGCGCCGCCATTTCACCGGCAATCGCCGCGGAGCTCCATTCACTTTTAATGCGTTTTGCCGCTTCCGCGTTGCTATTGACCGGAACTTTTTCGGCATTCGGATAATGGGCTTCCAGCCACTTTCGACATTGAGCGAATGATTGAGTGTGGGAATAGATGCGGGAAATTTTGTCCGTCTTGGTGACATCGGACACCATCAGATGATGATGAATGCGCAACACCACCTCTCCGCAAATCTTGAGGTTCGATGTCATAAAGTTATCCAGCGTGTGCGCGACCACTCCGCCGGTAGAGTTTTCCACCGGGACTACGCCAAACTGCGCTGCGCCAGCTTCGACTTCGCGAAACACATCATCAATGGCCGGCAACGAAACGGTTTGAGCGGAATGACCGAAGTGCTTGAGCGCTGCCTGCTGGGTAAAGGTGCCTTCGGGCCCTAGGTACGCGACCTTGATCGGGTTTTCGAGGGCGAGGCATGCCGACATTATCTCGCGAAACAAACGAGCAAATTCTTCGTTATTAAGCGGCCCCTTATTCCGCTCCATCGCCTGGCGCAACACCTGCGCCTCGCGCTCGGGACGATAAAATATGGGGATTTGGTTGGGACTGAATCGGCGTTTAATCTCCGCGACCCGCTGGGCGCACTCGGCACGCGCACTGATCAGATCGCCAATCTGCGCATCGATGTTGTCGATCTCATCGCGCAATTGCGCCAGTAGTTCTTTTTCTGCGGCGGATTGATCTCCGCCCTCGGGTCGATTGGTATGGCTCACGTCAGATCTCTCAATGACGGTTGTAGCACTGCGCCTTTCACGCAGCGATTATTCTTCAGCGGTGGATTCACCGCCATCTTCTGCGTCAAGGACGTCTTCATCGGGCTGCTCCTCAATGCGCTCCAGCCCGACAATGTGCTCTCCCTCACGGGTCTTGATCAAGCGTACGCCTTGAGTATTGCGGCTGAGTAACGACACCTCGTCGGCGCGCGTGCGCACCAGCGTTCCCTGGTCGGAAATCAGCATGATTTCATCACCATCAAAGACTTGAACCGCCCCTACCAGATCCCCATTGCGCTCTGACGTTTGCTGCGCAATAACGCCTTGGGAGCCTCGGCCCTTTTTCGGAAAATCTTCAACGTCGGTGCGCTTGCCATAGCCGTTTTCGCTGACCGTTAGGACCTTGCCACCCTCCTGCGGAATCACCATGGAAATGACGCGCTGACCTTCGCCCAAGCGAATGCCGCGGACCCCTCGGGAAATGCGCCCCATGGAGCGTACTTGAGTTTCATCAAAGCGCGCCGCCTTGCCGTTGGAGGCAAACAGAATAACGTCGCGACTGCCATCTGTAATCGCGGTGCCCATCAACACGTCGCCTTCATCCAATTCAATTGCACGCAAACCGACGCTGCGCGGGCGCGAGAACTGCGGCAATGGTGTCTTCTTCACGGTGCCCATCGCCGTCGCCATAAAGATGAAGTAATCCGTATCGAATTCTTTCACTGGCATCACGGCGGTAATGCGTTCACCTTCCTCCAATGGCAGCAGATTGACCATAGGGCGTCCACGGGAGGCGCGGCTGGCGATGGGGATCTGATAGACCTTGAGCCAGTAAACCTTGCCGACGTTGGTAAAACACAACAGATAAGCGTGGGTGTTGGCAATCAATAAGTGCTCGACGAAATCTTCATCTTTTACGGCCGTCGCAGCTCTGCCAGTGCCGCCACGGCGCTGCGCCTGATAGGCGTCCAGGGGCTGGCTTTTGGCGTAGCCGAGATGAGATATGGTGACCACACGGTCTTCTTCGTTGATCAAATCTTCGTGAGTCAAGTCCAAGCGCGAGGTCTGCACCTCGGTGCGGCGATCATCCCCGTAGTCTCTTTCGATCACTTCCAGCTCTTCGTGGATGACTTCCATCAAGCGCACGGGATTGCCGAGGATTTCCAAGTATTCGGCAATTTGCTTGAGCTTTTCTTCGTACTCGGCCAGAAGCTTGTCGTGCTCCATGCCGGTAAGGCGATGCAATTGCAGATCGAGAATCGCTTTGGCTTGAACTGGCGACAAATAATAGTGTGCATCGTGCAAGCCGTACTGTGGCTCCAAGTCATCGGGGCGGCAGGCATTGTTACCGGCGCGCTCGAGGAATTGGCTGACCACGGATATCGGCCAGCCTTTAGTGATCAGGGCTTCCCGCGCTTCTGCTGGCGTTGCAGATTGTTTGATCAGCGCGATCACTTCGTCGATATTGGCAATCGCAATCGCCAGGCCTTCCAGCACATGGCCGCGCTCTCGAGCTTTGCGCAATAAATAGACGGTGCGCCGGGTCACCACTTCGCGGCGGTGACGAATAAACAGGTGCAGGGCTTCCAGCAAGTTCAGCAGCCGCGGCTGACTATCCACCAGAGCAACCATGTTGATGCCAAACACGGTTTCCATTTGCGTCTGCGTGTAGAGGTTGTTGAGCACCACCTCACCCATGTCGCCGCGCTTGATTTCGATGACCACACGCAAGCCGTCTTTATCGGATTCGTCGCGGATTTCGGAGATGCCTTCTATCTTCTTCTCTTTAACCAGCTCGGCAATTTTTTCGATCAGCCGCGCTTTATTCACCTGATACGGCAGCTCGTGGATGATGATGGTTTCGCGATTGGTTTTTTCGTCGGTGATCACTTCGGCGCGGGCGCGCACATAAATGCGCCCACGCCCCGTGCGATAGGCCTCAACTATGCCCGCACGACCATTGATGATGCCGGCGGTCGGAAAATCGGGGCCGGGGATGTATTCCATAATGTCATCGACGGTCAGATCCGGATTGTCGATAAGCGCAATACAGGCGCGGACCACTTCGCGCAGATTGTGTGGCGGAATATTGGTGGCCATGCCCACCGCGATACCGGAAGAGCCATTGACCAGCAGATTGGGCACCCGCGTCGGCAATACATCCGGAATCATTTCCTGACCGTCGTAGTTGGGCACGAAGTCGACGGTTTCTTTATCCAGGTCGGCCAGGAGTTCGTGGGCGATTTTGGACATGCGGATTTCGGTGTAACGCATGGCTGCCGCACTGTCGCCATCAATGGAGCCGAAGTTGCCCTGCCCATCCACCAGCATATAGCGCAGGGAAAATGGCTGTGCCATCCGCACTATAGTGTCGTATACCGCCGAATCGCCATGAGGGTGATATTTACCGATCACATCACCGACCACACGGGCCGATTTCTTGTATGGCTTGTTGTAGTCGTTGCTGAGCTCGTTCATCGCAAACAGAACGCGGCGATGGACCGGCTTGAGGCCGTCGCGCACATCGGGCAAAGCGCGCCCGACGATGACGCTCATGGCGTAATCCAGGTAAGACTGCTTAAGTTCGTCTTCGATATTGACCGGGAGAATTTCTTTTGCGATTTCGCCCATGTGTGCAGGCATTCCTTATGTCAGATTGCTCAGAGAAGCGGAATAGGCGGGGCGGGGCACAACTGCCGTACAGGCATCATTTGCCTGTACAAACCGTGCTCCACAACGGCCGTTAAAAGCCGGCGATAGTACCACAGTTGCCGATAAGAGCCTACAGAATTGCGGTGGGAGCACCCCTGGCGCACGCCGGCGGCGCAGTGCCTCTGTCGGCATTCACTTAACAGAGGTGCTGCGCTTAGTGTAAAATTCGCGCCCGAAAAATTATCCGCCCTGCTGGGCGGGAGCCGGCTGGCTCGCCCCCATCGACACGCTGCTCGATAGCCTCACTTGGCAGAGATCCTGCGAGGTGAGTAAACCCAATTAACAGAGGATTTCTCCAGTGCTCGAAGCTTACCGTAATCACGTCGCTGAACGTGCTGCCTTAGGCATTCCCCCAAAACCCCTTTCACCCGAACAGGTTGCTGAGTTGGTGGAGCTGCTGAAGAACCCGCCACAGGGCGAAGAGCAGACACTTGTCGAGCTGATTACCGAGCGCGTACCTCCAGGGGTCGACGAAGCGGCTTATGTAAAAGCCAGCTTTCTCAGCGCGCTGATCAAAGGTGAGGCCTCATCACCGCTGATCGACAAACCACACGCCATCAAGCTGCTCGGCAACATGCACGGTGGCTACAACATAGAGACCTTGGTTGAGCTGCTCGACGATGCGGAATTGGCACCCTTGGCGACGGAAGAGCTCAAACATACCCTGCTGATGTTCGACTCGTTTCACGATGTTGAAGAGCGTGCAAAAAGTGGCAACCGCTACGCCCAGGCCATCCTCCAAAGCTGGGCGGACGGCGAGTGGTTCACCAAGCAGCCGGAGATCCCCGAGAGCATTAAAGTCGCTGTCTTTAAGGTTACCGGCGAAACCAATACCGACGATCTCTCCCCTGCCCCCGACGCCTGGAGCCGCCCGGATATCCCGCTTCACGCTCTGGCCATGTATAAAATGGCGCGCGACGGTATCACCCCCGACGAGCCGGGCACCAAAGGCCCACTGGCGCAAATTGAAGACGTCAAAAGCAAAGGCTTGCCGGTCGCGTTTGTGGGCGATGTCGTAGGCACCGGCTCCTCGCGCAAATCCGCCACTAACTCTGTGCTCTGGTATTTCGGCGATGATATGCCCGGCGTACCCAACAAGCGCGGCGGCGGCATCTGTATCGGCGGTAAAGTCGCGCCGATTTTCTACAACACCATGGAAGATGCGGGCGCACTGGTATTTGAAGCACCGGTGGACAACATCAACATGGGTGATGTGATCGAAATCCGCGTCTTCGATGGCAAGATCCTCAACGAAAAAGGTGACGTGCTCAGCGAGTTCGAACTCAAGTCGGACGTATTGCTCGACGAAGTCCGAGCTGGCGGCCGTATCAATCTGATTATCGGTCGCGGTTTGACAACCAAAGCTCGCGAGAGCCTGGGCCTGCCGCCGTCCACCCTCTTCCGTACTCCTGCCACACCTGCTAACAGCGGAAAAGGCTACACCCTCGCGCAGAAAATGGTCGGTCGCGCCTGCGGCGTTGAAGGTATCCGTCCTGGAACCTACTGCGAGCCGCGCATGACCACAGTGGGCTCGCAGGACACTACCGGTCCCATGACCCGCGATGAGCTTAAAGACCTCGCGTGCCTGGGCTTTTCGACGGATTTGGTGATGCAGTCGTTCTGCCATACGGCGGCCTATCCCAAGCCGGTCGACATTGAAACTCAGCACACCCTGCCCGACTTTATTATGACCCGCGGCGGCGTCTCTCTGCGTCCGGGCGACGGCATCATCCACAGCTGGCTGAACCGGATGCTGTTGCCGGATACCGTCGGTACCGGTGGTGATAGCCATACCCGCTTCCCCATGGGTATCTCCTTCCCCGCCGGCTCCGGCTTGGTTGCCTTCGCTGCCGCTACCGGGGTTATGCCGCTGGATATGCCAGAATCGGTGCTGGTGCGCTTTAAAGGTGAAATGCAGCCGGGGATTACGCTGCGCGACCTGGTCCACGCCATTCCTTATTACGCAATCCAGGAAGGCTTGCTAACCGTCGAGAAGAAAGGCAAGAAGAACATCTTCTCCGGCCGCATCCTGGAAATTGAGGGCCTGGAAAACCTCACGGTGGAGCAGGCATTTGAATTGTCTGATGCCTCCGCCGAGCGCTCGGCCGCAGGCTGCACCATCAAGCTCTCCGAAGAGACAATCGCGGAATACCTCACCTCGAACATCACCCTGCTGCGCTGGATGATCAGCGAAGGCTACGGCGATAAGCGCACCCTGGAGCGCCGCGCACGCAAAATGGAAGCGTGGCTCGCCAAACCCGAGTTGTTACAGGCCGATGCCGATGCCGAATACACCGCCGTCATCGAAATCGATATGAACGCGATCAAAGAGCCTATTGTTTGTGCACCGAATGATCCCGACGATGCACGCCTGTTGAGCGATGTCGCAGGCGATAAAGTCGACGAAGTCTTTATCGGCTCTTGCATGACCAATATCGGTCACTTCCGCGCCGCCGGAAAATTGCTGGAGAAAAACAAAGCGGGCCTGAAGACGCGCTTCTGGATGTCGCCGCCAACGAAAATGGATCAGCACACCCTGATGGAAGAAGGCTATTACAACATTTATGGCCGCAACGGTGTGCGCACTGAAATGCCCGGCTGTTCACTGTGCATGGGTAACCAGGCGCGAGTAGCCGATAATGCGACCGTATTGTCCACGTCGACGCGCAACTTCCCCAACCGCTTGGGCAATGGTGCCAATGTGTATCTTACGTCTGCGGAGCTGGCGGCAATTGGCGGTATTCTCGGCCACCTACCGACGCCGGAGGAGTACCTGTCCTACGCGAAGGAGATCGACTCCATGAGCAGCGAGATTTTCCGCTATATGAACTTCGATCAAATCGAACAGTTCGTAAAAGGTGCGGAAGACGGCAAGCGCATTGCCGCTGTGCAAATCGAGGAAGTCCGCGTTTAAAGCACAGACTCGTCACTGCACAAAATGTGCAATTTCACGAGTGCCAGTCGGTCTCGACTGGCACTCGTTGTCAAGGAATCCGCAATTGTTAATGAATCAACGCAGGAGCCGCCGCAGTGGAGGCCGCCACCCGGTGATCGGTGTTTTTAGACGGGATAAAGGCGCGAGCGAGAAAACTTGCCAAGGACATATCGGCGCTGAGATTAGCGTTTTGGGCTACATACTCCAGTAATTCATTTACCTCTCCATACTGTCGATCGACCCTCAACAACTCCACCAAAAACTCTGCTGGCTTCACAATATGTAAGCCTTCAAACACTCCGTTGAGCGGGCAACGCTGACGCAACAAACCTATTTCCAACGCCGTCCCCAAATAGAGAGTGGCCGCCTCAATACGACATGCCACATAGGCTTGCACTCCCCTGCGCATCATCTCTCCCCAATAGCGGAGAGCTTCGGACTCACATGCTTTCAAGCGCTCTACGTGATAGGCGCATAAATATGGATGCCTCATACGGCCGTGCCTCCAGCTCTGTCAATTCGCTTGTGCCGCCTTACGCGCGACGGATTAGCGAATGATAATTATTATCATTATCATGTCAAGCTGTTTGTCGGCCTTTAGCGCTATTGAGCCCACCGCACTTAGCTCCATGGCGCTTATGAGCCAATGATGTTCATGAGCCGACGAGGGTTAAAAGACTCCGCGCACACCAATGCGGATATTGCGCCCCGGTTTGGGCACCAGATCTTTAATAAAAGAGGTGTGGACTCTGGCTTCGGTATCCGTCAGGTTCTCGCCTTTCAGATAAAACGCGATATCGCGCCAGCGATAAGTGAGTGTTGCCTCGAGCATCTTATAGCCCTCGGTAGCGGACTCCTCGGGCGCTATATTGTCCTGCTGGCGATACCGCACCCAATCGACATTCGCGGACACATTGCGCCACTGATAATCTAACGCCAAGCCAACTCTAGGCGGTGATTGACGAGGCAGATATTCCCCACCCTCCCGCTCGGCGCGAACATAATCGGAGAAGGCCGTCATCTTAAATTGGGAGTGGATTTGCCAGATGACCTGAGCCTCAAAACCCAGCAGCTCCACCTCGGCATTAGTAAAGTGATAGATCGGCAGTTCGTCATCGTGTTCATGATCGTCATGAGCATGGTGACTCTCCACATAAAGCCCAGTAGCTTGCGGGTAATAGTAATTATCGACCCTGTTGTAGAACGCGTTAAGGATGACTCCGAGATCACCTTCGTGCTTGCGTAACGTCACCTCAATATTGTTTGCCGTTTCCAATTTGGGTGATACATCGCTCACGTCGAATTCCATCTCTCCGTCGTGTTCATATCGAGTGAACAGAGCCCCTACCTCATAAGTCCGTGCGCCTATATGCGGACCAAAGGACATTAACTCCGCTGCAGAAGGCGCGCGCTGCGAACGGGAAATGGCGACCCCCAAGTTGTAACCTGGCTTGAAATCCCACACGGCACCAAGGGATAGGCTGACGGGCGAAAATGTTTCGTTTATCGAAAAAACACGTATCGCCAAATCATCTTGATGTTCGTGCTCGTGCTCGTGGTCGTGGTCGTGGTCGTGGTCGTGATCATGTTCACCATGGTGAGCATGCACATCGATGTGAGGTAAACGTAAATTATCGGTGTCGATAGAGACGCGCTCCGCCCGCGCGCCCAGCTGCAGCAGCACATCGCCAAAATGGCGCTCTTCCATAAAGGCCACGGCCAGCGTCTTGGACGTTGATGGCGGTGAGAATGCCTCAATACCTTCCGCCATCATATCGCTTTGCTTGAAATGAAAATTCAGCCCGCCGCGCCAAGCTGAAAAATCTTGGTGTAAAAAGTCGAGGCGCAACTCGCGGGTTTTATTGCGGAATGTGGTGCCCACCACGCCTTCTTCAATTTCCCCATGGGCGTAATCGGTATAAGCCGCCCGGGTATTCAGCGTACGCAACAAAGGGTGATCGAAATGCCATTCGCTCAACAATTGGTAGCGATTTTGTTGGAGGTCCGCGTAGACTTCCTCCCCGCCGTGACTGTGGCCGGGAATTCCATACTCCCGCTCCAGCCGTCCCACTGAAATTCCCACGTAGCCATCGTCGGCTAGATAACTGGTGCCCAGAGTAAAACCATTGGACTCCTCCCCGCTGTTGGCAATGGTCTTTTGATTCTGCAGTGGAACCTCATAGTCACTGGACTCGCGCACAAACCCATCGGCGTGGAAGCCCATTAGCTTGGTGCCCGTATTGAGGTTAAATGAGGCCAGGGTCTGGCGATTGACCGAGTCGCGCTGGAGCAACCACTCGCCGCGCGTTTCCGAATCGACCGGTACCCGCCGATCTATTACATTCACCACACCGCCAATGGCGCCGCTGCCGAAGAATAAGGTCGCCGGGCCGCGAAGAACCTCCACCTGCTGAGCGGTGGAAACTTCTGAGGCTACCGCATGATCCGGTCCGACGCGGGATGCATCACTGACATCTAACCCGTTTTGGGTAATCATGACGCGCGGGCCACTAAGGCCACGAATAATCGGGGTGCTGGCAACGCCGCCATGAAAGTTAGTATGCACACCCACCTCCCCCGCCAACGAATCGCCCAAAGTCGCCGCTTGCCGCTTACGCAATTCATCTCCGCTGAGCACTGCGACCGGTAGCGCCGATTCCACAATGGAGGTGTGCAGCGGTAAGCCGATGACATCGACCTGCTCAATCACTGTCCGCGCCATTACAATCTGTACCTCCTCCGTAGAGTCTGGATCCAAATGGACCATCCTGTGGCCAAAACCTGGCGCAACCACGTGGAGCTCCTGAACCGAGGTTTCATCAATGGAAAATCGGCCTGCTTGATCCGTACGTACGGATGTTCGACCGCTGACGACGTGCACTCGCGCATCCGCAATTGGCTGGCCGTTTTCATCGAGCACCACACCGGTCAAGGCCTGAGCGCTGGTTGCGATCGCGGCCATCATGGCCAGGATTATCTGTTGCTTCATTCGCTTCTCCCAAAGTGGCATCCGCTTGTGGCGGTTTATCAAATTGCGCGAATGATACAAAGTATCATTCTTCAGGAGCAAGCAGGAATTCAGCGCAATACCAAATTGCCACTATGGCTTACCGCACTTTAATCGGGTTTTGATTAAGCCATGATTCAGCAAGCAGGCCCTAAGGTGCACCGCAGGCCGCTGGGTTCGAGACCATTACCGGGGTTTATAAAATGTCTGGCGCCCAAAGCCAATCTCCCTCTCATATAAGGATGACAGTAATGAAGAAGATGACGACCAAAGCAGCAATGGCTTTAGTGATTACCGCGGGCGGACTGCAGTCACCCCTGCTGATGGCAGATGAAGCACAAAGAGTTGACAACAACCGCGGCTGGTACGTCGGCGGCGCGCTCTCCTATGCCGAAGGTGAAGTCAAAGTTCGCGGTACGCGAATTATGGAGGAAGAAGGAGCGGGGTTTGGGGTATATGGTGGTTATAACTTCAGCGATTGGTTCGGGCTTGAAGGGGCGAGCTTTCACTCCGACAACCTGAGAGACAATCGCGAAGGATTGGACAGCGCCAACTTTTTTACTCTGTCTTTTATGCCCAAATTAATGGTCAACTTTAACGACACCTTTGGTATTTTCTTTAAAGCCGGCCCCACCTTCGTCATGTACACCGAAGAGTATGACCGCGACACCGGCCGCCGTTACAGAGACGATGAGTATGACTGGAGTGAGATAAGGATCGGCGGTGGACTGGGTGCTGAACTTGCCGTACAACACAATGTGAAAGTGCGCTTGGCGTACGATTACGTCTCCGGCACTCTCGACGAAAACTGGTACGAAAGAGATGCGCCCAGCAGCCGCGTCGATGTTGATCTAGGACGCTATTCGCTGGGTGTGCATTATCAGTTTTAAAACCTCCGCGAACGACCGCAGCCTAGCTTGGCTGCGGTTTTGTCTAAACAACCCACTCTCCATCTGCCATTTCATACTTAAGCGCACTTAGGTACGCCACCACTACACGAATAGTGCATGGCCTAGCGGATACGCTACTCGGACGAAAGTCGCAGCCTGTTTTTCTTTTTTATCTTCAGAATACATTCTTCCAGCAGAGTTATTGCGAACGCGTCTCATTTGTGACAGCATGGCGCGCAGTTGATTTGAGGGTTTTTAAATCCCCTCCCTTACGCACACGCACTCGGAGGTTCGTTTGTATTATTTGCCTATCCCGCTCTTCTGGAAATGCCGCAAAACTCTACCGTTTATGATCGCGGCAGCTTTGTACCCCCACCAAACTGCATGGGCCGCCGAACCCCATACGAACCCCAAACATTCCAGCCAAACCACCGAGAAAAGGACGACCGGCAAAGACCGCATTCAAATTCTTGAGCAGGTCTACGTCACCGGCACCACCGTGGATACCTATTCCAATGCCGATACAAAATCGGCAACAAAAATGATTTTGTCGCTGCGAGAAACACCACAGGCAGTTTCCGTGATCACCCAGCAACAATTGGAAGACTGGCAAGCGGTAAATATCAACGATGTGCTAAAGCAGGCCACTGGCGTATTTACCAGTTATGGTTCCAGCCAGGACCGCCCGACTTTTATCGTGCGCGGCGGCAGCGTCAATTTAATTCAAATTGATGGGGTTCAGCAGTTTCCTGGGGGACGTCGTCCCGACGTTAACGGAGACTCCATCGCCTACGAGCGTATTGAAGTCATTCGCGGCGCCAACGGCTTACTCACGGGTGTCGGCGACCCCACCGCCACTATCAATCTGGTTCGCAAGCGCGCAACCCATCAAGAGCTCACAGGTCACGCGGGCGTTTCGGCGGGGCGTTGGGACAATCAACGCGTAGAGGCGGATGTGGCCACGCCGCTTAATAGTGACGGCACCCTGCGCGCTCGCGCGGCGGCGGCCTACTACGACCGCGATTCTTTTATTGAACGTTACGGTCAAGAAAAAACCTCCGCTTACGCCACCATCGAAGGTGATGTGACCGACAACACCCGGCTGCGTGCAGGGGTTGAATATGCCAATACCGAATCCCGTGGCGCCATTAATAGCCATGCTATGCCATATTATTTTTCCGACGGTTCCCGCACGCACTTTTCTCGCGGGCAGACGGGTATGACCGCAAAAAAAAGCGGCTGGCCGCTTGAAGAGCACACCTATTTTGTCGGCCTCGACCAGTTTTGGAGCAACGGCTGGCATTTAAATGCCATTGCGACCTACAACACTATCGATATGCAGGGCGGCCAGTTATTTTTTGTCTATCCGCTGGATTATCTCAATCCAGATGGCAGCGCAGAATTTGCGTACAGCGCCAATATCGGCAGCTCCAAAGATACCCAAAAAACATTAGATCTCAGCATTCAAGGTCCACTGGATTTGTTCGGCCGAACACACGAAATGATTCTCGGCTACAACCGCTTTGAACGCTCGCGGGTGAGCTATGGCAACATCGCCAATCAATCCGCTATTGCACTTGATGGACTGAATTATTTCACCTGGACAGGCGATGTCCCACGCTATCCCTTCCGCGATACCGGTCGCGCCTCCGACGCAGTGACAGAAGCGGGAGGTTTTTTTGCTGCGGCGCGCATTAATGTAGCTGATCCTTTAAAAATTATTCTTGGCGCTCGCGTCAGCGATTGGGAAGCCGTCACTGATCAATACAATCCCCAAACCGGCGAGCACACCGGGTCGAGCGGTCAATTCGATGTCAGCGGTGAAGTCACACCTTACGCCGGAGTAGTTTGGGATCTAAATTCGCAGTGGAGCCTCTATGCCAGCTATACCGACGCCTTCCAGCCGCAGAATTATTACGACATTAACGACAACCTGTTGGATCCCGCTGTCGGAGAAAGCCGCGAGGTGGGTATAAAAGCCGAGCTGCTGGATGACAAACTCAATGTCTCGGCCGCCTTTTTCCAAACCAAAATGGACAATGTGGCGGTAGACGATAAAAGCGTTCCCGAGGACTATCTAACACCGGGTAATAACAACCCGTATATCGCCATTGAAGGCAACAAGATCACCGGTTATGAGTTGGAAGCATCGGGTGAAATTTACGATGGTTGGAGCATCACCGCCGGCTTTGTAAATGTGAAGTCACGCACCGCCGATGGAATGCCGCTGAATGAAGATATGCCGGACCGCTTGCTGACTCTCTATACCACTTATCGCCTACCCATCCTGTCGGAAAAATTGGTTCTCGGTGCCGGCATTAACTGGCAGAGTGCGTACCAAGTCAATTCCGTGCGTCCGCAGGGGCGAGATGAAGCCGGCAACATTATTGTAGCGCCAGAGCAGCGCAGCCAGGGCTCGCTGGCCTTATTCAGCGCCATGGCGCGCTATGAGTTAAGCGATGCCTGGTCGCTATCGGCAAACATCAACAACCTGTTTGATAAGGAATATTACAACTCAATTTCTTCCTATGATGGCAGCGTCGCCTGGGGAGAGCCGCGCAGCTGGAAATTAAGCGCGCGCTACACCTGGTAATTGCCTTATGTTGATCTTTTGTGCGCTTATTGTGAGCTTGTTGACCACCACGGCATTCTACCTTACGTCGCCGCATCAACAATGGCGAAAGCGCTCTCTTGCGGCAAGGCCATGGCGATGGATTGCCGTACTGGGTCTTGCTGCAAGCCTGCTTTTTTGGATGAGCATTATGGATAGCAAGGCGGGTTTTTTTGCGGGATTTGCCGCGATAATGCTATGGGCAGGTCTTGTGCCATTCGTCCACCTGTTACGCCCCCAAGGGATGGATGCTCATGCGAAAAAGTCATGAAACAGCCGTTCAGCCCCACTGGATCAGCAAATCACTCGCCGGATTATGCTTGGGCTTTCTGCTGGCGTTGGCGCTTAGCAGTTTATTTGCCTGGCTGGGCCCGGGCGGCATCGAGGCCGCCAACAAAGTCCAGTTCAATATGTGGCTCATGGCTCCTTTATGGATGGTCTTTTTTGTCACAGTTTATTGGTTTCGAACGGGCTTACGCGCTTGGCTGTGGATGGGCAGCGCGACAATTTTGGCATTTTTAATGTTGGCGCTGGTCCGCTGGCTGAACAATGGAGGTAGCTGATGCGCACCGACATCCTCAAGACCTATAAAACCCTTCATACCTGGACCGGCCTTATCTGCGGGATCGCGCTCTTTATTTGCTTTTTTACCGGCGCGCTAACCATGTTCGAGGAACAACTGGACCGCTGGGCAACGCCACCACAACACAAATTGCCGTGGGTCGAACAGGACCAATTGCCGGAACTCATTCAACAGTTACAGCAGGCCCGACCGGAAACCCAAGTGGGTTTTACCGTTCATGTTAGCGAGCATGAAAACACCTTAGCGCCAATCAGCTGGGTTGAGCGCGGCAAGGAAGCCAACCGCTATTGGTACGCGTCTTTAGATGAAAGCCATGAATTACTGGTCACACAGCGTGAACCTTCGAAGATGGCCAATTTAATTGACCTGCTCCACCAGACCGCTGGTATCCCCGGGGGCGGCCATCACCCAGTTGGTGTTTATGTAATGGGTGTTATTTGTGTGCTTTACTCACTCGCATTGTTTTCCGGGGTAATTGTGTTATTGCCCACTTTGATAAAAGATTTTTTTGCCGTGCGCCGCGGCAAAAACCTGAAGCGCTTCTGGCTCGATACTCACAACGTTATCGGCATCACCAGTTTGCCGTTTCATATAGTGATTGCCTTGACCGTGATCGTATTCGCTTTCCACGATCAGTTTTACGACGCGCTGCAAGAAGTCGCCTATGGCGGCCGGCCAATTTTTGAGTGGCCGGCCGCCAGCCCCGCAGACCCTACCCAAAGCAGAACTCTATTAATGCCGGCAGAATTGCTGGCCCACAGCTACGCGATCTCACCGGATTTTGTCCCGAGAGAAATTCACTACGGGCGGCTGGGCGATATCAATGCCGATGCGCGCATCGCAGGTGAAAATAACGCGCATATGCTGCGCGGAGCCACGCGCGGTTTTATGACTTTGGATCCCTACACGGGAGACGCCACCAGCTTGGAATATTTACCCGGTTTTGAGGACGACTGGATTGGTTTAATCAGTACCTTTTTTGCGCTGCACTTCGGCAGTTACGGCGGTCCCTGGGTGCGCTGGGTTTATTTTGCACTTGGATTGGGTGGCGCTTACCTTTTTTACAGTGGCAATCTTTTATGGATCGAATCTCGCCGTCGCCGGCAACGTCGCGAGGGTGTGACTCAGGAGCAACCGTTAACTGTGCGAGCTTTGGCAGCGCTCACCGTAGGGGGCTGCTGGGGCTGTGTCGCGGGAGTGGTTCTGTCGATGGCGATTGGCAAATGGTGGGCAGGCTTTACCGGCGATCCAAATGGCAGCTATTTCTGGAGTTACTATTCGATTTTTCTGGCGTCTGTTGCCTGGGCATTCTGGGCGGGGGCAGCGCGTGCGGCCGTGCATTTACTTTGGCTGTGTGCCGGCGCCTGCGCGGCATTAGTACTCACCGGTGTGGCTGGCTTATTAATGCCGGGAGCGGGCCCTTGGTTGCACAGCAGCGGCGCCGCGCTGGCAGTGGAAGCAACAGCTTTGGTTGGCGGCTTTATATTTGCTTTTATGGCGCTGCGCACTGCGAGAAGAGCGCGCTCGGGCAATCCGGACAGCGTCTGGTCCTATGCGGTAAGCGCCCCGAGATTTGCGACACAATCACAAGCCGCCGGCAAAGAGTCTCTTAGTGCCGGCTAGATTGCTCGCGTTATATCGCAAACAAAGGACCTTATAATATTTTTTAAAATTGCCAAATTGCGCCCTGGGCTTCATTGATAAGGGTTCGCATTTGTGGCAGCCTTATGGACATTTGGTGCCGCGCTCAGCCATTGCCCACTTGCAGTTAAACTGCACCAATGCCGTGCGTCGACAATGACTTATTTTCCGTTATGTAGCAGGAATTTTTGTGTCTAAGTTTATTCAGGAAACCGTCACTCACGTTCATCATTGGAACGACTGGCTTTTCAGCTTTCGTACCACTCGCCAACAGTCGCTGCGTTTTGAAAATGGCCACTTCATCATGATTGGCCTGGAAGTCGACTGCAAGCCACTGATGCGCGCCTACAGTATTGCCAGTGCCAATTATCAACCCGAGCTGGAGTTCTTCAGCATCAAGGTTCCAGACGGCCCTTTAACCTCGCGCTTACAAAAAATCAAAGTGGGCGACCCGATTATCTTGAGCACCAAGCCCACCGGCACCCTGATTGCCAGCCACCTTCGCGAAGGCAAGCATCTCTATTTACTCGGCACGGGTACCGGACTCGCGCCTTTCCTCAGCATCATCCGCGACCCAGAAGTCTACGAAAAATATTCAAAAGTGATTCTGGTGCACGGCGTGCGGGAAGTATCAGAGTTGGCCTATCAAGACCTGATTCAAAATGAGCTGCCGAATGATGAATTTATCGGCGACATGGTACGTGAGCAATTAATTTATTATCCGACCGTCACACGCGAGGCCTACCGCAACCAAGGGCGTGTCACCGAGCTGATGACCAGCGGCAAGCTGTTCAGTGATATAGATCTGCCGGCACCTAATGTAGACGACGACCGTTTTATGCTGTGCGGCAGTCCCAGTATGCTGAAAGACACCTGCGCCATTCTGGACGGCTGGGGGTTTAGCGAATCCCGCCACGGCCATCAGGCCGAGTACGTCATTGAACGAGCCTTTGTAGAGCAATAAGAAGGCGATAATCGCCTTCTCTTCTCATTGTCCTGCCTGAACTTACCCACTTTATTATCGCTCTCTCCGCACGCTCTGTGGCGAGAGCAACTCTCCCCACATTTCCAACCGCGCACAGGGGCCTAGGTGTAAATGCTTTTGTCGCCCAGCATCAAGTTCCGTTAGGTTCATCAGAGCACGCTTGTCGGAAGATGTGGAAAAAAGCACACATTGAGGCAAAAAAGCTTTGCCTTCGACGCCTATGCCCATTAGAATCCCCAACATCGAATGAGAATATTTATCATTTAGATTAACTGCATCACAATTTTATTCTCATGGCTTCTTCATGATGTGACCCAGGGTGTGCTTCTAGCCCTGTATGTGCTTTCAGCAAGGATTTCCTTGCTGATTTTTTTTGGATTGTATGTTGTTTACCCCTGATCACTTATTCGTACTTGAGGGACTGTTTCGGTATCGCGAGGTCCGCACGTGAATAGTCAGTTGCGCTCGCTCGTATCCTTGTTTGGCGTTATCGCTTTTCATATAGGTGCGATTGGTTTTGCGGTCTGGACGCCGTCACCCAAGACGGAGGAGCTGGTACTGCCAACTGTTCAGGGAATTCTACTGCCTGCGCCACCGGCAGAAACCGTTCAGGCCCCCAGCGCTAAAGAGCGGCCACCCGAGCCTACTCCGCCGCCTCCGGTGCCTGAGAAGCCCAAACCAAAGCCGAAACCCAAACCAAAGCAACCACCCAAGCCTAAGCCTCCAGTGGAACCGCCGCCGTCCGAACGAGCGATTCAGCAGCCTGAAGAGGCCGCCGAGGAGGCGCCGCCGCCTCCGGCACAGCAAGTGGCAATGCCCGCGCAGGAAGACAACGACAGCCTCGGCGCGCCCGTGACGCCGCCCCAGATGGACGCCAATCCTCTGAATAATCCCGCGCCAGCCTACCCAAACCTATCACGGCGCCTGCGCGAAGAGGGTGTGGTGTTATTGGAGATTTTGATTCTCGCCGACGGCAGCGTCGGCGAGGTGCGAGTAAAAGAATCCAGCGGCCACAAACGGTTGGATGACACTGCCGCCAAGGCCGTTAAACGCTGGCGCTATATGCCCGCCCGACGCGGCGACACGCCAATCGAATATTGGTATTTGCAACCAGTGGAATTTTCGCTCAACTGAGCTCGATTTATTGAACGAGGTGATTACATGCAAAACCCCTATGGTATAGAGGCGCTTTGGAGCCAAGGCGACGTCGTCATCAAAGCGGTGGCTATCATTCTCTTGATCATGTCGATTGCCTCTTGGTACGTCATAGTCGTGCGCGCTTGGGGCTTGTTTCAGCTGCGCAAGCCCACCCGCGCGCTCGCCGACTTCTGGCATACCCAAAGCTTTGCCGAGGGTCTGCACGTCCTCGGCGACAACCGCCCCGACAATCACTTCCGCCACCTGGCAGAAGAAGGCCAGGCAGCACTCGACCATCACACCAACCACAAAGATGACCTCCACGGCCACCTTCCCCTCGCCGACTGGCTCACCGCTTGCCTGCGCGGGTCTATCGACGAAAGTGCGGAGCGGCTCCAGCGCGGTTTGGCGATCCTTGCCTCCGTCGGTTCTACCGCCCCGTTTATTGGCCTGTTCGGCACTGTTTGGGGTATTTACCATGCACTAGTGGGAATAGGCGTCTCCGGCCAGGCGAGTATCGACAAAGTCGCAGGACCGGTGGGCGAGGCCTTAATCATGACGGCTTTCGGTTTGGCGGTAGCCATTCCTGCCGTGCTCGGCTACAACGCCCTGGCCCGCGGCAACAAGGGGATCTTGTCCAAGCTGCACCGCTTCGCTCACCAATTGCACGCCTACTTCATTACTGGCGCCCCACCGGCAAAAGGTAACTCTGCGCAGATAGCGCGGCTGAAAACCCTTAAGCCAACACACCCGGAGGCGGTCTGATATGGCGTTCGGTGGTGGACCCGATGACAACAATGAGGTGATGAGCGAAATCAATATGACGCCCCTGGTGGACGTTATGCTGGTATTGCTCATTATCTTTATCATTACCGTGCCGGTATTGACGCACTCGGTTAAGTTGGATTTGCCGCGCGCCGACAACACGCTTAATGAAATCAAGCCGGACACTATTAATCTTGCGGTCACCGAAGGTGGTGTCATTCACTGGAACGAAACGGTCATCACCATGGAAGATCTAGAGCAGCGCCTACAGGCAATGGCCGTGCAAGAGCCACAACCGGAAATTCATCTGCGCGGTGCGCGCACCGTCGCCTACGAGCATGTGGTTCAAGTGATGGCTGCGGTCCAGCGCGCAGGCATTTTGAAGCTGGGCTTTGTCACTGAGCCCGGGCAATAAGCACTGAGTTGAGGCCATAAGCGATTCGTCAATCTCACCGGACAGCATTGTCCGGTTTGCCTTATCCTCCCCAGCTGATTCAATATCCCTTTTCCTCCCTGTCATTGAGCTTGTCGATATCGGTGGCCCTGTATGAAGTGGTTCGGCTGGATGTGCGTGTTGCTCTTGCCTCTGTGGCCGCCCGTGGCTGCGGCGGAAACCATCAAAGTAGCGGTGGCGTCCAATTTTGCTAACACTATGAAAGCGCTGGTGGCGGAGTTTGAAAAAGCCTCGGACCATAGAGTCACGCTGTCTTTTGCATCCACTGGCAAACTCTACGCGCAGATTCTCAATGGTGCGCCCTACCATGCCTTCTTTTCCGCCGACCAAGCCACCACCGAGAAGCTCGAACACCATAATAAAGCGCTTCGCGGGTCTCGGTTTACTTACGCCATCGGCATACTTGTGCTCTGGTCCGCCCAAGAGGATCTTGCCCAATCCCCATTACAGGCACTGACAAACGGCGCGTTTAATAAGCTTGCGCTGGCCAACCCTAAGCTCGCACCTTACGGTGCCGCAGCAGTAGAAACCTTAGAGCAGCTAGATTTAAAGGACATCACTCAACGCCATTGGGTACAGGGCGAAAATATTGCGCAAGCTTTCCAATTCACCGCCACGCAAAATGCCGACTTGGGCTTTGCCGCACTCTCACAAATCGTCGACTATATCGATATTGAACAGCGGGTGTATTGGCAAGTCCCCGATAATTTGTACCGCCCTATTCGCCAGGACGCGCAAATTTTAACGAAGGGAACAGACAGTCCAGCAACTCGGCAACTAATGGCCTTTATTCGCAGTGACACGGCCAAGTCGATCATTCAATCCCACGGCTATAAAACCCCGGACGATAGTTAACATGTTTTCCGCTGCCGATATTGCCGCCATCCTTCTCACGCTTAAACTTGCGACCACATCGACATTGGTGTTGCTGCTGATTGGTACGCCCATCGCCTACTGGCTCGCCCATACAAACTCGCGCTTTAAAGCTCCCGTCGGCGCCCTAGTGGCACTGCCTCTGGTGCTGCCACCAACGGTTATTGGATTCTATTTGTTGGTTGCGATGGGACCGGCGGGCTTTGTCGGCGAATTGACTAACCGCCTGGGCCTGGGAACCCTTCCCTTTACCTTTTGGGGATTGGTCGTGGGCTCGGTGTTCTACTCCATGCCATTTGTTGTGCAGCCCATTCAAAATGCCATGGAGGCCATAGGCAAAAGGCCCTTAGAAGCCGCCGCTACTCTGCGCGCGGGGCCGCTAGACCGTTTTTTTAGTGTGGTGATTCCCCTGGCGAAGCCGGGATTTCTCACCGCCGCCATCCTGGGGTTCGCCCATACAGTCGGTGAGTTTGGCGTGGTCTTGATGATCGGCGGGAATATACCCGGAGAGACCCAAGTGATCTCCGTGCTGATATACGATCATGTGGAAGCCATGGAATATGCGCAGGCACATAAATTGGCGGGTGCGCTGGTCGTTTTCGCGTTTCTGATATTGTTGAGCCTACATCTGGTTCACCGCCGACATCGCGCTCATGCCATTGGTTTTCATTCCGGCGCCTAAATACAGCCTCGCAAGAGCACATTGACAGCACAGCGCAACTTCCCAATACTGCCGCCACTCACAACAAGGAGCTTTGTCATGAATTTATATCGCATGGGCACATGGTGCTTTGCTTTGCTTTTCCTTTTCGGCTGCACCGCCACCGAATCTCACCGGGTGGTGGAGTCACAAAAAGTCGCCTCCTACGGCACCAGCTATTCCGGCCCCAAAACCACTCTTGTGGTCAGCAACTTTCAGAACCGCTCGAATTATATGCAGGGTCTATTTTCCTCTGGCGATGACCAATTGGGCATCCAAGCCAAAACCATCTTAAAAACCCACCTGCAACAAACCAATCGCTTCAAAGTTGTTGATCGCGACAACATGGCGCAAATCCAGGAAGAGGCACAATTGCGCGGCCAGCAACAGGCCCTGAAAGGTGCACGTTACGCCGTGGGTGGTGCGGTGACCGAGTTTGGTCGCAAAGTCACTGGCGATAAACAGCTTTTTGGCATTTTAGGATCTGGCAAAAAACAAATCGCCTACGCCAAGGTCTCGATCAATATTATTGATGTGCTCACCTCGGAAATTATTTATTCCACCCAAGGCGCCGGTGAATATCAATTGAGCGAACGTGAAATCATAGGTTTTGGTTCAAACGCCGGCTATGACGCCACCCTCAATGGCAAGGTACTGAATTTGGCCATCACCGAGGCCGTCAACGAGCTGGTCCGCGCCCAAGAGAGCGGCGCACTACAAGTTAACGACTAAGAAGGATCACAAATATGTTTTCATGGTTGAAAACCTCACTGGTGATGACGTGCGTCCTGTTGGGCGCCTGTCAAACCACGCCGGAACTTTACTATTGGGGAAGCTACGAGCAGCTGCTGTATGACATGTACAACAAGCCGGGCTCTGCCACGGCGGAGCTGCAAATTGATTCGTTGAGTACGGATATCGAAAAAGCGGAAAACAGAGGAAAAAAAGTCGCCCCTGGCATTCATGCCCACCTGGGTTTGATGTATGCGGCGGTTGGCAATATGGCGGCAGCGGAAGCGGCGTTCAATAACGAAAAACGCCTTTACCCAGAGTCGGCCACCCTGTTGGATGGTATGTTACAGCGCGCTTATAACGCGCATAAGCGGCAAGGAGCGGCACGATGATTCGCCATTTACAGCTCGTTTTATGCATCGCATGTGCGGCATTCTTCGCCGGCTGCGCTAGTTCCCCGGCAAAAGATAACAGCCTGTTCAACGAGCACCGGCCTTTGTCCATACTGGTATTGCCCCCTATCAACAACTCGGTAGAGGTCAACGCGCCTTACACCTATTTATCCACCATTTCCAAACCGCTGGCGGAAAAAGGGTATTACGTATTCCCGGTTGCCGTGATCGACCAGTTTCTGAAAGAAAACGGTTTGCCTACTCCGGATGAAATGCACACCATTTCTCTGGATAAGATTCGCCAGCACATAGGTGCCGATGCAGTGCTGTACGTCACCATTTCGGACTGGGGGCAAAAGTATCAGATCATCTCCTCCAAATCGGTGGTGCGTGCCCACGCGCAGCTGGTGGACACCCGGACTGGAACCCAACTCTGGAGCGGCAACATCCAGGGTACTCACGAACCGGGCAACAATCATGGCGGCGGCCTGCTCGGCGCGGTGGTCGGTGCTGTAGTGGAGCAAGTGGCAGGATCACTGGTGGATCACACGCCCGGAGTGGCGCGGATCGCGAACGAAAGAGTCCTTAACAACCGCAACAGTGGCTTTCCGGATGGCCCCTACCGCGAACTCCCCGAAGCGGTGCAGTAACCTCTCATAGAGCGGCATTTAAGGCCTATTAAATGCCGCTCTCTAAACTAAACGACACAGCGCCGGTCCATTAACGCGTGTAAAAAGTTTTAGAAGTCATATATCGTGTCGATCAATCTATTGAGAATAGGATCATCATGCCTTCTTCCAACTGGATTGAAATCCGCAATCTGAGTTTCCGCCGCTCCCCGTCGCGCTGGATTTTCCGCGACGTGGATATGAACATCGAGCGCAATAAAATTACCGCCATTATGGGCCCTAGCGGTTGCGGCAAAACCACTCTGTTAAAGCTGATCAGCGGCTTGTTGCAACCCGACAGCGGTACGGTACGCGTCGATGGAGTGGATGTTGCGTCGCTGGATCGCACCGGCTTGATGGCGCTGCGCCGGCGTATGGGGATGCTGTTCCAGAGCGGCGCCTTATTCACCGATCTTTCGGTATACGAAAACGTCGCCTTTCCGCTGCGAGTCCACACCCGACTGCCTGAAGACATGATCCGCGATCTCGTGCTGATGAAGCTACAAGCGGTGGGTCTGCGCGGGGCGCGCGACTTGATGCCGAACGAACTGTCCGGCGGCATGTCGCGCCGGGTCGCTCTGGCCAGAACCATTATTCTCGACCCAGAGTTGATCATGTACGACGAACCCTTCGCCGGGCAGGACCCGATTCTGATGGGCGTCCTTCGCGGCCTGATCCAACGCATCAATCAAAGCATAGGGGCGACAACCGTTATTGTGTCTCACGATGTCGCCGAGACAGCCGCCATCGCGGATTATATTTTTGTCTTGGCCGGCGGCCGCATTATCGGCCAGGGAACGCCGGATGAAGTGATGAATAGCGAGGACCCTATGGTCCGGCAATTTCTACGCGGTTTGCCTGACGGCCCTGTGCCCTTTCATTACCCCGCCGCCAGTTGGCCAGCCGATCTGCAGATGGAGAGCAGCTGATGGTTAAGCATATACAAGCATTGGGCGCCTGGGGCCTCGATATTACCGGCAGCTTTGGCCGTGCGACTTTAATTTGGTGGCGCGCTATCTGGGGTCGACCGGATCTGCGCGAAGGCCCGCGCCTGTTACTGCAGCAACTCTATTATGTCGGCTTTCACTCACTGTTGATCATTGCCGTCTCCGGCGTGCTGATTGGTATGGTGCTCGCCCTTCAGGGCTACACGGTACTGGTGCGCTTTGGGGCTGAGTCGGCGCTGGGTCAGTTTGTGTCCCTCACCCTCCTGCGCGAATTAGGTCCGGTGGTTGCCGCTCTGCTATTTGCGGGGCGTGCCGGCTCGGCGTTAACAGCGGAAATCGGCTTGATGAAAGCCACCGAACAGCTGGCCTCCATGGAGATGATTGGCGTTGATCCGCTGCGCCGGGTACTACGCCCGCGACTTCTGGCGGGTATCTTATCGATGCCGCTCTTAGCGCAGGTCTTCAATGCGGTCGCCATTTGGGGCGCAGTCGTAGTGGGTGTCCATTGGCTCGGGGTCGACGCCGGCTCCTTCTGGTCGAATATGCAAAATTCCGTGGACTTTAGTACCGATGTGATCAACGGATTGGTTAAGTCGGTGGCGTTTGGTTTGGTGGTAACTTGGATCGCGGTATTCCAGGGCTACGACGCAATCCCAACCTCAGCGGGTATCAGTGCTGCCACAACCAAAACCGTGGTGCACTCATCCCTGGCGATCTTGGCAATGGATTTTTTCCTCACCGCCGTCATGTTTGGAGTGAACTGATTGCCTAGAGGCCGCTTCATAGCTCGCAGCTATCTCGCACTCGCAGCTATGAAGAAGCGGCCTCTAGTGTATTGTGACGCACAACACAGCCCGTTTAGATTTTTGGAGAATGCAACATGCAACAACGTCAACTGGAACTCGCGGTGGGGGTGTTCATTTTATTGGGAATTCTTGCCCTGGCATTTCTTGCGTTGAAAGTTAGCGGTTTAAGCTTTCAGGACACGCGCCGCCAAACCTACACCGTCACGGCCGAATTTAACGATATAGGTGGCCTTAAACCACGGGCCAAAGTGAGCATTGCGGGGGTGACCGTCGGTCAAGTCACCAATATTAGTTTGGATTCCCTGAGCGCCCGCGCGGTCGTAGACATGGCCATCGACAAAAACGTCGACTATCTCACCACCGATAGTATCGCCAGTATTAAAACTGCAGGCGTGCTGGGTGAGCAGTACATCAGCATCAGTATCGGCGGCGCGCCGGATTTGGTGGAGGACGGCGGCTTTATTCGCGACACTCAGTCCGCCGTGATTCTTGAGGATTTGATCGGTAAATTTATGACGTCTATGGGGTCGAAAGATTAGACGTCTTAGCAAGAACCGACCGAGTGCCGTGGCTTACGAGATGGCTTTTCGGTCGATTCACGCATAAGTCGGGCCGCACAGCGCGGCCCGGTTAAGAATAGGTTTCCAATACCCAATGCGAGGTGCAACATGCCCAGCTACAAACCGTTTTTCTTAAGCGCGCTGATGTTATGTGCTCTGCAAATCGGAGCGGTCGCAGCCGCCACTACGGAAATTGAAATCCCCAAAGATGATCCGGCGACCATGTTGCGCAGCGCCACTGACCGTGTCCTGCAGATTGTTGAAGACACAAAACAGCAAGAAACGCGCGACTCGCAAGCCTACTACCAAAAAATCGATGATGTGCTGAGCCAAATCGTCGACATGGAATATTTTGCGCGCTCAGTAATGGCCACCCATGCCAGTGTGGCTCGCTATCGAACGCTTTCCAGCGATGAGGAGCGCCGAGCGTTTCGCGAACGCATCACGCGCTTTAGCGTTGTGCTCAAGGATTCCCTTATGGCCAGTTACGCCGACGCCCTGCTCGCCTTCGATGGAGAGCGCATCACCTGGGAGCCAGCGCCGCCGAGTCGCGATCCCAACGACATCACGCTTACTCAGGTCGTCCACGCCAAATCCGGCAATAATTACAAGGTGCAATACCGGATGCGCAACACCGACAAATCCGGCTGGCTGGTGCAGAACGTCATCGTAGAGGGATTAAACTTAGGCCAGGTATACCGCACTCAATTTGCCGACGCTGTGCAAAACAACAAGGGCAACGTGGATTATGTGGTCGAGAATTGGCCCAAGCTCATGTCCAAAGTCACACCGGAAACAAAATGATGACAACTCCTGCTCAGTGGCATAAGCAAGCCGATCAATTAGCGTTGGCGGGCGAAGTGAATTTCGACAATGTGATCACTCTGCGATACGAAGCGGAAACCTGGTTAAGCAATTCTGCAAACGCGCACTGCACCATCGACTTTTCCGGCGCATCGAGCAATAGCGCCGGCATCGCCTTGATGATAAGCCTACATCGCTATGCCCTTGGTCGGAGCAAGCAGCTAAACCTCGAACATATACCTGCCAATCTCACCGCTATGGCGCATTTAGCCGGTCTTGAGTGGTTGATTGACAACCTGGATACGGCGGCGTCTCACCAACCTGGCGACTCATAGCGTCGATTCGATATAACCGGTATTTAATTAACTGATTGAACAATAGGATATTTATATGCTGAGCCGTTTTTTCGCGGTTTCCCTGCCGCTTCTGCTACTGCTATTCGCTATGGGCTGTCGTGATCAACAGGCGTCTGAAAGCGCCAGCACTTCTACCTCATCCGCCGACGCTATAGTGCTGGATGTCTACAAAAGCCCCACCTGCGGCTGCTGCGAAGATTGGATCACCCACGTTGATAACAATGGCTTTCGCTCCATCATTCACCATCCGGAAGATCTGAACGGGATTAAAAAAGAGCTGGGTATAGCGCCGCAGCATCAATCCTGTCATACCGGCGTAAGCGCCGACGGATTTATTTTTGAAGGCCATATTCCCGCCCGTCTGATCAAAAAATTCCTTGCTGAAAAACCCGCAGGTGCCATAGGCCTCGCCGTTCCCGGCATGCCGATTGGCAGCCCCGGCATGGAAATGGGCGAGCGCATCACGCCCTACGATGTTCTCCAACTGAACAAAGACGGCACCACCCGTGTTTACGCGCACGTGAGCGCTCTGGAAAAGTAAAGCGAGGCAAAAAGCTCGCAGGATTGTGTGTTTACAGACAGAGTCTTTGTAGGCCGCACGTTAAAGTCCATCGCAGGTTCTCCGACAGTACAATCTCCGACAGTACAACCGGTGATAAGGTGATGGAAATTTCAGTTTCATGATCGTGCAAATCCTGATCGCTGTGCTCGGTATAGCAGCAGTGTGGCTGAGTCAAGATGCCCGTCGAGACCGCCGCCGATATGCGTGCATTTTCGGCCTGATCGGACAACCGCTTTGGTTTTACACCACTTGGCAGGCCGGCCAGTGGGGCATTTTTATCCTGAGTTTTGCCTACACCTTGGGGTGGCTCAAAGGTGTGCGGGTATACTGGCTGGAGAAAGACCATCACGATGAACACGAGCGCAGCGAACACCGCCAGTGAGGCGGAAAAGTCCATCCATCAAGTCGTTAATTTTCTTAAAGCTCAACAGGTAACCCTAACGATTGCCGAATCCTGCACAGCAGGAGAAGTGTGTTCGCTGATTGCGAACGTCTCCGGCTGTGGCAGTGTTCTGTACAGTGGTTACGTGGTTTATGACGAGCGCGCTAAACAAGAGTGCTTGGGCGTGCAGGCACAGACCATTCGTCAATTTGGCCTGACCAGTGAAGAGGTTGCGCGCGAAATGGCCAGCGGTGCCTTGAGCCGGCACGCTCCGGGTGACGGTCGGCCCAATTTAGCCTTAGCCATTACGGGAACAGCGGAATCGGACGATCAGCAAGACGGTGTAGTGTGCTTTGCCTATGCGGCGCGAGTGAACGGCGAGTTCGCGGTAATCAGCGAGACCCGCCGCTTCGAAGGCGCGCGCAATCAAGTCAGAGGTGAGGCAGCCCGTTATGCCATCGCCCGCCTCCCCGAGCTGCACCGCACTTTGTTGTCCCAATGATCTGCTATAAATTTTTGTGATACCTCAGCATGTCGACTTCTCTCGCCACCGATCTTCACCAGCAGCTCAAACACCATACTCATCCCCTCCACCAAGCCTTGCATCAGGATCCGCTCCTCCGCCGGCTCACCCAATCGGATTGCACGCGCGAAGAATATTTGGCGGTGTTGCGGGTATTTTTTATCTTTTATGTGCAAAACGAAGTGCGCTTTAGTGGCTTACGTCCGCCAAAATTCCACTTGGAAGCACCGGTGTTGAATTGGCTACAAGAAGACCTTACCGCGCTTGGCGATGATGACCCCAGTTTAGCGAAACGCTTGGAAGTGGTCCCCTCACCAGCCAATTTCTCGCAATACGTGGGCTACTTGTATGTCAAGCAAGGCTCAACCTTAGGTGGCCAAGTGCTCTGCCGACAGTTGGAAAAAAGCACGGGCTTAACGCCCGCCAAGGGACTGCGCTTCTTTTACGGATTTGCCGAGCACACCCGATCAAACTGGCTGCAGTTGTTCACCTATCTTGACGAGCGACAAGCTGAAGTCAATATCAGTCTTGCCGTCAACAGCGCCTGCGAGCATTTTCGCCGCCTGCAAGCGCTGTTAACGCATTATCGACTAACTGCCGTTAAACCGTTTCAGCCCGCTGCACCATTAAAACAACCATAGCCCTGTCAACACACCCACCAGCAGCAGCGCAAATGCCAGCGTGATTGGCAGCCAGAGGGACCGATCTGCCGCAGTAAAAATGATACCGAGCTTAAAAAGGAAGTTGGCTACCAAAGCAATGATGATGGCGTGGCTCGCCGTCGCCGCGTCGATAGAGCCGATGGAAAACAATTTGAGGTTGGCGACCGTAATTGCGTCCACATCCGTCAAGCCCGAAAGAAACGCAATCACATAACTACCGGCATTGGCAAAAACATCATGCATCCAAGCCGAGAGCAACAGCACAAGAGAAAAGCCGACGGCAAAGCCGATTGCGGTTTTAAGCTCCGTCGGATTGGATACTTTCAGCTCCGGCAAGGGCTGCCGCAGGTCTTCTCTTTTCCGCAAGAGCGCCAGCAGACACACGATACCGGCTAACAAGCCGCCGATGATCCAAGGCAGAGTAGAAGGCAGCAATTGTCGCTCGACTATAGCGACCACCACCGCGATACGCGCAAATAACACCAAGTGTGATAGCAGAATTATGGTGGTCGCATTGTGGGAGAAATGGGGAGTGCGTTTGCTGTGGCGCGAATACACCAAGGTTGTTGCCGTAGTGGATGCCAGGCCGCCGAGCAACCCTATAACAATGAGCCCAGCTTTACCACGGAACAAGCGAAGAGCCACGTAACCGGCAAGACTCAACCCGCTGATAAGCACCACCAACCAGCCCACTTGATAGGGGTTGATGACGTCGTATGGTCCATAGGTCTCGTTGGGCAAAATCGGCAACAAAATAAATGCCACCGCCGCAAACTGAAAAAACGAGGTAATGTCCTGGCGGCTCAAGCGCCGTGGAAAACCTTGTAACTCCTCGCGGAAATACAACACGGCCGTCACCGCGATCGCCAAAGCTGCGGGAAAAACCGTGTGCCCGAGCCACAGCACATAGCCCAAAATAAAAGCGAGCATCGCCGCGAGCACCGTTGTGGTGTCCGACTCTTCTGCATGGGATTTGAATTGAGCGACCATTAGGCTCGCGGTAATCAGCGCAAGCAGAATCCAGGGCACTGCAAGGTTGTCGGTCAAGGAGCTAATGAAGCCGCTGAGGGAGCCGGCAAGGGCAGTCAACGTGATGGTGCGCACCCCGGCGATGGTACCTTCATGCCGCTGGCGCTCTAGGCCAATCAAAAAGCCTATGCCCATACTCTGGGCAAACAAAATGAATTGGGAAAGGCCGAGTTCGTACTGATTCATCAGGCTTGATCCAAACGCTAGGGCGCGTCAGGTTACCAAATCCACAGAAAAAATACGCCTCGGCCCCTCTTCGCCGTTTTAGCTAGCGCTCATCATCTTCTGCGTCCCAAGGTTCCCCATCGAGGGGATCAATGCGCGCAAGCTCAGCCTCGTCTAAGCCATAGGTTCCGCCGGCCTCGTCGCGGCGCACCACCCGGTAGGCTCGATCCGCCGGGATGTCATCACCCGGCTCATTCGGCGAGCGCGCACCGTCCTCGCGAATCAAAATCTCAGGAGCCAAATCGTCGTTGGTCGGTCCATCGCTGGGCCCCGAGCTATCCCGAGCGTATGCCCGCTCAAGCTTCTGCCCGGCGAGATCCCCTACCCGCTTTGGCGGGTTATCTGACGGCTCGTCGTGACTCGTCTCGCGGATATTGTGTTCAACCTGTTGATACGGCGTTAAGTGATGTTTCGCTGATTTACGCATAACAAGTACCTCCGGATATATCGATGTGACAGAGACAACAATGCACGAAGGATTCCAACTTCCTAAAGGCCGCGTTCTGTAATGAAAAGCCTTAAATCCCCAGGTGGGGCGCTGAGCACTCGAGAGACTTTTTACGGAATGTTGAAATTATTACCGGCGGACACAAAAAGCGACGCCTCTCAACACTTTAACGGCGCTCGTTTCCACCCGCTGACTTACAAAACACTGTTAAAGGTCTATGCTCTATTCACAAAGCAATAACAATAATCCAGAGCGGCTTGCGCTCCGCGCCGCAACAGGCTCGCTCGCAGGGGACGATAATGAAAAAAACTAACCGTACCGCCCGGCGTGTAGGCTGTGGTTGTATTTTTTTATTCACGTTAAGCGATGCTTTTGCCGCTCAAGCACCCACCGATTTCTTAGCCCTCAGCTTTGACGAATTGCTGCAAATCAAAATCAGCTCAGTTTCTAAACGCGAACAAGTGCTTCAGGATGCTGCCGCATCCGTCTATGTCATCACTCGCGACGCAATCCGCAATGCGGGCGTCACCACCGTTCCAGAGGCGCTTCGCCTGGATCCGCGGCTTCATGTTTCTCGAATCACCGCCACTGAATATGCGATTGGTATTCGCGGATTCACCACCGACATCAATAACAAGTTACTGGTCCTTATCGACGGTCGCACGCTTTATACCTCTCTGTTTTCGGGGGTCTCCTGGGATCATCAAGAACTGCTCCTCGACGACGTCGAACGAATCGAGGTGATTAGCGGCCCCGGAGCCACGCTCTGGGGCACCAACGCGGTTAACGGTGTCATCAATATCATTACCCGCAATACTTCAGCGACCACGGGATCGCATGTCAGTGCCCACGGCGGTAACTTCGAGCGCGGCGCACAAGCTCGCTATGGTACGGCGCTCGGCGAGCACGGCCACCTGCGAATTTACGGCAAATATATTGAGTTCGATACGCATGAACGCGCCAATGGCGTTATCGCCAACGACGGTGCGCAACGCGGCCAGATAGGCTTTCGTACCGACTGGCGGTGGCAAAATGACCTGCTGACGGTGATGGGGGATATCTACAACGGGACTGGCGACGATCGAGGTACCGTTACCATAGCCGGCTTAGGCGAGCGTCATTTAGGCGACATAGAAGTCTCGGGCAACAACTTGCTAGCCCGCTGGCAGCGCAATTTTCGCGACGGCTCGGAACTGCAACTGCAGGCATATTGGGATCACTTCCAACGTAAAGACGCGTTAATCTTCCAGCCGGAAATGGATACCTGGGATCTTTCACTGCAACACGCCATGCCGCTGGGTCGCCATCGACTGATGTGGGGCGGCGGGTATCGTCACTCTCAAGACGAAATCAGCCCCGGTACGGGGCTTTACTTTATTCCATCAAGCCGGTCCTCCGATTGGGCCAATTTGTTCGCCATGGGCGAGCTGAGTCTCACCGACGCATTGGATATGACGCTCGGCATCCGTTTAGAACACAACCCGTTTACGGATATGGAGTACCTTCCTACCGCGCGCTTGAGCTGGAAGCACTCACCACATCGTCTTTCCTGGCTGGCCTTGTCACGAGCGGTTAGAGCGCCATCGCGTTTTGATCGCGACGCGCATCTGGGCGGGAGCCCCGAGGGCCCTTGGTTTGTGGTGGGGGGGCCGAACTTTGTGTCCGAGGTCGCCAATGTTTTAGAGCTCGGCCATCGCGGAGCGCTACACGACAAGCTCAATTATTCCGTGGCGGCCTACTATCACGACTGGGATCGCCTGCGCAGTGCCACAGCATTGCCGATTGAGTATGTCAATGAGATCTCTGGGCCTGTCTACGGCGTTGAAATGTGGATCAATCTGAACATCTTGCCGCGCTGGCAAGTCTCGACCGGGGGCACACGGCTGTATAAAGACCTACAGCTACAAGCCGGCAGTGAAGATCCGCAAGGTATCAACAACCCCACGCTATCAAACGACCCCGATTACTACGGCCAAATTCGCTCGACGTTTAAAATTACCGACAAACAGGTATTACACATTTCGGCGCGCTATATGGATGCACTGGAGAACCAAGAGGTACCCTCCTACACCTCGGTCGGCGTCCATTACTCTTACCAAGTACATGCCGGATTCCGGCTGGCGGCAACCATCGAAAATGCCACCGATCGTGTCCATTATGAATACGGGGCAAACGAGGCAGTTGGGGTGGCCTTTGGCCGCAGTGCGTGGGTGAGAGTGATATGGGAGCTTTAAATGGGAGGCGGCCTCCACCGCTCGGTCACCGGAAAATGGCATTGATTGAACTGCGAAAGCTTGCACAAGCCGCGCTCTTGTTCGTGCTCTTGATCACTTGTAGCGTCGGCCAGACACAAAATGCCGAACAACACATTAAAGCCGCCTTTCTCTACCATTTTTGCTCATACGTCCAATGGCCAGATCGCGATACCTCTACCGACCACGCTGATATCACAGTTGGCGTTGCGGGTAATTTGAAAACAATTCGCGTTATGAAAGACGTGCTTGAGAACAAAGCTCACAAAAAGTGTACGTTTCATGTCCGCCGCATCAAGCCCGAAGATGATTTAAGTAATATCCAAATGCTGTATATCGCTCGAACATCTCGTCTTTCGCTGAATGACTTTGACGCATTGGCGAAACACCCGCCAATACTCACCATTACCGATCAGGCGAAACCCTCCGCTAAATCCATAATTAACTTTGTTATTCTCGACGATCAAGTGCGCTTTGCCATTTCCAAGTCGCTGGCAGATCAAGCGGGACTCAAGTTGAGTTCTGAATTACTCGCTGTCGCTATACAGGTCGATTGAGGAGGCGGTGTAGTGACAAGATCTTTAAAGCGAAAATTCTTAATTTCTGCCCTTTTTACCACTGTTGTAGCGCTTCTCGTCGCCTGCAGTGCGATGGTAGTGTTCAATCTCCGCGATTATAGAGAGGACGTGGAAAATGATGTTGCAACACAAGCGCTGTTGATCAGTCGCGCCGTCACGCCGGCGCTCCAATTCCACGACCCCGATTCGGCGCAAATGTACTTGGAACTGCTTCGCCACCAGCCGGATATTATCGAGGCGGCGATCTACGACGAGAAAGGCCAGCTTTTTGCGAGCTACCAACGCAACATGGATACGGAAATCTCCGCCTCGATGCTCACCGGTCTGGAAGGAACCCGCGTCCAAAACGACTCTTTAGTACTCCACAAGCGGATAATCGCGGACAACGAAATTGTCGGCACCGTTTTTGTGCGCATGCAATACAGTTTGATGGCCAATTTGCTCGGCAATCTGGCGATCGCAATCGCTTCTATATTACTGGCGGTCGTCGTCTCCCTGGGCATCTCACTGTTTTTGCATAAAAGTGTTATAGGCCCTCTTCTATCTCTCAGCGCGGTCGCGCGAAAGCTGGCCGAGACCCGGGACTTTAGCTTGCGGGCACCGAAAACCAGCGATGATGAAATCGGCGAGCTGGTGGTTGCCTTCAATGAAATGCTCGATGAGGTCGCCAAAGGGAAGCACGATTTAGAACACACTAACGACGTCCTCAAAAAAGAAGTCGCAGAGCGCCGGGAAGCGGAAGTTGCCTTAAAACGATCGGAAGAAAACATCTTACAGCTCAACGCCGATTTGGAGCGGCGCGTGCAAGATCGCACCACCCAATTGGAAATTGCAAACAAAGAGCTGGAATCTTTCAGCTATTCCGTTTCCCACGACCTGCGCGCTCCGCTGCGCGCCATTGATGGCTTCAGCCAAGCGTTGGTTGAGGATTACAAGGACGTGCTCGATGACACTGGCAAGGACTATCTAAAGCGAGTGCGCGCAGCTGCTCAAAAAATGGGAGCACTGATCGATGACATGCTGAAACTCGCCAAAGTTAATCGCACCGAAGTGACACTGAACCAAGTCGACCTCTCTGACATGGTCAGTGGTATCGTCGATGAATTAAGAGATGCCGAGCCGGAGCGTCAAGTCCAGGTTAAAGTAACGTCGGGACTCACCGCCTACTGCGACAGCCATTTAATGAAAATTGCGTTAATCAACCTGCTCAATAACGCCTGGAAATACACCTCTAAAAACGAAGAGGCATGTATTGAATTTGGCATGCGTCTTCATCAAGGCAACCCCGCCTTTTTCATTGAAGATAACGGCGTGGGATTTGATATGGCCTATGCCGATAAACTCTTTGGCGCATTTCAGCGGCTGCACAGTGCCGGGGAGTTTTCCGGCACTGGCGTAGGATTGGCGACTGTAAAGCGCGTGATTTCCCGACACGGTGGCGACATTTGGGCGAAAGCCGAACCCAATAAAGGGGCAACTTTTTATTTCACTCTGCCGGCGCGGGAATTCTCTATGCACAACCATCACAAGGAAACATTGTCATGAATACAAACCCCATTCTCCTAGCCGAGGATAACCCCGACGATCAGGAGCTGGCACTACGCGCATTTGCCAAATCCAATTTATCCAACGACATTATCCTGGTGAAAGATGGCGTGGAAGCACTGGATTATTTATTTGGCCGTGGAGAATACGCTGGCGACGAACCCCCTCCCCTGCCGGCAGTTGCACTGCTGGATTTAAAAATGCCCCGCAAAGACGGCCTGGAAGTTCTGCAAGAAATACGCACCCATGAGCGCACCAAATACCTGCCCGTGGTCTTACTGACTTCCTCAAAGGAAGAACAAGACATAGTGAGAGGCTACCGCCTTGGGGTAAACAGCTACGTGCGAAAACCGGTGGATTTTAATGAATTCCTCAAGGCGATTCAGCAGCTAGGGCTGTACTGGCTCATCCTCAATGAAGCGCCTCAACAATGAGGTAACATCATGGCTGGATTATTCTCGTCGTCGCGCTTCACTAAAAAACATTCCATTAAAGTCCTAATTATTGAGGATAGTGAAGATGATGCTTTGCTGCTTATTCGGCAGCTAAACAGCAACGGCTTTAATGTTCAACACAAGCGTGTGGAAACGGCGGAAGCTCTGGAAAATGCGTTGTCCCAGTCATGGGACCTAGTGCTCGCCGACCATTCCCTACCGACCATGAACGGACTTGATGCGCTTAAGCGCGTTCGCGCAAGCAATCGGGAAGTCCCTTTTGTATTTGTGTCGGGAACCATAGGCGAGGAGCTGGCGGTAGAGGCTATTCGCATGGGCGCGCAAGACTATGTGCTGAAAGACAAGCTCAATCGCTTAGCGGTAGTCGTACGGCGCGAACTTCAGGACGTGCATGTGCGCAGCGAGCAAAGGAGTTTCGATCAGCAGATCAATTATCTTGCACGCTACGACAATCTCACGGGCCTGCCCAACCGCTTCACTTTTATCGAGCAATTAAAGAAGAAAATCGACCAATATGTCTCAGGTCGCCACGTTATTCTGGTTCTATACATTCAACTAAAGCGCCTTGAATCCATCCGCAGCAATCTGGAACAAAAATCCGTTGCCGCCATACTGCAGGAGGTAACCAACCGGCTGCAACAGTTTGTCGGCGACAAGGGTTCTATCGCGCGCTTATCCGACCACGAATTTGCGCTTATTCACACGGGTTTTTCGGCCAAAGATCCCTTTCAATCCATGGCCGAGGACTTGGCATCTTCACTGGCCAAACCTTATATGATCGCCAATATGCCATTTTATTGCGGCGCTCGTATCGGCGGCGCACTTTACCCAGGAGGCGCTTTTGAGGCCGCCGATCTTCTGGATAAAGCCGAAATAGCCGCTCTGCATGCCGAGCACTCGAAGAGCGGTTCTGTTTGCTTTTTTACCGCGGGAATGATGCATTTGGTTGAGCAGCGGGCGGCTTCACAAAGAGCGCTGCGAGAAGCACTGGAAGGCAATGAATTTATAATGACGTATCAGCCGCAAGTCGACCCGGTCGATGGCGAAGTTGCCTCGCTGGCGGCCGTTATTGAATGGCACAGCCCCGAGCGCGGCTTAATTCACGCCGAGGATATTTTGGCTCAAGCCGAGGATAGCGGATTTGCTTTTCTGTTGGGTGAATGGGTGATTCGCCAAGTCTGCCAGCAAATAAAACTTTGGGAGTACAGCCGAGTTGAAGTGCACTGTATCGCCATTCCCGTCTCCACCCGTCAATTTCACGAAGACGATCTGGTGGAACTGTTGCATCAGCTTTTGAAGGAATACGACTTGCCACCTACGCGCTTACGGTTGGAAATATCCGAAGCCGCGATTATGCGCGACAGTGAAAAAGCCAGCGCTATATTGCTGCAGCTCAAACGTATGGGTATTAAGGTTGCGCTGGATAATTTTGCCAATCACTTTTCTAATATTGCTCACCTTAAAAACTTTATATCGGACTTTATCTGCATAGACCCACCGGCAGTGCAGGCATTGGGTAAGTCAGCGGAAAGTGACGAAGCCGTCGCCAAGCTTGTCGCCATGGCGGATAAATTTGGCATCAAAGCGATTGGTAAAGGCGTCGAGACTGCGGCGCAATACGCCTGGTTAAAGCACGCGGGTTGCAGCCTCTTACAAGGCCCCTTTATCAGCGAAGCGCTGGACCCTCAGGTGATCCGCGAGCGCTTGCGCCGTGAATAAGCCGATGAAGGTTATTGGGAGAGCCAAAACCACCACACGATAAGTCCAATCAGCATTAAGCCGACAATATTCACCAGCCAAATCATGAGACATCCTCCTGATAGCGGAAAAAGCGCAGCCGATTAGCGTTAGCCACTACCGTTACCGACGAAAATGCCATAGCCGCACCGGCAATCACCGGATTTAACAGCACGCCGAATAATGGAAAAAGCACGCCGGCGGCGATGGGTATACCCGCAGAGTTATAAATAAAAGCACCCAGCAGGTTTTGTTTGATGTTGCGCAAGGTCGCCTGACTGATGCGGATAGCGTCCACCAACCCGTGCAGTGAGCCGCGCATTAAGGTAACTCCGGCACTTTCGATTGCCACATCGGTGCCACTGCCGATGGCGAATCCCACATCCGCCAACGCCAGCGCGGGCGCATCGTTAATACCGTCGCCACTCATGCCCACTACTTCGCCTTCGCTTTGCAGCGCCACTATTTTTTCGGCTTTGGCTTCGGGTGTCACTTCCGCGATAAACTCCTGAATACCCACTTGCGCCGCCACCGCCGCTGCCGTAATGCGATTATCGCCAGTGAGCATGACCACGCGAATGCCTAAATTTTGCAGGCGTTTGATTGCCGCCACTGAGTCTTCTTTGATAGGGTCAGCCACTGCCACCACGCCGGCAAATACGCCGTCTACGGCGACATACATAGGCGTTTTTGCTTGCGCAGCCAGCGCCTGGGCCCGCTCAATCCAATCGCCCAGCGCAATGTTCTGCTCCTCCATTAAGCGTTCATTGCCCACCAGTACCTGACGCCCTTCCACCCTTCCCTGAGCCCCGCGACCGACCAGAGCGAGAAACTCCGCTACCGGCGGCAGGGTCAGACCGCGCTCCTGCGCAGACTCGACAATTGCCTGGGCCAGCGGGTGCTCTGAGCCCTGCTCCAAGGCCGCCACCAGGCGCATCAGCTCTGCTTCGGTCCACTCTTGCGCAGCTATAACATCCGTCACTTTGGGTGCGCCGAGTGTGATGGTGCCGGTTTTATCCAGAACCATAGCGGTAATGTCAGCCGCTTTTTGCAGCGCTTCGCCGTTGCGTATCAGCACACCGGCTTCTGCCGCTTTGCCCACCCCCATCATCACCGACATAGGCGTCGCCAAACCCAAGGCACAAGGACACGCAATAATCAGCACAGTGGTCGCCGACACCACGGCGTAGGCCAGCACCGGTGCGGGCCCAAAGTTGATCCACACCAGGGCGCTCACTATGGCAATAATCATGACCGCCGGAACAAAGTAAGAAGAAACCACATCCGCCATGCGGCCAATCGGCGGTTTAGAGTTCTGCGCCTGCTTCACGAGTTGAATAATGTGCGCCAATGCGGTGTCCCGCCCTACCTTGGTGGCGACAAAAACCAGCGAGCCGCTTTTGTTCAAGGTGCCCGCCGAGACCTCATCCCCAGGCTTTTTCATCTGCGGTACCGGCTCTCCCGTCAGCATCGATTCATCCACCGCGGTGCTGCCTTCCTCCACTTTGCCATCCACCGGAATGCGTTCGCCCGGACGCACCCGCACTCGGTCGCCGCGCTTCACCTGTTCTACGGGTATATCGAGTTCCTGATCGGCGCGAAGCACCCGCGCCGTTTTGGGCCGCAGCCCGATGAGACGCTTAATCGCATCCGACGCTCTCCCGCGCGCTCGTACTTCTAAAGCCAAACCGAGATTGACCAAGCCAATAATCATCGCCGTCGCCTCAAAATATACGTGGCGCGCCATTTCCGGCACTACCTGAGGCACAAGCACGACGACCATGGAATACAGCCAAGCGGTACCGGTCCCTAACGCGATAAGCGTATCCATATTGGCCGAGCGCTTGCGCACCCCCTGCCAGCCGCTGACAAAAAAGTGCCGGCCCGGAAACACCATAATGCCCAGGCTCAATATGCCCACCGCTAACCAGCCCCAGCGGGCCAAGTTGTCGCGAATGGTCATATCGCCCCCCGCTATGCCGTAAAGCATCAGCGCAACACCAAGGCCCAGCGCCACCCAAGTGTCGCGGAGCAAACGGCGATACTCGCGGGCATCGCCAATGTCTTTTTCCTCCAACAACGCGTGGTCGTCACCGGCCGCCACCGACGACGCCCCATAGCCGGCATCCTCTACCGCTTTTATTAGAGCCTCTGGGTCCACCGAGCCCACCACTGTCACGGTGCGCTGAGCAAAGTTCATTTGCGCCTCTGCCACTCCGGACACATTCTGTAACGCGGTTTCGATTTTTCGAACGCAACTGGCGCAGCTGGCGCCTTCGATCAGCAGCTCCTGAGTCGCCCCAGACGCGGACGACAGGGCCTGCCGGCTAGGAGATGAAACAGTCGAACCCATAAGCCATTCCTCTTGTTCCTGGTGTTGGCAGCCATCGCCGGATCGGATTGACGGCGAGTATTGCCCGCAAGTCTGAACCTTACCACAGTGGTAAGGTCAAGATTTTTTGTCCGCTAGACAACCATCAGAGGTAGCCATGAACATTGGTGAAGCTGCTAAACGCAGTGGCGTTAGCAGTAAAATGATCCGCCACTACGAATCCATCGGCCTACTCGCTAATCCCGCACGGGATGAAAACGGCTATAGAATCTACCGCGATAAAGATCTCCATAGTCTGCGCTTTATCGGCACCGCCCGCTCTTTGGGCTTTTCCCTCCACGAAATCAAGCAGCTGCTCTCCCTGTGGGAAGATAAAAATCGCGCGAGCGCCGATGTTAAGGATCTCGTCCTAGATCATATTGCGGGGCTCGATCAGAAAATTGCCGAATTAACATCGATGCGCAGTACTCTACAGACGCTCGCCGATAGCTGCCGTGGCAATACACGCCCGGATTGCCCCATTTTGACCGGCATTTCCAGCCACTGTCCCGCAACGGACGAAATAATGTAATTGCAATAGTTACAGAGCTGAATGTGTTTCTGGGCGGAAAACCGTGTGCGTCGACCTATCCATGTTGCTCTTGAGCGCATTTGGCGGTGACGCGACACATTGGATTGTGATTTGCAAATCGTTGACCAGGCCGAAGGGTCTCGACAAATGAACAGGTCCCATATTCGGCCGCTTCCCAATTCCCGATCATCAAGGAGGCTTTTATGTCACATCATCAATATGCCCAGTGCATCGAGGCTTGCTACGCCTGCGCTGCCGCTTGTGATCACTGTGCCGCTGCGTGCCTCAGCGAGGCCAATGTGAATAAAATGGCAGATTGTATCCGCAGCGATTTGGATTGCGCACAAATCTGCCGTATGGCCGCAAGTGCCATGGCTCGCGCGAGTGATTTTAGTCAGGATATCTGCCGCTTGTGCGCCGACATCTGCCAAAAATGCGGTGATATTTGTCGAACCCACCAACACGACCACTGCCAAGAGTGTGCCGAAGCATGCTATGCCTGTGCGGCAGAGTGCCGGAAAATGGCAGCGTGATTATCCGCTGGGTTAACACCCGGCGCGCGCTCTTGCAGAACACATCACACTACTCTTGAGATTCATCTCCTAGGTGGGTGATGAAGGTTTAATAGACGCAATAACGGTGGTGAGCTCCTCGAAATTCAGCGGCTTCAGCAAGTGATTGTCAAAACCACTGTCTTTCGCCCGCTGGCGATCCTGCTCCTGACCGTAGCCCGATAGCGCCACTAAACTGACACCGGCAAGATCGGGCTCGGCGCGTACTGCGCGGGCCACAACGTAGCCATCCAGAGATCCGGGAAGCCCAATATCGCACAGCACCAAATCTGGCTTAGTGGTGTGGATCATCGCGAGCCCGCTGTCGCCGTCCACTGCGGTGCTCACTCGATGCCCCTCCATCGACAGCAAAGTGCTAAGGGTTTGCAGCATATCGCGGTTGTCGTCGATCAATAGAATTCGCAAGGGTTGCACCCTCTTTGTCGACTCATCTACCGCTTGCGGCGGCGCCTCCCGCTCAACCAAAGGCAGGCGCAACGTAAAAGTTGAGCCCTGGCCCACCCCTTCACTGTGCGCCTCCACCACCCCGCCGTGCAGCTCGACAAACCCCTTAACCAACGCGAGGCCCAAGCCTAGACCGCCCTTGCTCCGCGCTAGCCCCTGGGCTGCCTGGGTAAAGGGGTTAAAGAGATTAGCGGTGACTTCCGCGTCAATGCCCACACCTGAATCCGCCACTCGAACCACCGCCACTCCCGCTGCGCTCAGTGCTTCTTCCCGCGTTACACTCACCTTTACTCGGCCACCCGGCTCGGTGAATTTGAGCGCATTGTGTAACAGGTTGCCGAGTGCCTGGGCGACTCGGGTTCGATCCCCCTCGAGCCACAACGGCCGGCTCGCGACGTCGGTTTGCAGCTGTACCCCTTTGGCCTGATAGTCACCTTCGAAATCCTCGACGGTGTGGCGAATCACCTCGGCTAAATCCAACTCTTCCTTACGAATTTCGATTTTGCCGCGAGAAATGCGGGCGACATCCAGAAGATCATCGATCAAGCAGGTCATATGCCGCACTTGGCGCTCGATCACGCTGAGGGTATTCGTTGCCCGCTCATTTTCACTACCGAGCAACCGCCGCAGCAAAAAGGTACTGTTGCGCACCGGAGCTAAAGGGTTGCGCAATTCGTGAGCCAGCATTGCCAGAAATTCATCTTTGCGTCGCGCGGCATCTTTCAAGGCTTCTTCGGCCTGTTTCTGCTCATGGATGTCCGTTAAGGTTCCCATCCAGCGCACGATCTTGCCTGCCTCATCGCGAACCGGCAGCGCCCGCCCCAAGGTCCAGCGATAGTCTCCGGAAAAATGCCGCAAGCGATACTGAATCTCGTAGGTTTTACCGCTGTCCAGGCTGCGCTGCCAAACCGCCCGCGCACGTTCTTGGTCGTCGGGGTGTAGCAAGTTGCTCCAGAGGGTGCCGTCAGTTGCGCCGTGCGCGGCGCCCGTGTAGCGGTACCACTGCTCATTAAAGTAGTCGTGGTCTCCGTTGGGCTGAGTCGACCACACCATCTGCGGCATAGCGTCGGTAATGGTGCGAAATTTTGCCTCGCTTTCTTTGAGTGCCTGCTCCGCCTGCCGGCGAGCGGTGACATCGCGAGTAATTTTGACGAAGCCGATAATCTCACCGGCTTTATCCTCCATCGGCCACACCTGAATTTGCGCGTAGTAACAGGTTCTGTCTTTCCGCACCCGCACGCCTTCTTCCTCGTAGCGCCCATGCTTGTGGGCCATCGCCAACTCATAGAGCGCATGCTCGGCGTTCAGATCTTCACGCGGATACAGCATAGAAAAATGCTGTCCCAACGCCTCCGCTTCGGTATAGCCGGTAAGCCGCTCGGCACCGCGATTCCAACTGGTGATGCCGCCCTGCAAATCCACCATGAAGATGGCGTAATCCTCGACACTTTCCACCATCAGCCGGAAGCGGTTTTCGCTCAGCAGTAGTTGCGCGGAGCGCTCCTGCTCGCGCGCGGCCAATTGTTGGGTGGATCGTTTAACCGCCAGCAATTTCTGGCAACGCAGCAATGGCTCTGCAATCGCGAAGGGTGGATGAAGAAAGTCCTGCAGCGGATCTTCGATCAAATGCTCGGGAATTTGCGTGGCTGGGTTGCGCAAAATCACCAGCAGGGGAATGTGTGAGAAGGTTTCGTGGTGACGGATCGCCTCCAATAACGCGTGGTCTTCCGCGCGATTAGAGTCGTATTGGCAAACCAGTACGTCTGGCAGATCGTCTGCGTGATACCCAGCAGTCATAGCATCCGGCTCGCAGCGCAGCGCAAATCCCGCATTGCGCCATAAGTCCACATGCTCGCGGATACCGGGAATATCTTCCAGCAGCAAAATACGCGGCGTCTGTTTTTCGACTGCAAAACGCAAAACGAGGTCTCCTACAGTAGCTGCCTAGAAGGCGAAATTTTTTCAACATTTTCCCTGTTTGTATATCGGCTGGCACACGTCTCTCGCATTTTAATTCGCAAAAACTCCATATTCGTTGCGGCGCGCAAGGATAGCAGAGAGAAATTGCCTCTGCAGGCCGGTTCTGTTCGCTAGACCACCGCAGACGGGACGATACATAACCCACAATTTTCACTCTGGTCATTTCGGGGGATTCCGCGCGTGCAAAACGATGATGATGTGTTGGTAGTAGCAAACGAGCCCGTTCGGCAAAAAAGCGGCGATACCGGCTATCAGGCGAGCATCCTGCTGAGTGCATTGCAAGCCATGCGCGACGGCGATTTCAGCGTTCGCCTGCCGGGTAATTGGACCGGGCTCGAAGGCAAAATTGCCGACACTTTCAACGAGATCGTCACGGCTAATAGCAACGTCGCCAGCGAACTGGAGCGAGTCGGTCAGGCGGTTGGTCGAGAAGGCAGAACCCGCCAGCGCATGCAATCCGACCGCCGCATCGGCGCCTGGGGCGCGATGGAAACCTCCGTCAACACGCTGATCGACGACTTGCTCTGGCCCACCACGGAAGTTACCCGCAGTATCGCCGCCGTCGCCAAAGGCGATTTATCTCAAACCGTTCCGCTGGAAATTGAAG
>CAYZVN010000014.1:51280-54983 GCA_964482025.1 uncultured Saccharophagus sp. | reverse complement strand
GGCATCAGGCAGCGGGCGCCAACAATGCCACCTACACCAATATCAGCCCCGGCTCCTACACCTTTAAAGTGCGCAGCGCCGACCGCGATGGCAATTGGAATCAGCGCATGGCGCGGGTGGAGATCACCATACTGCCGCCGCCCTGGTTGAGTTGGTGGGCATACCTCGGCTATCTGCTGGTGGGCGCACTGGTGGCGGTGTTTCTGGTGCGCACGTTTCTCAAGCACGTGGAGCTGGATAAGCAGCGCGCGCTCAACGCGGAATTGCTGCGGATCAACAAAATCAAAGACACTTTCCTGGTGGATACCTCCCATGAGCTGCGTGCGCCCATCGGCAGCATGATCGGCCTTGCGGAGAACGTCTTGCGCGACGAACGGGAACAGCTGTCCGCCGCCGCAGAACAGCGCCTGGGCCTGATTGTTGCCCACGGCAAACGCCTATCCAATCTTATTAATGACATTCTCGATTACGGCAACTTTGCCCAGCGCAAGTTAGAACTGCACGCCGAACGCTTGGCATTGCGGCCGATGGTGGAGACGGCGTTGCAGAACTTTCGCGCCCTGTCTAACGGGCGGTCGGTGCGCCTGCGGAACGAAGTGGACCCAGACACCGCCTGGGTGATGGCGGATCGCAACCATCTTAAACAGGTGCTGACCAACTTGATCAGCAACGCCTTGAAATACACCGAGCGAGGTGAGGTGCACGTGTCCTCAGCGGTGGAGGGGCGTTGGTTGCGAGTGTCTGTCCGGGACACCGGCTGCGGTATCAAGCCCGAATTGCGCGAGCGCATCTTTACCCCGCAAGTCAGCAAATCATTGAGTGATCAAGTGATGTCCGGAGCCGGCCTCGGCCTGGCGGTCACGAAACATTTGATCGAGCTGCACGGCGGCCGCATCGAAGTCGAAACCCAGTGGCAGGACCCGCGAAAACCGGACAGCGGCACCTCCGGCACCTGCTTTACCTTTACGCTGCCGCTGGCGGAGCCGCCGGCACATTCCACCGTTAACCCGTCGATGGCACGGGCCGCGCCAGCGCCGGCTCCCCCACCCGCAATAGCGGAGTGCTCGCGCGCGGCGCTCAAAGAGACCCTGACTGGCGACCTGAGCCCGCCACCGGACGGCGGGCGCTTTACGGTTCTGATCGTCGATGACGACCCGGTGAACCGTATGGTGCTGGCCGGTATTCTCAGCCTCCACGATTACCATATCCTCGAAGCGAGCACCGGTTTAGAGGCGCTGCAGCTGGTGCTGCACGAGGGGCGCGAAGTGGATTTGGTGATTTTGGATGTGATGATGCCGCGCATGTCGGGCTTTGAAGTGTGCAGCCGGCTGAGAGAGTCCTTTAGCGCCGAGCGTTTGCCGATTTTGTTTCTCACCGCGCGCCACGGCGGGGAGGACGCCAATGTTGGCCTCGAAGCGGGCGGCAACGAGGTCCTTTACAAGCCGGTTAACAAAGAGATATTGCTGCCGCGAGTTAAACACTACCTGCTCAAGACCGAGCCTAACCGCGCTTCCACCAACCCCCAAGCTGTCAATACGTTTAACCAGGAGACTCCATTATGAAATGCACTGCCTGCGGCGAAGGTCGTTTAATCCCCAGCTTTCTCGACGCACTTTTTCGCTGCCATACCTGCGATCACTGCGGCGGCAACTGGGTGTTGATCGAGGATTATGTGGCGTGGCAGGAGCGGAATCAGGACTATCCCTTTCAGCCGGTGGCGGTGGAGAGCATGGAGATCGAAAATACCGAGAGGGCGCTGGTGTGCCCGGTGACCGGCACTTTGATGAGCAAATTCCGCATTCTCAGCAACAACCCCCACCGGCTGGATTACAGCCCGCGAACCGGTGGCGTTTGGTTGGATAAAGGAGAGTGGGAGCTACTGAAAAATGAAGGTTTGGCGGGTAGCCTGAATGTGCTGCTGACGGAGCCCTGGCAGCAGAAGATTCGCGCGGATCAGACGCGCGCCACCTTTACCCAGCTGTACCGCAGTCGGTTAGGCGATGAGGATTATGAAAAGGCGCAGGCGATCCGCGCATGGCTGCGGGATCATCCACAGAAAGCGGAGCTGCGCTCCTATCTGTTGGCGCAGGATCCCTATTCGGCGAAATGAGGCGGAGCGAGTGTCAGCGCCGCCAGAACATGGGGGTAAAGAGCACCAGTAGGGTGAAGACCTCCAGCCGCCCCAGAAGCATGGCAACGCAAAGTATCCCTTTAGCCGCTGTGCTCAGCTCGCCGTAATGTATAGCGACGTCCCCCATGCCGCGACCGAAATTGTTGAGACAGGCGCCCACCGCACTAAATGCGGTGGTGAAGTCCAGCCCGGTGGCGAGCAGGAGCTGGCAGAGCACCAGATAGGCCACCAGATAGACGGCAAAAAATCCCCAGACGGCTTCAACCACCCGGCTGGAGATAGAGCGCTCACCGACTTTCAATAACTGGATGGCGTTGGGGTGAATCAGCCGACGGAGTTCCGCCGAGCCTTGCTTGAGGATGAGCAGCACGCGAATCTGCTTTAAACCGCCGCCCGTGGAGCCGGCGCAACCACCAGCAAAGGCACAGAGGAATATAAATTGGTGCAACCCCGGGGGCCAGGAGTGGTAGTCGGTGATGGTAAAGCCCGCCGTGCTCAAGCTGGTAATCAAGGAGAAGCTGCCGTGGAGCAGGCTGTCGCCAAAGCCGTAAGTCCCGCTGAGATATAAGTAGCCCACTGCGATAAACGATCCACCAAGCAGTCCACACAAGTAGAAGCGGCATTCGGGGTCGGTCGCATAATGGCGCAGACTGTGGCCCTGCCAAGCGAGGAAGTGCAGCGCAAAATTCATCCCCGAGAGCACCACGAACACCATACAAATGCTGGCGATCAGCGGACTGTCATAGAAGCCGATACTGGCATCGTGCGTTGAAAAGCCGCCGATTGATACGGTGGAGTAAGCGTGACCGACGGCATCAAACAAGGTCATGCCGGCCAACCAGTAGCCCAGCCCACAGGCGAGCGTCAGGCTGAGATAGACGATGAATAGCGCCTTAGCGGTTTCGGTAATGCGCGGCGTCAGCTTCGTATCCTTTAGCGGCCCTGGGGTTTCCGCGCGGTAGAGCTGCATGCCACCCACACCCAGCATCGGCAACACGGCCACTGCAATCACCACAATTCCTATGCCGCCCAGCCACTGCAGCTGTTGGCGGTAATACAACAGCGAGCGCGGCAGCTGGTCAAGCTCGGTCAGCACCGTGGCGCCGGTTGTGGTCAACCCGGAAAGCGCTTCAAAAAAAGCATCGACCAGAGAAAGTTCGGTGGCGCCAAAAAAGATAAAAGGCAGCGCGCCGAAGAACGCCAACACCAGCCAGAACAGGACGGTAATCAAAAAGCCTTCGCGGGTAAGCAGCTCGCGATGCAGGTCGTGGGTGGGGTACCACAGCAGCAGACCGGTGCTCAGGGTAATGGCAAAGGCCAGCAGAAAGACCCACTGCCCTTGATCGCCGTACCACAGGGCCACCCCGATCGGTGGCAGCAGGCTGACGCTGAAGAGCATCAGCAGCAAGCCCAATACTTTGCAAATAATGGGCAAGCGCATAACTAAAAGAAGGTAAAGCCTACTTGGAAGAGGCGTTCGACATCTCGCGTATAGCGGCGGTCCACCAGGAACAAGATGACGCGGTCGCCGGACTCCACCAAGATATCGTCGTGGGCAATCAAGACTTCATA
>CAYZVN010000014.1:0-51180 GCA_964482025.1 uncultured Saccharophagus sp. | reverse complement strand
GCGATGTCGATCTCGCCGCCTTGCACCAGATCGACATAGGCGGGATTGCCGATAAGGGTTAAGACTTTGCGCGCCCCCAGGCGCTTGGCCAACATTGAGGACATGATGTTGGCCTCGTCGCTATTGGTCACCGCGAGGAATACGTCGGCATCCTCCACGTTTTCCTCAAGCAGCAGGTCCCGGTCGGATGCACTACCGTGGAGCACAATGGTGTGGCGCAGTTTTTCGGCGAGAAAGGCGGCCCGCCGCTCACTAAACTCAATTAATCTCACCGAATAGCGCTCTTCCAGCTTGCTTGCCAGGCTCAGGCCTATGTTGCCGCCGCCGGCGATGACAATGCGTTTGTAGGGCCGATCCAGGCGTCGCAGCTCGCTCATCACGGCCCGTATATCTTCTCGAGCGGCAATAAAAAACACCTCGTCGTCCGCTTCAATCACCGTATCGCCGCGCGGCGTAATTGCGCGATCGCGCCGGTAGATAGCGGCCACTCGGGTATCGACCTTCGGCATATGTTGGCGGATATAGCGCAGCTCCTGGCCGACCAGCGGGCCCCCGTAGTAAGCCCTCACTGCCACCAGTTGTACCCGGCCATCGGCAAAATCCACTACTTGCAGGGCGCCGGGCTGCTCCACCAATCGATAAATGTAATTGGAGACGATCTGCTCGGGACTGATGATGACGTCGACGGGAATAGCGTCCTTGCGGAACATGCCGGGGTAGGCTGCGTACTCCTGGGAGCGCACTCGCGCGATTTTGGTGGGGGTGTGGAACAGGCTGCTGGCGATTTGGCAGGCGACCATGTTGATTTCATCATCACTGGTGACGGCGATCAGCATATCGGCGTCCTCAATGCCGGCGCGCAGCAGAACCGACGGATGTGAGGCGTGACCGGCGACCACGCCTATGTCGATACGATCACGCAATTCGCGCAGCGCATTCTCGTTGCGGTCGACCACCGTTATGTCGTTAGCTTCGCTGGACAAATTGGCCGCCAAGGCCCCGCCTACCTGTCCTGCGCCAAGAATGATGATCTTCATAGAGACAACCTCTACCGATTGTCGAGTCAGCGCCGACGTAGCAGCGCGTAGTAAAAACCGTCATGGCCGCCATCGCGAGGGAGCAGTTGGCGACCATAGGGCCGCGCGTATCCCCAGTCCGCCTCTATGGGAAGGTGCTCGGCATCTTCGTGCTCGGCAATAAATGCCGCCACCGTTTCCTCGTTCTCCTGCGGCAGTACCGAGCAGGTGGCATATACCAGCAGCCCGCCCGGTTTTAGCGTCTGCCAGAGCTGCTTCAGCAGGTGCCGCTGCAGGTCCGCCAGCTTAGCAATATCGTTTGCGCGCCGCAGTAACTTGATATCCGGATGGCGGCGGATTACCCCCGTGGCCGAGCAGGGGGCATCGAGGAGAATGCGATCAAAGGCGACTTGATCCCACCAGTCGCCGAGCTGGGTGGCATCGGCCACTTTGAGGGTCGCCTGGAGTTGCAGGCGCTGTAAATTCTCTTCCACTCGCGCCATGCGTGCCGCCTCCACGTCCACGGCAACCACTTCTTTCAGTTCCGGCTCGCGCTCGAGCATATGGCAGGTTTTGCCACCGGGGGCGCAGCAGGCATCGAGAACCCGCAGGCCAGGGGCTAACTGCAACAGGTCCGCCGCCAGTTGCGCGGCCTCGTCCTGCACGCTTACCGCTGCTTCCGCAAAGCCCGGCAAGTCGGCAACGGGGCAAGCTTGGGCCAAGGTAATGCCATCGGCCGCGAACTTGCAGGGATCAGCGGCAAACCCGCTGGCATATAGCTGGTCGAGATACGCTTTCCGCGTACTGCTGCGGCGGTTGACCCGCAGGGTAAACGGCGGGCGCAGATCATTGGCGGCAAGAATGGGTTGCCAGGCGTCTGGCCAGGCCTGGCGCAGTTGATCGCTTAACCAGGGTGGATGATTGGGCAGTGATTCGGCGGCCTCGGACAGCTCCGGCAAGCGCCGTTGCACATTGCGCAGCACACCGTTGACCAAGCCTTTGGCCCAGATCTTTTTTAGCTCATGCGCTGCTTCCACTGTCGCGCCTATGGCAGCGTGGTCGGGCACCCGCGTCTGCAGCAGCTGATAGATGCCCAGATGCAGGAGCGCCTGAATATCGGCATCTTTTGCTTTTAACGGCTTGGGCAGAAAGCGGCGCAGCATCTCTTGATGGCGAAAGTAAAAACGGCAAACGCCAAAGCAGAGCTCTTGCAACAAAGCCCGATCTTGCGGACTGAGGTGGGAGTATGAAGGGAGCGCCGCGAGGGATTTTTCCCCGCGGATGACCTCGGCAAGAAAGCGCGCCGCCAGCGTGCGCACCGAGGTGCTCACGCGGACCCCAGAATCAGTCCGGGCTGCAGTCGGCCGGCTGCCCCATTGAGGAGGTCTTTAACCTTAACGGCCTTTTTACCGGGCAGTTGAACTTGCAAAAGAGACAGTGCCGAGTGTTCGCCGCAGGCGACCACTAAGGCTTTGTCAGCGTGTAACAGGGTGCCAGGCGCCGCGCTGTGGGCCTGTTGGATGGGTTCTGCCGCATAAAGGCGCAGGCTTTCACCGGCCAAAGTGGTAAAGGCAACGGGGAACGGATTGAATGCCCGGATGCGCCGGTCGATCACTTCGGCCGGCTGCGACCAATCGATCCGCGCTTCTTCTTTGCTCAGCTTATGCGCGTAGGTGGCCAGCGCGTCATCCTGCTGCGTGGCGACGAGCGTCCCCTCTTGCAGTTGTTCGAGCAGCTGCAAGAGGGCCGGCGGGCCCAAGTCGGCCAAGCGGTCGTGCAAGTCGGCGGCGGTATCGCGGGGGAGGATGGGGCAGCGGTGGACCGACAACATATCGCCTGTGTCCAAGCCTACATCCATCTGCATCAAGGTAATGCCGGTTTCTGCGTCGCCGGCTTCTATGGCGCGCTGAATCGGCGCAGCGCCTCGCCAGCGCGGCAGCAGAGAAGCGTGAACATTGATACAGCCAAAGCGCGGCAGCGCCAGCACCGCCGCCGGCAACAGCAGGCCGTAGGCGACGACAATCATCACATCCGCCTCGTAAGCCGCCAAGGTGGCTTGCGCCTCCGCCGTTTTCAGCGACACGGGTTGCTGTACCTCCACTCCTGCCGTCTGCGCCAGCTCTTTCACAGCGCTGGCTTGCAGCTTCTTGCCGCGCCCGGCAGGGCGGTCGGGTTGGGTATAGACGGCGACGATTTGATGGTTGCTGTGCAGCAGTGCTTGAAGGTGTCGAGCGGCAAAGTCGGGAGTGCCGGCAAAAATAATCTTGAGCCCAGTGTTGGCCATGGAGATTCCAAAAATGTGAGTCGGGAAGCGATCAGGCTTCTTTGCGCTGCTTTTCCAACTTGGTGCGGATACGCTGGCGTTTGAGATTCGAGAGGTAATCGACAAACAGCTTGCCGTTCAAGTGATCGCACTCGTGCTGAATGCAGACCGCCAGCAGCCCTTCCGGCTCTAGGGTGAAGGACTCGCCATTGCGGTCGAGCGCCGTCACGCGGACGTGGCGCGGCCGGGTTACTTTCTCGTAGAAACCGGGCACGCTCAAACAGCCTTCTTCATAATCGAAGAAGGTTTCGTCCAGCACTTCGATTTTGGGGTTGATAAACACCAGCGGCTGATCGCGCTCTTCCGAGACATCAATCACGATGATCTGCTCATGCACATTGACTTGGGTTGCCGCTAAGCCGACCCCTGGCGCCTCGTACATGGTCTCGAACATGTCGTCGATCAACTGACGGACGCGATCATCGACCTGTTCAACGGGTTTGGCGATTGTCCGCAAACGCGGGTCTGGGAATTCGAGTATGGTTAATTGTGCCATTGGCCTTTGTGACAAGCTTCTCTAGTAAACGGGTAAATGTCGCTGCTAACATAATGATCAGACAACAGTTATTGATGACAACCGCAGCCGACTCTGGCTTTCACCCCAGCAGCATTCGACTATTATAATAACTTTATACATCTCTAGGGCCGTATGGTACAGGACCGCTGAATATGAAAACACGCATCTTGGGATTGCTGGGCGCATGTCTGCTGCTCGGCCAGGCAATGGCAGAAGAGCCGCAATTACGGCCCGACTATCCAGAACAACACACAGTCGTTAAAGGCGATACCCTCTGGGACATCTCCAACACCTTTCTTAGCAATCCCTGGATGTGGCCAGAGATATGGCATGTAAATCCACAAATTTCCAACCCCCACCTGATCTACCCGGGCGATGTTATTCGCTTAGTTTACTTCGACGGCAAGCCGCGCATAGTCGCGGATACGTCTAACCGGGTGGTTAAGCTGTCGCCGCAAATCCGGGTACTGGACGCCGGCGAGGCGATCCCGACAATTCCGCTGGACAAGATCAACAACTTTCTCTCGCGCAGCCGCATCGTCACCCAGGATGAGCTCGATCGCGCTCCCCATGTGGTGTCCGGTGAAGCTAAGCGCTTGGTGCTCGGCAAAGGCGATCGCCTCTACGCCCGCGGTGAGTTCGACGAGGACATCTCGGTTTACGGTATCTACCGCAAGGGTCAAACCTACGTTGACCCCCAGACCGGCGAGTTTTTGGGAATCCAGGCGATTGATATAGGCTCCGGCCGCATGCGCGCTCTAGAAGGCGAAATTGCCACATTGTTGATGACCCGCACCACTGAGGAGGTTCGCGTCGGCGACCGCTTGCTCAGCGAAGAGACTCGCGCCATCGACTCCACCTTTTTCCCGTCGGCTCCCAGCGGCGAGGTAAACGCGCAGATTATTGCGGTTGAGGGTGGCGTCACGCAGGTTGGCAAGATGAGTGTCGTTGTCATCAACCGAGGTGACCGCGAGGGCATGGAAGTGGGTAATGTTTTGGCGGTCTACAAGCGCGGCGGCACGGTGAAAGACCGGGTCAAGGGTGACAGTGTGCGCTTGCCCGATGAGCGCGCCGGTCTGGTGATGGTATTCCGCACCTTTGAAAAACTCAGCCTCGGGTTGGTGCTCGAAGCGGATCGTCCGCTCGCCATCCTCGATTTGGTCCGCAACCCCTAAGATGAAAACCTCAACACAGCCCCGCACCGGCGGGGCTTTTGGTTTTTCCTCCAGGCGCTTAACACCCTTTGCGGTGACAGCGCGCCGACATGTTGATAGTCTTTAGACTGATCGTTAACGAGTTTCATGGACGATGTTATGTTGACCTCCATTGAACAACTATTACTGCTCCAGCGCTTGCCGGAAACCGGCTCCGGTACCTACTGGCGACTGCTGGACGAATTCCCCAATCTCAGCACCGCGTTAGAAGCACCGATCGACGTCATTTCCAAAACACTTTCCGCAGCGGCTTGCGACGTATTGATGGACTATCGCGAGCACGGCGAAAACAGTGCCGTCATGCGCCGGGTGCGCGCCGACATCGCGTGGTTGGGCGAGCGTAATATTCATCTGCTTGATACCCATAGCGAGCTCTATCCAAATTTGCTTCGCGAAATCCGCCGTGCGCCACCGTTGCTCTACGTCTGGGGCGATCCCACCGTTTTATCGCTGCCGCAAATTGCGGTGGTGGGCAGTCGCAACCCCACCTCGGGTGGGCGTGACAACGCCAATCAGTTTTCGCGCGAGCTGGCATCGGCCGGCATTACCATTACCAGCGGTCTCGCGCTCGGCGTCGATATAGCGGCGCACCAGGGAACCCTTGCCGCCAATGGCAAAACGATCGCGGTTCTCGGCACCGGCATCGACCAGATTTATCCCCAGCGCCACTTCCAAGTCGCCCAGGAGATCGTCAATCAGGGCGGTGCGGTGATTACCGAGTTTCCTCTAGGGGTACAACCGCTGCCGGCGAACTTTCCCCAGCGCAACCGGATTATTAGCGGTCTGAGTTTGGGGGTGCTGGTAGTAGAGGCTGCGGTCAAAAGCGGCTCGCTGATTACCGCCCGCTATGCGCTGCAGCAGAACCGCGAAGTCTTTGCCATCCCCGGCTCTATTCACAATCCCTTGAGTCGCGGCTGTCACGCCCTGATCAAAGACGGGGCAAAACTGGTGGAAACCGCGCAGGACATAGTGGATGAGCTGCAGGGCTTCTTGTCGATGAAATGGCAGGAGCTTAAAGAGCCCATTCAAGCGACTCTGCAGCTTGGCGAGATTGTTGAGAATGAGCACGAGGAGCGTATTCTCGCCGAACTCGGTTATGACCCGGTCACCTTGGATACCCTGGTCGAGCGCACCGGCTTGGGGGCCGGCGAGCTGATGGCGGCGCTGCTCACCATGGAGTTGCGCGGCTTAGTTGGCAATATGGGCAGCGGCTACGCCAGGGCCACACCAGCGCGCACCGGCCTGGACTTGTCCCTCAAACTCAACTGAGGTACTGTCCTGCGGTCCTTTGCGACAACCTCATTGGCAGACAGACCTCCGAGATTTTCTTGAGCTATCAATCCTACCCATCGATCCGCCATGCCGCCCACCATATAGCGTCCGGCGGGGTGGTGGCCTATCCCACCGAAGGCGTTTGGGGGCTCGGAGCCGACCCACGCAATCGCCACGCGGTAATGAAAATCCTCGAATTAAAGCGCCGGCCCGTCGAAAAGGGGGTGATCTTGGTTGCCGCCACCATCGACCAGTTCGAGTTTATCCTGCGCCACCTCGACGCCGCTCAGCGGGCAGTGCTTGAGGCCAGCTGGCCCGGCCCTAACACCTGGCTGGTTCCTCACTGCAATGAAGTCGCCAATTGGGTTTGTGGAGGCCATTCGACGGTAGCGCTGCGGGTGAGCGCACACCCGGTGGTGCGCGCCCTGTGTGAGCGCACTGGGCCCTTGGTGTCCACTTCAGCCAATCCTCAAGGTTTGCCGCCGGCTCGCCATGGGTTTAAAGCGCGGCGCTATTTTGGTGATCAGGTGTTTTATGTACCTGGTCAGGTTCATCAAAACGCCAAACCCAGTACCATTCGGGATTTGATGACGGGTGCGGTAGTCCGCGCCTGAGCAACTTAAACGGGGTTCTTCTATGACTCAACCGGACAAACACGCCGTTAAGGACTACTTGATGGATCTGCAGGATCGAATCTGCGCCGCGCTCGCCGACTGCGATGGAGCAGAAACCTTCAAAGAAGACAGCTGGGAGCGCGAAGAGGGGGGTGGCGGACGCTCGCGCGTGCTGGTCGAAGGTGGCGTCATTGAAAAAGGCGGAGTCAACTTCTCCCACGTCACGGGGGGGCGCCTGCCGGCCTCGGCCACTGCGCATCGCCCGGAGCTGGCGGGCCGCAGCTTTGAAGCCATGGGTGTTTCCCTGGTGATTCATCCACACAACCCCTACGTGCCTACCAGTCATGCAAACGTCCGCTTCTTCATCGCCGAGAAAGAAGGCGAGGACCCAGTATGGTGGTTTGGTGGCGGTTATGACCTGACTCCCTACTACGGCTTTGACGAAGATTGCAGACACTGGCACCAAGTGGCCGCCGCCGCTTGCAAACCATTTGGTGCCGAGGTGTATCCACAATATAAGCGTTGGTGCGATGAGTATTTCTTCCTCAAGCACCGCAATGAGGCCCGCGGTGTTGGTGGTTTATTCTTTGACGACCTCAATGAGCCTGGATTTGCACAGAGCTTCGCCTTTATGCGCGCGGTCGGGGACAGCTACTGCGAGGCGTATCTTCCCATTGTCGAGCGCCGCAAGACCATGAGTTACGGAGAGCGCGAACGCCAGTTTCAACTGTATCGCCGAGGCCGCTATGTGGAATTCAACCTCGTTTACGATCGCGGCACCTTGTTCGGCTTGCAGACCGGTGGGCGCACCGAATCCATTTTGATGTCGCTGCCGCCGCTGGTTCGCTGGGAGTACGACTGGCAACCAGAGCCCGGTACGCCCGAGCACAAGCTCTACACGGACTACCTACAACCGCGGGAGTGGATGACCTAATGGATCGCTACGCCGTTGTGGGCAATCCCATTGCCCACTCCAAGTCTCCCGACATTCATACATGGTTCGCCGAACAAACTGAGCAGAGTCTGACTTACGAGAAGATACTGGTGGAGTTGACGGCGTTCGCCGAAGATGTCAGCGCCTTCTTTGCCCTAGGGGGCAAAGGGCTCAATGTCACCGTCCCTTTCAAAGAGCAGGCTTTTCAGTTTGCCGATCAACTCACCGAGCGCGCCCGCTTAGCCGGCGCCGTGAACACTTTGGCGCTGCAAAATGATGGCTCGATTCTGGGCGACAATACCGACGGGGCGGGCCTGGTGGCGGATATAGTGGCGCAGCAGTGGTCGTTGGAAGACAAGCGTATTTTGGTGCTCGGTGCGGGCGGTGCTGTGCGCGGAATCGTCGGCCCCTTGCTGGAGCACAGGCCGGCGTCGCTGTGGATCGCCAATCGTACGCAAGAGAAAGCCGTCGCCATTGCCGAAGCTTTTCCCGCCGGGGCGGTGGAAGTTTCCGGCTACGCCGAGCTGCAGGGACATTTTGACCTGATCATCAACGGCACTTCCGCCAGCTTGAGCAACGAGTTGCCACCTTTGCCAGACGGACTGATCGGTGCCGACACCGCGGCGTACGATCTTATGTACGGTGCTGAGCCTACCGCGTTTCTGCGCTGGGCGGCAGGGCAGGGGGCAGAGCGCACTGCCGACGGCCTGGGAATGTTGGTGGAGCAAGCCGCAGAGGCCTTTTTTCTCTGGCGCGGCGTGCGCCCCGATACCGCGTCCGTGGGGGCGAGGCTGCGGCGCTTGGTGGCGGCAGGTGGATGATTTACCAGTCGGCCAAAGCCACTAGGGATTTAAATAGTCGTTCTTCAAGGTCACGTAGTTCTGCGCCGAATATTTAAAGAACTCTCGCTCACTGTCTTTTAATGGACGCGCGCGCCGGCAAGGGCTGCCCACGTACAGATAACCGCTCTCCAGGCGCTTGCCTGGTGCCACCAGGGCTCCGGCGCCGATGATCACTTCGTCCTCCACTACCGCGCCATCCAGCACTATAGCGCCTATACCGATTAATACTCGGTCGCCAATCGTGGAGCCGTGCAGGCAGGCGCGATGGCCGATGGTGACATCCTCGCCTATGGTGAGGGGCCAGCCGTCGGGGTTGAAGTCACTGGCGTGAGTGATGTGCAACACGGCATTGTCTTGGATGCTGGTGCGCGCACCCACACGGATTTTATGCATATCGCCGCGGATGATAGCGCCGGGCCATACGGAACAGTCGTGGCCGAGAACCACATCTCCGATCACCACGGCGGCGGGGTCGACGTAGACACCTTCGCCCAGCACCGGTGTGTGGTGGCGAAAAGAACGTAGGGAGTCAGACATGGGATGCTCCTGTCAAAAAGTAATCACGTATCATAAACCATCGCTGAGCCAATCAAGCTGATGACACGAGGAAAGGTTTTTATGTTCGATTCATCCACCCAAAACCCCCTGCTCAAACCCCATGTTTTGCCGCCCTTTGCGGTTATAGAGCCCCAGCATGTGCTGCCAGCTGTGCAAAGTCTCACCCAGAGTAACCTGGCGGCATTAGAGGAGCAGTTAGCACAGTTGGATGAGCCGGATTGGGCGTCCCTGGTTGCCCCCCTGGAGGAGCGGGAGGATCGTCTCAGCCAAGCCTGGTCGCCGGTCAGCCATCTCAATGGTGTTGCCAATAATCCGCAGCTGCGGGAGGCCTATAACAGCAGCATCGCCTTGTTGACCGAGTACAACACTCGGATGGGACAGAATCGCGCACTTTTTTCGGCCTACGAGCGCTTGGCCAGCGGTGAGGCCTTTACCGCTTTAACCATCGCCCAGCAGACGGCGGTACACAACGCCCTGCGCGACTTTCGCTTGGCGGGCGTGAGCCTGCCGGACGAAGCCAAGAGGCGCTACGGCGACATACAGGCCCGCCTGTCCGAGCTGAGCACTCGCTTTTCCAATAACGTTCTGGATGCCACACAGGGATGGTTTAAGCACCTTACCGACAGCGAGCCACTGCAGGGCTTGCCGGAAACGGCTATTGCGGCGGCGGCGCGTGCGGCGGCGGATAAGGGCCTGGAGGGCTGGGTGCTGACGCTGGATGGACCGGTATATCTGACGGTGATGACGCAGGCGGATAATCGCGAATTGCGCCGGGAAATTTATACCGCTTATATGACGCGGGCCTCCGATCAGGGGCCGACGGCGGGGCAGTGGGACAACACCGCTTTGATCGAAGAAATCATACAGCTGCGTCAAGAGCTGGCGCAGCTGCTCGGGTTTGCCAACTACGCCGAGCTGTCCATAGAGCCGAAAATGGCCCAGAGCACCACCCAGGTTCTGGAGTTTTTGCACCAGTTGGCGGAAAAGTCGCGCCCCCATGCAGAGCGCGAGTTACAGGAGCTGCAGAGCTGGGTGAAAGAGACCTATAGTCTCGACCGCTTGGAGGTATGGGATGTGCCCTATTACGCAGAGAAGCTGAAAGAGGCGCATTACCAAATTTCCCAGGAGATGCTGCGCCCCTATTTCACCTTAACCAAGGTACTCGAGGGCCTGTTCGCGCTGAACAAGAAGCTTTTTGATATCGACATAGTGCGGCAGGAGGGGGTGGAGACTTGGCATCCCGACGTGCAGTTCTACCGCGTGGAACAAGGTGGCGAGCCCCTGGCGTACTTTTATCTCGACCTCTTCGCTCGCGAAGGTAAACGCGGTGGCGCTTGGATGGCAGAGTGCCGAGTGCGCCGTCGCGCAGCCGATAAGCTGCAATTGCCGGTGGCTTATTTGGTGTGCAATTTCAACGCGCCAATAGGCGACACGCCCAGCCTCTTAACTCACAGCGAAGTCACGACATTGTTCCACGAGTTCGGCCACGGCCTGCACCACATGTTGACCCAGGTGGAAGTGGCAGCGGTGAGCGGCATTAATGGAGTGGCTTGGGACGCGGTGGAGCTGCCCAGTCAATTTATGGAGAACTGGTGTTGGGAGCCATCGGTGTTGAAAAGCTTGTCGGAACATCACCAGACGGGTGAGGCTTTGCCAGATGAGGTGATCGCCAAACTTTTGGCCGCGAAAAACTTTCAGGCGGCGATGATGATGGTGCGACAGATTGAATTTGCACTCTTCGATTTCCGTTTACATATGGAATACGGAAAACCCGACTTTCCCGGAGTTCAGCCGTTGTTAGACGAGGTTCGCCGCAAAGTTGCGGTGTTAATTCCGCCTGCGGTCAATCGTTTTCAGAACGGCTTCAGCCATATTTTCGCCGGTGGGTACGCCGCCGGATACTACAGTTACAAATGGGCGGAAGTGCTATCGGCCGACGCTTTCGCGGCCTTCGAAGAGAGCGGCTTGTTCAACCCTGAAACCGGCGCGCGATTCCGCCACGAGATTCTCGAAAAAGGTGGCTCCGAAGATGCCATGACGCTGTTTCGTCGCTTCCGTGGGCGTGCGCCGGAAATAAGCGCGCTGCTGCGCCACGCAGGGATTGCGCCATGACGTCGACTAAAAAGCGCTTTATCGCGGGCGCTATGTGCCCGCGTTGCAAGGCGATGGATCGCATTGTTATGTACCGGGTGGACGACACCGACTATCGCGAATGTGTGGAGTGTGGCTTTCGCGATCAAATGCGCTTCCAATCCGGTGTGCGGGAAATTCAGACTCGCGTCAACACGCCGCGCGAGCAGGTCGCCAATGAGACGCAAGTGGTGCGCTTGTTGGACCCGGTTGACGATGAAAGCAAAACGAATGGTGAAAAGAAGTCGTGAGACGGCTCAGTGTTCGGTCATTTTTCCCGGTAGGGGAAGCGCTAGCCGAATCGATAAATCTTCGGCCAAGCACGGCCAATCGGCCGGATCTTGTGGCGGGTTGCCCTGGCGGTGTTGCATGACAAACTGCGCCAGCTGCTCCTTGTCAGCGATTTGCTCCGTTTGAAAGAGCGCCTCTACGGCGTAGTGCACGGCCAGATCAAGCTGATTGGCAAATTGCTCGCCCAACAGATGGTGAATAATGATATTGGCCATCGTCATATCCATCGGCACTAACGGAACACCGCAGAGCATTAACAAGCGGTCGTTGATTTCTTCAATTAAGCGATGGGTGAGATAGGCTTCGTCGATTAACGCCCTTAGTCCGCCCTCGCGGTGCACAACTTCGGGGGGCTGCAGAAAAAAATCCTCGGCAATGCTCAGAAATACGCGCCCGTAGGCGGCCAAATCGTTGTGGCTCATTGCGACTTCAAGCGCCTCGAGAAAATCCGGCGCGTGTTCGATATAGCCGATAACAAATCGCAGCAACGCGGCGGTCGGCCGTTCCTGAGGCAACCTAATGGTTTTGTGCAGCCGGGGTGTCATCGATGCCAAATACTGCTCGAGTTGATGCGTCTGTTCTTCCTGGTCCCGTGCTGCCGCTATGGCGGCGCGAATTTGCGAAAGCTTATCTTCTGTCATGGATGTCCGTCGCACAGGTCCGCTGGACAGTGCGCAGTGATGAAAAGGAAAGTTTGTGGATTCGGTCAAGAACCCTGTGAGACTCGCCTGGTGGCGTGATGGTCGAAACTCGTTATCGAAGGGGCATGAGAGAACGATACGACCGAGCCTAAGCCGAGCCAAGCAACGCGGACGTGCGAGAGCGCAACGCGTATATCCAAGATAGTTCAGTTGTGGCCAAACGCCCAGACATTGCGTCACAATTTGTCACAAAGTGACCGCCCGTATTCGAGTTTGTGAAAAGCCGCTTTGAAACGCCGGGATTCATCCTGCTGCTTTAACCTGTTCTGATCTTCCGTCTGATCTACCAAAGGCTGAATCAATTCATTTTAGTCGTTGACGTTGGGGAGGTTTTATGGCTTCCTATGCGCCGTTTTGTCATAGGTGTTTTGCACGACTCTTTTGCCCGCGAGCACACGATTCAGGTCGGTTCGCACCAGCAAATCCATCAGGGCCGCTGAACCCGAAAAAAATAATTACTTTTTCTTACCTTCCCACCTTTAAAACAACACGGAGACGGGGCGATGTTAGGCAAATCGAAACGGTTATTGGTGTTGCCGCTCTACGCAGTACTTATGGCAGTGCTACCTGCGATAAGCTGGGCGACAGAATGGCCGCTGAACATGACCGAAGGAGTGACCTCGGTAAGCCGGCAAGTGTACAGCTTGCATATGCAGATCTTCTGGTGGTGTGTCGCTATTGGGGTGGTGGTGTTCAGCGTGATGCTTTACAGCATCGTCGTTCACCGCAAATCTCGGGGCGCCAAACCATCAAACTTCCATGAGAACGTTACCCTTGAGTTGGCATGGACGATTGTTCCGATCCTCATCCTGGTGGCTATGGCCGTCCCGGCAACGAAAACTCTGGTGCATATCTACGACACCGATGATGCCGATCTGGATATTCTCATCACCGGTTATCAATGGAAATGGAAATACGAATATCTGGACGACCAAGGTGAGAACGTCTCCTTCTTCAGTCTGCTCAGTACCCCCCGCGCCCAAATCGAAAATCTCGAAGCCAAATCTGCCAACTACCTGCTCGAAGTCGACGAGCCCATGTACATCCCCATCGGTAAGAAAGTTCGCTTCTTAGTCACCGCTGCCGATGTCATTCACTCCTGGTGGGTGCCGGATCTCAGCGTTAAGCGCGACGCTATTCCCGGTTATATCCACGAGGCCTGGGCGCGGGTGGATGAGCCCGGCGTATTTCGCGGCCAGTGCACGGAATTGTGCGGTAAGGACCACGGCTTTATGCCGGTGGTGGTTCACGCAGTCGAGCAGGCGGAGTTTGATGCGTGGTTGGAAAGTAAGCGCGAAAATGCCCGACTTATCGCGGAAGCCGCCAAGCAAACTTTGACCTTTCAACAGCTCTACGAACAGGGTGAGGCGGTGTACAACAGAAACTGCACCGCATGTCATGGGGTAGACGGCAAAGGCATCGCGATCTTCCCCGCTATTGCCGGCAGTAAAGTCGCTACAGGTCCAGTCGCCACCCATATCGATCGCGTAGTGAACGGGGGCGCGGGCATGCCGCCCTTTGGTGAGCAGTTGACACCTGTTGAGATCGCCGCTGTGGTCACCTTTCAGCGCAACGCGTTTGGCAACAATATGGGCGACCAGATCCAGCCCATCGATGTCGTTAACTTCAAGCAAGGCCAATAAGGAGAACAACTTATGGCACATGGTCCTGCGCAAGGTTTAAGCCGCTGGCTCTATACCACCAACCACAAAGACATAGGCTCTATGTACCTGTGGTTCAGTTTTGCAATGTTTTTCCTCGGCGGCATATTCGCTCTGGTGATCCGCGCGGAATTATTTGAACCTGGACTCCAGATTGTCGAGCCAGATTTCTTCAACCAGATGACTACCATGCACGGCTTGGTAATGGTATTTGGTGCGGTGATGCCGGCCTTTGTCGGCCTTGCCAACTGGATGATACCCATGATGATAGGGGCGCCGGATATGGCGCTGCCACGCATGAATAACCTGAGCTTCTGGATTCTGCCATTTGCTTTCATCATGCTGGTATCGACCCTGTTTATGCAGGGCGGCGGACCAAACTTTGGTTGGACCTTCTACGCGCCGCTTTCGACCACCTACGCGCCACCCAGTGTCACCTTCTTTATTTTTGCCATCCATATCATGGGCGCGAGCTCAATCATGGGCGCCATCAATATCATTGCCACCATTCTCAATATGCGCGCACCGGGCATGACCTTGATGAAAATGCCCATGTTCGTTTGGACCTGGCTCATTACGGCGTATCTGTTGATCGCGGTGCTGCCAGTGCTGGCGGGCGCGGTGACCATGATGTTGATGGACATTCATTTCGGCACTGCATTTTTTGACGCTGCAGGTGGCGGCGATCCGGTCTTGTTCCAGCACATCTTCTGGTTCTTCGGACATCCCGAAGTCTATATCATGATCCTGCCGGCATTCGGTGTGGTGAGCGCGATTATTCCTACCTTTGCCCGCAAGCCCCTGTTTGGCTACTCGTCCATGGTTTACGCCACAGCGGCAATCGCCATCCTCAGCTTCACCGTATGGGCGCACCACATGTTCACTGTGGGCATGCCGTTTATCGGCGAATGGGTATTTATGATTGCCACCATGGCCATTGCGGTCCCGACCGGCGTCAAGGTGTTCAACTGGGTGACCACCATGTACAAAGGTTCCATGACCTTTGAAACACCCATGCTGTTTTCCATCGCCTTCGTTATCCTATTCACCGTCGGTGGTTTCTCCGGTGTGATGCTTGCGATGGCGCCGGCGGATTTCCAATATCACGACACTTACTTCGTGGTCGCGCACTTTCACTATGTACTGGTTCCCGGGGCGATTTTCTCGATTACCGCAGCGGTATATTACTGGTTGCCCAAATGGTGCGGCCGTATGTATGACGAAACCTTGGGCAAGGCGCATTTTTGGCTGGCTTTTATCGGCTTAAACCTGACCTTCTTCCCCATGCACTTCTCTGGCCTGGCCGGTATGCCCCGCCGAATTCCCGATTACAATCCGCTGTTTGCCAACTGGAACATGATGTCCTCTGTAGGCGCATTCCTATTTGGTGCCTCTCAGGTATTGTTCCTTTACATTGTGATCCGGGCGATTGTCAGCGGGCGCAAGGCAACGGACCGAGTGTGGGAAGGCTCTCACGGGCTTGAGTGGACTGTGCCGTCCCCCGCGCCCTATCACACCTTTACCACACCTCCTAAGGTGGATTAATAAGAGGGGCTGAGGTTATGGAAAAGGCTACACGCAAAACGGTTTTTCGCTTGACGATCTCAGCCGTTTTGATGTTCGTTGCGGTCTTTACGATTATGCCTCCCCTTTACACCCTGCTTTGCGAAGTGACCGGCCTGCGCAAAGTCGGGGGTGCTTATGAAGCAGAGGAAATAACCGTAGACGAAGATCGTTGGGTGACCGTGCAATTTATCGCCACCCACAATGACGCCATGCCCTGGGAGTTCCGACCGACCGAGTACAAAGTCAAAGTCCATCCAGGTCAGAAAAAGGTGATCAAATATTTCGCGAAAAATAATACGGATAAACCTATGGTGGCTCAGGCGGTTCCCAGCATAAGCCCTTTCAATGCGGTCAATTACTTTCACAAAATTGAATGTTTTTGTTTTAACCACCAGCCACTTGAAGGTGGTGAAAGTGCAGAGTTGGGATTGGAGTTTGTCGTGGATCAGGATTTGCCTAAGCAGGTTCGCACCATTACTTTATCTTATACTTTGTTCGATATAACTGAGCAGGCCAAAGCGGAGCTGGCAGGAGTCAACTAACCTGGCAGCCAGGCGCGCAATAATTTGGAAATTTAACCGCACAACCCGATTCCGGCGGAGATAATAAGATGGCTCTTCAGCACGACTCATCGACCTATTACGTACCTGAACAGAGCAAATTGCCATTAGTCACGGCGTTCGCTCTATTTCTCACCGTTTTTGGTCTGGGAACTTGGTTTAATGATGTAGATGGTGGCTCGCTTATATTTGCTGCTGGCATTCTGGCGATGGCGGGTGCCATGTTCAGCTGGTTCAGCCAGGTGATCAAAGAAAACATGGCCGGGCTCAACAACGCACAGCTTAAGCGCTCCTACGTTTGGGGGATGGGCTGGTTTATTTTCTCGGAAGTTATGTTCTTTGCCGCATTTTTCGGCGCGCTGTTTTATGTGCGTGCCATCGCACTGCCTGATTTAAGCGCCGAAAATAACAGCAAATTGTTGTGGGGTGGCTTTCAAGCCGAGTGGCCCTTGATGACCACGCCGGATATGGTGGTCAACGGCGAGAACGCAAAATTTATGGGCCCAGAAGGCAATATGAGCAACCCCGGGATTAGCAACTGGCTTGGCTGGTTGCCATTCTGGAATACCGCAATTCTGTTGGCCTCCAGTTTCACCGTGCACTTTGCGCACTCGGCGATTAAGCGCAACGACAAAAAGAAATTCAATATCTGGCTGGGCATTTCGGTTGTTTTGGGTATCATCTTCCTGTTTATGCAGGCGGAAGAATATATCCACGCCTATCAAGACCTAGGCCTGACCTTGGGTACCGGCATTTACGGTACAACGTTCTTTATGCTCACAGGATTCCACGGCGCTCACGTCACCATGGGGACGTTTATGTTGTTGGTCATGTTTTTGCGATCGACACTAAAAGGGCACTTTAATGATAAAGACTGCTTCGGTTTTGAAGCGGCGAGTTGGTACTGGCACTTTGTTGACGTCGTGTGGCTGGGCCTGTTTATCTTTGTTTATGTCCTCAGCTGATCACTCGCTGATGGCTGGCGCCTTGGGAGGGAGATTGTCCCAAGGCGCTTTGTTTTTGAGCTGTCCTGATTGAATGCCGTAAGCGATAGTGGCCATCAACGCTACTGCTAAGGTTATGCGGACACCCAGCGCATAAAGCCCGCGTTTGGATTCCGGTACGTTCATATCTTTTAATAAATAAATCAGTCCGCTGGTTAGACTGACAATCACCGCGATAAACAATATCACTATCACAACTTTTAACAGCATTTTGTTAGTGCCTCCGCCGGGTCAACAGTGAACTCGCCAGAAAAAGCTCCCTTTAAACTGGACGTCAATTGGAAGATAAGCCTCTTTACCGTGGTGCTTCTACCGGTCTTAGTTGGACTGGGGTTTTGGCAGTTGCAAAGGGCGGATGAAAAAAACACGATACAACAATCGATAGAGCAGCAACAGGCCCTGGAGCCAATTGATTTGGCACAGGTAGAGCCTGGGCAAACCCTTGCATTTCGTCGCGTTCGTTTTTTTGGCCACCCTGATAAGCAGCATATTTGGCTGGTGGAAAATCAGATCTATCAGGGCAAAGTTGGCTTTCATTTTTTAGTGCCGGTGAAGCTGGAAAATGGACGCAATATTTTGGTGAACGCCGGCTGGATCCCTGCGGCCGAGCGCCGCGGTGAACTTCCGCCGCTGCCAGAGTTGCCGGAGTCCGCCGTATTTTTCGGGCAAATTCGCACCCTGAGCGACAACCGCTTTTTGCATGGCGCTCGGGTTGATGCAGGTTGGCCCAAGCGCATATTGCAGGCGGATATTCCGGCGATGGAGCAATCCTTGGGGGAGCCGCTGTCACCTTGGCTGGTGCAATTGGATGCCGCCAGCCCTATGGCGCAGACGGTTTATTGGCCGGCGACCAATATGTCCGCAGACAAGCACATAGGCTATGCGCTGCAGTGGTTTCTGATGGCGTTCGTCTTAGTGATTCTGTGGTTCTACGCCAACAGCAATCTCGGCCGGCGCCGTAACAACAATGATGACAAGGTGACCTTTCGTGAATGACACCAAGGGGCAAAACCCGAAAAGAAAATCTTGGCCGCTGATCATTATGTTAGCTGTGACAGTGGTGCCGATGGTGGCGGCTTACGTCGCCTATTTCACCGGCATTGGCGTACCCGATGATACGGTGAACGAAGGGGAGTTACTGTCTCCGGCCAAAGAAATCGCGAGTCTTTTGGCGGAGGCTGAGGGCGATATTCCCGAGGACAACCACAAGCTAAAATGGCGTCTGCTTATTCCCGTGCCACCAGAGTGTAATCAAGCTTGCCAAAACAACTTCTACATCACCCGTCAAGTGCACATCCGCCTGGGGGATAAAAGCGATCGAGTGGAGCGGTTTGCCGTCAATATCGGCGGCGCCCAAGGCGCAGATTTTTTACAGCAGATCGAAGCGGAGCAACCCGGCCTGCGGCAGTTTTCCGTCTCCCCTGAGGCGTGGCGCGAGTGGTTGAGCGGCAGTGGTGTGCCGGATGATTTGGCGACAGAACACTACTATCTGCTGGTGGACCAGGTCGGGTTTGCCATGATGTTTTACACCCCCAATCACGATGGCAATCAGTTACTCAAAGATTTGAAACGAGTGCTGCGCTACAGCCCCGGCGGCTGAGCGAATTCAGACGAGGTGCCCATGTTCTCTGTCCATCAATCTTCGACCATGACATCCACCAATACCCGCAGTCGGCGCCAATCGCTCTTTGTCTTGAGTTTCTGTGCTGTTGCGCTGGCGATGGTGGTGGTAATCCTCGGTGCCTTTACGCGCTTGAGCGACGCAGGGTTAGGCTGCCCCGATTGGCCCGGTTGCTATGGTCATTTGACCTGGCCCAAGACGGCGGAAGATGTGGCCGCTGCGGAAGCCCGCTTCCCAGAGACGCCGGTGGAGCACGATAAAACTTGGCCAGAAATGGTTCATCGGTATTTTGCCGGGGCGCTGGGCCTGGTGATTTTTGCCATAGCGGCGATGGTTTGGCGCGGTCGAAATGAGGAGAAATTGCCCGTTCGCTTATCGTTGTTTTTGGTGGGACTGGTGATTTTGCAGGGCGCCTTCGGGATGTGGACGGTGACACTTAAACTGTGGCCGCAGGTAGTAACGGCGCATTTGCTCGGTGGCTTTGCGACCGCCAGCTGCCTCTGGCTGATGGGGTTGCGCCTCAGCCGTTGGCGGTTTGCTGCGACAGCCTCGCCCGGTGTGCGGGCTCTGGCAGCGGTTGGGCTGGCGGCCGTCATTCTTCAGATTGCCCTCGGCGGTTGGACCAGTGCCAATTATGCGGCCATTGCTTGCGCGGATCTGCCGACATGTCACGGGGTTTGGTGGCCGCCGGCGGATTTTCTGCAAGGTTTTAATATTTTTCAGCATGTCGGCCCCAACTATCTGGGGGGATTGCTGGACAATCATGCCCGCACCGCGATCCACCTCACCCATCGTTTGGGCGCTGTGGTAGTTACGGTTCTGTTGTTATCGTTGGCGATTCGTCTGTGGCTCTCACGTGATGGTTGGAGTCGGCGCATGACCCTGGTACTTTTGGCGGCGCTGGTAACCCAAATCGCTTTGGGGCTCAGCAATGTCTATTGGGTACTGCCGTTGCCAGTGGCAGTGGCGCACAATGCATTTGGTCTGGTGCTGTTGTTGGTGCTAGTGACGCTAAATTACGGCCTGCGCCGAAGCGGGGAGAAAACACATGTCTGACGTGATCGTTGATAAGCAAAGCCAGCACGCGCTGTGGAAAGACTACCTGGAGCTCTGCAAACCCAATGTCGTGGCGCTGATGATCCTTACCTCGTTGATCGGCATGCTCTTGGCGGTTCCAGGAGCAGTGCCTCTGCAGGTGCTGGTGCTGGGTAACCTCGGCATAGCACTGTGTGCGGGATCGGCAGCTGTGGTGAACCATTTTGTCGACCGCCACGTCGACCAGAAAATGGCGCGCACCTTCAACCGACCCATCGCCAAAGGCCGAGTGGCGCCGCTAAATGCCATGATCTTTGCCTTCGCCATCGGCGGCTTGGGCATGGCCATACTCTTGCTGTTTATTAACGCCTTAACCGCTTGGCTCACCCTGGCCTCGCTACTGGGATACGCGGTGGTTTACACCTTGTTTCTCAAGCGCGCCACGCCGCAGAACATTGTTATCGGTGGCCTGGCGGGAGCGGCACCGCCGCTGCTGGGCTGGACGGCTGTGACCGGAACGCTCGACGGCCATGCGCTGTTACTGGTGCTGATTATTTTTGCCTGGACTCCGCCACATTTTTGGGCGCTCGCTGTACATCGCAAAAAAGAATACGCCAACGCCGAGATTCCGATGTTGCCGGTCACCCATGGTGAGCACTACACCAAAATCCACATACTGCTATATACCTTCGTTCTCCTGGCGGTCAGCCTGTTGCCCTTCGCCACCGGTATGTTGCATTTGATTTACCTGACGGGCGCTCTGGTTCTGGGAGTAATTTTTATCGGTTATGCCGTGATGATGCTGGTGTCATCCAAACCCAACATGGGCATGGCGACTTTTCGCTATTCCATCGTGTATTTGATGCTCTTGTTTGGTCTGATGCTAATCGACCATTACACCTTTCCTGTTACTGGCTTTATGGTGGGGTTCTAATGTCTGCTCCGGCTCCTGACGCTGAGCTGCGTCGTAGGGTTTTGCGCACCGTCGCGGTGGTGCTCGGTTTTATTGCGCTGGTAATAGTGCTGTTCTTAAACAAGTTCCTGTCGCCGCGAATTATGTCGCCGGAAGAGTTGGCGCTTAACGGTGCCGTAGTGTTTGAAAAGCCGCGAATCATTCCGCCATTCCAATTGGTCGATCACCGCGGTGAAGACTTTACCTTGGAGCAGTTACAGGGGAAGTGGACGCTGATGTTTTTCGGGTTTACCACCTGCCCCGACATTTGCCCGACAACGCTAGCAACTTTGTCCCAATGGTATAAAAAGCTGGATGACGACATTCGGGATAAGACCCAGGTCATTCTGTTGAGTGTTGATCCTGGCCGCGACACACCGGAAAAATTGGCCACCTATGTAGGTCATTTCGACCCGACATTTATTGGCGTTACCGGCGAGTTTCTGCCCGTCAAAACCTTATCTGATCAGCTCAATGTCGCTTTTACCAAAGTGATGCTCGACGACGCCAACTACACGGTTGATCATTCGTCGCACTTGGTGCTCATCAATCCGTACGGCCATTACCACGGCATTTTCAAGCCGCCGTTTCAGCTGGGTCAGCTCAAAACCACCTACCAGTCCATAGTCACGCAATTCGCCCATTAAGCCGTGCGCGCGCTCCTGCTTCTGCTGGTGTTGGTAGCGGTAAGTGCCGCCGCTAACACCGTGTACCGCTACCAGGATGAGCAGGGGCGTTGGCACTTTACTGACCGCAAGCCAACTCAGCCGCATGAAACCCTGGTGGTGGCAACGGCGACGCCTGCGCCAGCCGAACCGCTGCTGAGATTTGCCGCGCGCGACGATGGAGGTCAGGAGCTGGTGGCGATCAACCCTTGGCTGGCGCCCGTTCAGTTCGAGATCCGCGCGCAGGATACTCGCCTTCATGTGTGGACCGTGAACCCCCAAAGCGAGACTCCGGTGCTGCAGAATAATCGGCCGATGGAGTGGGCGGAGGGCTACGAATATCGCTTTATCATGGGGCGCGCGATCGCTCGCGGTGACCGCCGACCGATTCAGCCGCCGATTCCTCCCCGTGGCCGCTTCCGCATCAGTCAGAGTTTCAATGGCCCTTTTTCCCACCAGCAGGAGCCCTCGCGCTACGCGATGGATATCGTTATGCAAGTGGGCGATGGCATACATGCGGCGCGGGATGGGCTGGTGGTCGGCGTGAAGGATGATTACCACATGGGCGGTGTCGACCGCTTCTTTTTGGACAAAGCCAACTATGTGCGGGTGCTGCACAGCGATCATACCTTCGGCGTCTACGCCCATATTCTGCTGGGCAGCGCCGTGGTTAAAGTAGGGGATCGCGTCAAGGCGGGGGATCTGTTGGCCAGTGCGGGGACGTCCGGTTATTCCACCGGTCCTCATTTGCACTTCGTCATTCAACGTAACGACGGTAATCAAATCGTCTCTGAGCCTTTTCGTTTGCAAATCGGCCAGGGTGTTTTTCCGCCGATTGCCGGTCAGTGGCTGAGCCGAGAGTAGGCTGCACGATCGCCGAGAGACGGTTACAATCCATGACTTTTTGGAGTCCTTATGACCATATCACGAGCCCCTCTCAGCCCTCACGGTTTGGAAGTCTCACAGTTGGTCGCCGGGTTTTGGCGACTACAGCATTGGGGCATGAGCCCAAAGGAGCTTTTGGGCTTTATTCAGGCGCTCTTGGATGTGGGGATCACCACCATGGATCACGCCATGGTGTACCGCAGCGAAGCCCCGTTCGGCGCGGCTTTGGCACTGCAGCCAGAGTTGCGTCAGCGCATGGAAATTGTCACTAAGTGCGGCATTCGCCCCGCCGGATTCGGTCCTTTGGGCGCCGCCAACACCAATCACTACGACTTGAGCGGCATCGCCATCATCGAGTCAGCCGAGGCGTCGTTGCGAGATTTGGGCACCGACTATATCGATGTACTGCTGTTGCATCGCCCGGATTATCTAATGGATGTCCACGAGGTAGCCGAAGCCTTCAGCCGACTGAAAGCGCAAGGTAAGGTGCGCTATTTTGGTGTCTCCAACTTCTCGCCCGCGCAGTTCGAGCTGTTGCAAGGCGTGTGGAGCGACGGCTTGGTGACCAACCAAATCGAGCTGTCTCCGTACCATATGCAGGCTTTGGATAGCGGTGTGCTAGAACAGTGTGCGGGCTATGGCGTGCGGCCTATGCTGTGGTCGTGCTTGGCGGGCGGTCAGCTGCTCAACCCCACCGATGACAAGGGGCAGCGACTCTTAGCGGCACTGCAACAAGTGCGGGAGGAAACCGGGGCCGAGACGCTCGAGCAGGTGGTGTACGCGTGGGTACTAGCGCTGCCATGCCAGCCTTTGCCGTTGTTGGGAACCAGCAAATTGGCGCGAGTGATGGATGCGGTTAAAGGGTTGTCGCTGCAACTGAGCCGCGAGCAGTGGTACTGCATTTGGGAGGCGTCCAATGGCGCATCCGTGCCTTGATTAGTTAGGTCGCGGCAGCAGCAAACTGAGCGCAAAAAAACTACTGGCGGCCAGCACTATGCTGGGGCCAGCGGGAGTGTCCAGGCAGTAAGACAGCGCGAGACCGCCGCAGACCGCCCCCGTCCCCAAGACGGACGCGCCTATGGCCATAGCCTCCGGCGAGCGACTGAAGCGGCGGCTGGTGGCGGCGGGGATAATCAATAACGAGGTGATCAAAAGCACTCCCACCACTTTCAGCGCGAGGGCGACCACCAGTGCAATCAAACCCATGAGCAACAGGCGCAGACGCACCACCGGCACGCCCTCTACTTGTGCCAGAGGTTCATCCAAAGTTGCCAGAATCAAGGGCCGCCAGTAACGCCAAAGGAGACCAAGCACCAGCGCTGCCGCACCGTAAATCACCATGAGGTCCGTGCGGTTGGTGGTTAGCAGATCGCCAAATAACAGGCCCCAGAGGTCGATGCGGGTATCGGCCAACACGCTGGCGCATACCAACCCCAGGGCGAGGGTCGAATGTGACAAGATGCCCAACAAAGTGTCGTCGGCCAACAACTTTTGCGTTTGTAAGCCTACCAACACCGCCGCTAACACTAAGCTGCTGACGATCACGGCGAGCAGCGGATGAACCTCTAGCAACACGCCCAATGCCACCCCGAGCAGTGCGGAGTGGGCGAGGGTATCGCCGAAATAGGCCATGCGCCGCCAGACCACGAAAGCGCCCAGCGGGCCTGCAACCAGAGCCACCCCGGTACCTGCCAGCACGGCATAGAGCATAAAGTCCGGAATCATGAGTGATGACACTTTGAGTGATCGTGAGGGTGATCGGCGTCGGTGACGACATCGCCGTGGAAGTTATGTTCGTGGTCGTGGTGGTGGGTGTAAATGGCGATGTCCTCAGCGGCTTGCTTGCCGAACAGTTGCAGGTATTCGGGGTGCCGCGCCACGCTTTCCGGTTCCCCGTGGCAGCAGATATGGCGGTTTAAGCAGATAACGGTGTCGGTTTTAGCCATCACCAAGTGCAGGTCGTGAGACACCATCAATACCCCACAGCCGAGTTCGTCACGCAGCTCAGAGATGTGGCGATAGAGTTCCGCCTGGCCGAGCACGTCCACCCCTTGCGTGGGTTCGTCGAGCACCAGGAGTTCGGGTTTTCGCAGCACTGCGCGGGTAAGCAGTACCCGCTGTAACTCGCCGCCGGAAAGATCTTGCAGCTGCTGTCCCAACAGGGTGGAGATGCCCAGTCGATCTGCGTAATGTGCGAGTGTTTTGCATTCAGTAGTGGCAAGTTGCAGGAAGCGTTCGACCGTGAGCGGCAGACCGCTATCGAAGCGCAAGTGTTGCGGCATATAGCCCAGGCGCAACTTTGGCCGGCGTATCACTTGGCCGCTGGTGGGCATAGCCTGTCCTATAACCAGATTGACCAGAGAGGTTTTGCCGGCCCCATTGGGGCCGATCAATGTCACGATTTCGCGCGGTGCAATGCGGAAAGACACATCCTGCAGTACTTCCATACCATTGCGCCGCCACCCGACGTTTTCGCAGATAATTAAAGGTTGGTCCGACGAAAGGCCCATAGAGCAAATACCGATGCTGGAAATTTGGGGATGATATGTTATAACTTTCGCCCATTTTACTCTGATTGAAGCCATTCCGGCTTCGTGAACTGGTCTTTTATGTCGAACTTCTTGCGGCGCTTGCTGGCGCTCTGTCTTTTTTTCTCTCTGCAACCCGCTTGGGGCGAGTCCAATGAGAAGCTCACGGTCCTGAACAGCATCCGACCTTTGGCGCTGCTGGTAAATGATCTGGTGGCGGGGCTGCCAGTTGAGGTTCAAACCCTGTTGCCCGCCAGTGCCGACCCCCATAACTGGGCTATGCGAGTGTCCGACCGGCAGCGACTGGCAGCGGCCGACTTGGTGGTATGGCTAGGGCCGGACTTCGAAAGTTTCCTCGACAAGCCGCTGCGCAATCGCCCCGAAGCACAGCTCGAATTGGGCGTGTTGCCCGGCCTGCATTGGCCAGCGGAGGCGGATCACCACTCTCACAATGAACATCATCATGATCACCACCACAGCGGCCGGGATATGCATTTATGGCTGAACCCCGCCAACGCCATCGAGCTGCAAACCGCGCTCGCGGCAAAAATTGCGGAAAAAAGACCGCAGTGGGAAGAGCGATTACAGCAGCGTCTCCAGCAGCAAACGGCGGAATTAAGTCAATTGCAACGCGATATTCAGCAGCGGCTGGCGAATCATCGGCAGCGCGGCTTTATTGCGTATCACGACGCCTATGGTCATTTTGTCGATGCCTTTGCGCTGCATCAGTTGGCGGCGGTCAATCAATCCTCGGAGCAACAATTAAGTGCCAAGGGATTGCATCAGCTGCAAGCCCAGGCGCGCGGCGCGCACTGCCTGATGGCCGAGAAAAAAGGCAGCCAAGAGCGACGCTTGGCGCAGCGTCTCGGTCTGCCGTTAGTGGTGGCCGACGGCCTGGCACTGGATCCCGAATTACAAACCTTCGCCGATTTGCTCAGGCATATTGCCGTCGCTTTCGAGACGTGCACATCTTTTGTCGCGAATTAATATTTTCGTAAGATTTTAATTGCCGGCTTGTTTATTTATTGGTAGTTTGCCGCGCGCAGTATCGACCGCTGCGCCAACTTTATTTTGGGAAACTGATGAAGGAAATGTTCATGTTAACTAGAACTACAGTATTTAAATCTATTCTGGCAGCCTCTATTGTTTCTGCCTCTGTGACGGCCACCGCTGCAGAATTAGATTTTTACGCCGGTGGCGGTGTCGCCGTGCTGGATGCGGATGCGCTCAGCTATAACGCCGTATACGGTCGGTTTGGTGCTTTCTTCAATGAAAACATCTCGGCTGAAGCGCGACTTGGCTTGGGCATTGGCGATGATACTGCCGGCGGCATAAAGTCTGAGCTTGATAATTACTACGGGGTTTACGTCCGCGGTGGTCTCCCGGTAACAGAGGTATTTTACCCCTACGCGATTCTCGGCTTCACCAAAGGGAAAGTATCTTATTCTTCTGAAATTTTGGGTGAGCGTATCAGTGGCTCCAATTCAGAATCAGATCTTTCATATGGTATTGGTGCCGACTTTAAAATCACCGAGACGCTGAAAATCAATGCTGAATACATCAGCTATTTCGACAAGGATGCTGCGGAGCTGGCCGGTTTCTCCGTTGGTGTTGCTTATAGCTTCTAATTGACGCGTTTGTTTGGTGGTTAAATGCCAAACGAAAGCGCGGGAGTGGCCTCGCCATTTCCGCGCTTATCACCTCAATAATCCCTCTTCCACAATAATTCCGCTCCGCCGCCGCCATTTTCACTGGTACCACTTTGCAGCGTCAGTTTTGGTGTGAGTTCGACTTGCACAGAGCCCTGCCAAGGTTGTGTCGGATTGGGTGTGCGCTTCAGTTCTAAATAAACTTTCTCGCTCAAGTATTTGCCGACACCGACGCTGAGCCCCGAGCCGCTTTCGGTATCGGTGTTGTCGATGGTGAGGGCGTCCACGCCCAGCATTTGGCGCGCGCTGTCAACCGGGTCGAAGCCGCCGCCGCTGCTTAATGTGCGCACGGCGGCGGCGAGGCGAATGGCCTCGAACGCGGTGATCTGATCGATGGGTTTATCGAAGATTAGCAGCGCCAGTATTTCATCTTGTGGGCGCGAAGGAATTGACGAGAGCTTGAGTTGTGGACTGTCCGCGGTGCCGTAAAGCTCTGCGCGAATTTCGATATCGGAGGTGGTATAAATCGCCGGAATGCGCAAAATAACCCCGTCGTTGTTAAAGCGCACCTCGCCGTTTTGCAGGACGAAGCGTTTACCGAACAATTCGATCCGGCCTCGGCGCGTGGTGAATATGCCTTGATATTGCGGGTCGGTTGCCGTGCCTTGAATCTGAATGCGGCCGCCCAGCTCGGTATCCAGGCCGCGGCCGCGCAGATACGCTTGGCGGTCGGCGATCAAGGTGATATCCAAATGAATAATCGGCAGCGAAGAGCTGCTGGACGCGGGCTTTTCGGCGCTCACCTCTGTCACCTTAATCTCCGGAATGGAGGTCGACATAGCGGACTCCACGCTCGCATTTAGCGGCGTGATTTCCATTTCGCCGCTCACCCACAGTTCGGCAAAGCTCCCCTCGACTTTGAGCTGTCCCTGAATTTCTCCCTGGAGATCCTGGCGGTGCAGAATCATCGCATTGCGGGCCTCCAGCGTCAGGCTGATGGCATCGGGCTCTTGCCGCCGCTGCTCCTCCCAGTGGATGGCTCCGTTCAAACTGAGCACGCCATCGTCGCCCACGCGGGCGCGGCTGTCTCTGACCAATAAACTTTGCCCACTGCCTTGCAGGGTGAGGGTTATCTCTTCTAATTGCGTGCCGGTAACAGAATTGTTGTAGACCCCCTCGGTCAATTTTAGCTCGCCGATAAAGGCGGGCTTTTGCGCGCTGCCGCGCACATTTAAGTCAGCGATCAATCTGCCGTCAAAGCGGTGGTCCACCGGGTCGATAAACAGTCTTAAAAAGCGCAGATCCCACATGCCTTGGATGTCCAAGTGCAGCGGCAAGTCCTGTTGGCCTTGGGGTTCCAGGTAGAGGCCGAGTGGCAGAGAAAGGGTTAAATTGCCGGCGGACTCCTGGTTGTATCGGACATTTGTCTCCACTCGAAAGTCCTCTCCTTCGGTCGCGAGATCTGCGCGCAGCGCCACCGGGACACGGTTGCCGCGCCCCCCGAGTTGGTCGCGGTATTCCAGGAAGCCGTGGATAAGCGGCTGTTGCAGGGAGCCCTGTATCTGAATGTCAGCCTCAGCTTCACCATCCACTTGGTGCCAGCCGAGCGCGGCCAGCATCCGCGTGGGCAGACTGCTCATGCGCAAGTGCAGGTCCATACCGCTGGGTTCGTAGTTGCCGTCGAGGGTCAAAGTCGGTGTGTCGAATACTTGCAGCTCGAGTTTTTGCACCCCTAAGCGGAGTTCTTGCAAGCTGCCTACCTGGACGTGGCCATCCAGGGTCAAACGATAGGGCAGGGTTTCGGCGGGGAGTTCATAGGCACCGGTCACCAGCGCTTGAATCACGACCTGCGGCTTCAGCAATGGCCCCGAGACCTGAAAGGCGCCGGAGGCGGCGAAGCTCAGTTCCTTGGGCACGGCTTCTATTAGGTTTTCGGGTGCAAGCTGCAGCAGCTCGTGGGTCAGGTTCTCCATGGTTACCTGAAGATCGGTGGAGTTGCCGGTCCAATCCAGTCGACCGCCCAACTGCACTTCGCTATCACCGCTGACCAATCGCGCTTTGGAAAAGGTCGCCGACTCGGCGGAACCCTCCGCGGCGAGTGTTAGGGAAAACTCGCGCTCCTTATAGCGCCCCTCTACCTGGGTGTCGACCTTAGCGCGAGGTTTTTGTAGCGAGCCCCGCAAGGCAAAGTGGGTGAGCGGCGCTTGTGCGGTTAAGCCGTCGGGCAGGGGAATCGACCAAGCCTCCAGGATACGGGTATCCAGGCGGGCGAGGGTGCCCTGCAAGTCGCTGCCGCTGCCTTCAAGATCGAGCACGCCACTGGCAGTTAGCTCAGTCTGCTGCAGCCGCGCCCTGCTGGGCTGCAGGGTGATCAACTTATCCTCTAGGCGGCCTTTGAGGCTCGCAGTCAGTGTCTGTTCGAGATAAGTGACTCGAATGTCGGTATCCAAGGTCGCGTCGGGCCAGCGTCCTTCTTCTTGATGCGGCCAGCGGATTGCCGCAGTGCCGCTGAGGCTGCCGCCTTGGAGGTCCGTCACCCAAGGCCGCAAGAGTTCCAGGGGAAAGTGGTCCAGATCCAGTTCCGCCCACAAGTCCTCGGGTCCGTAGCCTCCCCGCAGTTTCTGATGGGCGTCGCCTGTCAGCAGCAGTAATTCATGAACCGTCAGGGTTTGGCTGTCACTGGCATAGCTGATGTTGCCTTGAGCCTGCAGAGCTTGCCCGGACAGCGGCAGTTTCAGCGTGTCGAGGGCGACCGATAGTAGCGAGTCGCTCTGCTCCAAGGTAAGCACGAATTGCGCCTCCAGTGTCTGGTCGGCGGGCCAGCGCGCCAAGCTGCCGAGCAGACCGCCGGCGCGTTCGTGAAACTGCCCCTCAAGGCGGACTGAGCGTTGCGAAAGCACATGCGAGTTGATCCGTAACAGCAGGTCGCCCTGTTGCAGAGAGGCGAGCTCCAACTGCAATTGCAAAGGATAGGTCGGGCCAAACGCATCGAGGCTACCGCTAAGGCGATATTCCGGCAGTGGTTGCTCGGTGAGCTGATGCAGAGAAATTTGGTCGATCCGCAAGTCGTCCACCAGGATACGTAGCGGCGGCGAGCGGAGGCCTTCGCTGGGTTCTGGCTCTGCTGGTTCGGGAGCGCTCGGGGAGGGCGCGTGATAGTAGGCAAGCCGGGCAGCGGCTAAACGCTCAATCGCGAGCTGACGATCGAACAGCGCGGAGGGCCGCCAGATTAGCTCGAACTGCTGCACCTCCACCAAGAGTTGTTGGCCGCGTAACACCCGCAGTTCTGTGCCGCGCCAAATACCGAGCCTGGGGGTCTGCAGATTTTGTATTGTCAAAGTCACACCCGCCTGGCTGGCAAAGCGAGTGGCCTGATCGACCAGCCAAAGGCGCCCACTCTCAGTCCCTATAAGCCCGCCCACCACCAGAACCAAACTGCTGATCACAATCAGCAGTCCCAGGGCAACCCACTTCACGACACGAGCGGCTTTCATCAAAACGCCTGACCTATGCTGATGTATACCTGAACACTGTCATCTTGAATGCCATCCTCTGCTTGGTTGCGCTTATTCAAAGGCGCAGCGAGATCCAAACGAATGGGTGCGAAGGAGGTGAAGTAGCGTACGCCTATACCCGCACCCCAGAGAAAATTTTCGCCAAACCCCGGACTCTCGCCCGGATAGGCATAGCCGCCATCGGCGAACAGCACCATCCCCCAACTCTCTGTGAGCCTTAGCCGTAGCTCAACGGAGGTTTCGCCAAAGGACAGGCCACCATTGGGCTCATTTTCTGTTAATTCGCCGACGGACTGGTAGGCGTAACCGCGCACCGACCCGCCACCACCCACGTAGTAGCGATGAGCTGCCGGTATTGCGCGCAGATCCTCCCCGTTGATGGTGCCGGTTGCGGCGCGCAACGCCAAAGTGGGTTGTCCCCACCAATCGCTTTCCGTCAGGTAGACACTTGATACAAACGTGGTCTTCACAAAACGTGTGCCCGTGTTATAGAGATCGACAAATGGCCGAGTTTGAATGCCAAATGCCCAGCCGTAGCGTGGGTCGAGCAAATCGTTGGTCCGAATAAAATCGAGCCTCAGAGGAAAAGACAACAAACTGAAGTCGTCTTTCTGTTCGTTTTCGATCACGCGGCTGAACTCCAAGGTGGTGCCAACACTGGCCGCCCAGTGTTGTTTGAGCTCTCGCGTAAGAGAAATGCCAATCTCGCCTGCGGTCGACTCATAGGCATCTGGAATTTCGTGGGTAAGATTGCTGTGCAAAAAGAGGGTCTGACCCTTGCGGCGAAAGTGTGGAACGGTCAACTCGCCGGTGATCTCGCGTTTGATTTCCGACACTTTGGCCTGGGCATCCAATTTTTCGCCGCGGTGCAGAAGGTTGCGATGCTCCCAGCCCAAGGTCACCCCGGGGCCTATGTTGCTGTCGTAGCTCAGGCCGGCCTTTAAGGTGCGGTGATGGCGTTCGGACAAATCGAAATCCAAAGGCACTACCCCATCGACCGGTTGGCCAATGGTGATATCCACACGCGTCAATAGGTTGGTCTGCAGCAGCGCGAGTCGTGTGAGTTCGATTTGGCGGCGCTTAAAGCAGTCACCTTCCTGAAACATTAGGTAATTTTGCAGGTAATCCGCCTCTATAGAGGACAGGCCGGCTATGTCGGACGCGCCAAACACCACTTGTGGGCTGGGGGCGAGAGTATAAGTAACAAAGGCTTGATGGGTGCCGTGATTGACCTCTGCGTCGTAATCCACGTTGATCTCGTAGAGGCACTCATTGTCGACAACGTGAGTGCGAATCGCATCCTGCCCAGCCAAAACGTCTTGGGCGCGCAAGGGCCCTCCCTGTTTTATCGGGAGCTGGTTAAGTGGCGGTGCAGCAATGGTTTCTGGGAAGTTAAGTGTTAAGGACTCGATCAGATAGCGCGGCCCAGGGGAAACCTGATGGTAAATTCTGCCACCTTCGTAGCGCGTATTAAGGCTCGCGGCAAAATAGCCCTCCGAGCGCAACCAGCGGAGGATAATATCTCGATCGAATCGGCCGGCGCGCCTTAATCGGTTGATCTCTTTGAAGGTCGCACTTTCCTTTCTTTGTATTTTGAGCGCCTCTTCCAGCGCCTTAGCGAGTGCTTTGTTGTCGGGGATTGAGACGGTTAACGGAAATTTTTCCCCGATCAACGGCAAGTCGTCGAGCGCAGCGAAGCTGCGTTCAACAAAGCTGCCAAGTAGAACGACGGACAAATAAACGCAGAAGCGGAGTGAGTAATTGAGATATCGCAACATGGCCGCGCAAATATTCGGTTGGGCAGCCAGTCTAGCAGCAAAAAAAAGCCCCATACCAGCGAACCGGAGGGGCTAAAAATACGCTCATTCAATATGAGGCGTTCTAGGGAAGATGCATCTACTGCTCTGTCGGGAGAAGTAAAAGATTTAGCGCACTGCGTAGCGGCTTGCTAAATCCTCGAGAATTCGTTGTTCCAAATTTACGGTCATTTCTTCAAGAGCGCTTTCTGTATAAGTGTGCAACGGAGCATGCTGAGCTGCCTCTTTAACGTCTTCTCTAGGCTCAACAGCCAGACTGGAGCTGGCGCCAGTCTCCGCAATTGCAACGGCCAGAACGGCGGTGGTGTTTGCTAATTGTGGAAATGGGGCACCAACCTCGCTGGCCAGAGCGCCGTTGGACGCAAAAGCGGCTAGCAGCAGAAAACCAAGCTTGTTCATATGTGGTCCTCTATTAAAGGTGGTTGGATACCGAATGCCGATTAAGGGTGGTCGACATGTCGTGCAGGTATTGTGTTACCTAGCGTTACAAATGGTAACACATGGTCACCGCAAAGCAAGCACAAATTTTGATTAACTGTCAAAAGTTGTGTTATGTTGTTGATTTTTATCGAAATAAATTTTCTCTCTCGAAATTGAGAGGCGGTAACAAATGTGGGTAACGCCACTTTGGCGATGTCGACGCAAGAGACCCGGGTTTTCCTGTGGGGAACTTGGCTAGGTGGAAACCCAAAAGGCTCAATTAAAAAAGCAGTCGCAGATGCGTTATGCTGCCGCCTCGCTCAGATCCCACCGGTAACTAGGTATTGTCATGACCCAGGCCCCACCTTTAGTTCTTGTCGACGGCTCGTCCTATCTTTACAGAGCGTTTCACGCGCTGCCTCCGTTAGCCAATAGCAAAGGCATGCCGACGGGCGCCGTAAAAGGCGTGATCAATATGGTGCGGCGACTGGCAAAGGATTATCCCAACAGCCCCCTGGCTGTCGTGTTTGATGCAAAGGGCAAAACCTTCCGTGACGACCTCTACGCCGATTACAAAGCCCATCGGCCACCCATGCCCGACGAATTGCGACCCCAGGTAGAACCCATCCACCAAATCATTCGCGCCATGGGCATTCCGTTACTGGTGGTTGAAGGTGTAGAGGCGGACGATGTTATCGGCACTTTTGCGCAGCAAGCGAAGGAGCAAAAGCGCGATGTGGTGGTTTCCACCGGGGATAAAGATATGGCCCAGTTGGTGTGCGACCACGTGACTTTGGTGAACACCATGACCAACACCGTGATGGGTCGCGAGGGGGTCATCGAAAAGTTTGGTTTGCCGCCGGAGCTAATCATCGACTATCTCGCGCTCACCGGCGATAAGGTGGACAACATTCCCGGTGTCCCTGGGGTGGGCGAGAAGACCGCTTTGGCGTTGCTGCAAGGTATCGGTAACTTGGAAGCGATTTTTGCAAATTTGGATCGAGTGGCGCACTTGGGTGTTCGCGGCGCTAAGTCGCTGGCGGCCAAACTGGAAGCCCATAAAGATCAGGCTTTTTTATCTTATCGTCTCGCCACCATCAAAACCGATGTGCCGTTGGAGTTGGATTTGGACGGTCTGGTGCCAGGGGAGGTGGACAAGCCTGCACTTCTGGCGCTTTATCAAGAGTTGGAATTTAAAGGTTGGGTGGCAGAGCTGGAAGAGGGCAGTGTGGTGGCGGCGGATGAGCCGGCACAACCGACGCCGCCTGAGTCGGTCGATTATCAGGTGATTTTTACCGAGGCGGAGCTCGATGCCTGGCTGGCGCGACTAAAAGCTGCGGAGTATTTCGCTTTCGATACGGAAACTACCTCGCTCGACTATATGCAGGCGCGGGTCGTCGGCGTCTCTTTTGCAGTGGAGCCCGGCGTGGCGGCCTATGTTCCCTTTGGTCACGACTATTTAGGGGCGCCGACCCAGCTGTCGGAAGCGCAAGTGTTGGGCGCGCTGAAGCCTTTACTTGAGAGTACCGACTACAAAAAGCTCGGGCAAAATCTCAAATACGATTCCCATGTGCTGCGCAATCACGGGGTGGAGCTGGACGGCATTGCCTTCGATACCATGCTGGAATCCTACGTGCTCAACTCCCTCGGCCGCCACGATATGGACACGCTTGCCAACACCCACTTGCAACACAAAACGATCGCCTTCGAAGAGATCGCCGGCAAGGGCGCCCGCCAGTTGACCTTTAATCAAATCGAGCTGGATCAAGCGGCGCCCTATGCGGCGGAAGACGCCGACATTACGCTGCGTTTGCATCAGGTGTTGTGGCCCCGCCTCGCCGGTGAAGCGGAATTGCTGAAGCTTTACGAAGAAGTCGAGCTGCCGCTGTTGGGGGTGCTGAGCCGAATCGAGCATACAGGTGCACTGGTGGACGCCGCAGTACTGGCGAAGCACAGCGAAGAGTTAGGTCAGCAGATTAGCGCGCTACAACAAAAAGCCTATGCCCTGGCGGGCAAGGAATTCAACTTGTCTTCACCGAAGCAGTTGGCGCAGATTTTATTTACCGAGCAGGGCATTCCCGTGGGTAAAAAAACCGCTACGGGGGTTCCGTCGACCGCCGAAGAGGTGCTGCAAGAGCTGGCTCACGATTACGAGCTGCCTAAAGTGCTCCTCGAGTACCGCAGTTTGGCAAAACTCAAATCCACTTATACCGACAAGTTGCCGCAGATGATCAATCCCCGTACCGGGCGCGTCCACACCTCCTACCACCAAGCGGTGGCGGCGACGGGGCGCTTATCCTCGGCGGATCCCAACTTGCAAAATATTCCGATACGCACGGAGGAGGGGCGGCGTATTCGTCAAGCGTTTATCGCGCCGGAAGGCTATCGCATAGTCGCGGCGGACTATTCGCAAATTGAGCTGCGCATCATGGCCCACCTGTCTGGCGACCAAGGGCTCTTGCAAGCCTTTGGCGCTAACTTGGATGTGCACAGAGCCACGGCAGCGGAGGTTTTTGGGGTGTCGCTGGATGAGGTGTCCGCCGATCAGCGACGCAGCGCTAAAGCCATCAACTTTGGTTTAATTTACGGTATGTCGGCGTTTGGTTTGGCTCGCCAGCTGCACATTAGTCGCAGCGAGGCGCAGCAATACATCGACTTGTATTTCGAGCGCTACCCAGGCGTTAAGCGCTATATGGAAGACACTCGCAAAAAGGCGGCGGCGCAGGGATATGTCAGCACCTTGGGTGGCCGCCGGCTATACCTGCCGGACATTAATGATCGCAATGCAATGCGCCGCCAGGCGGCCGAGCGTGCCGCGATTAACGCGCCTATGCAGGGTACCGCAGCCGACATCATCAAGCGGGCGATGATCGCGGTGGAGCAGTGGCTGCAAGCGGGCGGCTGTGACGCGCGCATGATTATGCAGGTGCATGACGAGCTGGTTTTTGAAGTCAACAGCGAAAGCGTGGACACGTTTAGCGAAGAGATTGTGCGCTTGATGTCCGGCGCTATGTCGCTGAGTGTCCCCCTGGTTGTTGAAGTGGGCGCGGGGGCAAACTGGGATGAAGCGCACTGACGGGTGAAAAATAAATCAGTCGCGATGAACTTCGGCCCGAGGACCTAGTCATAACTAGTGCCTGGTAACTGTAGCGAGAGACCCAGGTAATGCTCCTAGTGAATTGTTGATGGATGTAATCCCAAGGTACAACTTTGAGGCCCGGTTTATCGAACCGGGCTTTTTTTTTGCCGAGCATTTGCGGCGCCGCCAACAAAGATTGAACTTAGCTCGCCGCCTCAACTCCAATTTTTTGCCTACGGTGTGCGGTTGCTCATGCAGAGTTCCGTACACATAGTTACCCCAGTGGTTCACCCCAAGGCCACTGGGGTTTTTTTATGTCTGACACTGGGTGCAGTAAACCGTCGTTCGCTGGTTGATACGCTTTTCGGTCAAAGGTTTACCGCAGTTCTTACAGTCTTGACGACCCCGCCCATAAACATTCAGCTCTTGTGCAAAATAACCCGGCTTGCCGTCTCCTCCGACAAAGTCGCGCAGTGTGGTGCCGCCCTGCGTGATGGCTTTGGCGAGAATGGCTTTTACCTCGGTAGCGAGTTGCGCACATTTCGGCCGCGATAGGCGCTGTGCCGCTTTGAGAGGGTGAATGCCGCTGGCGAACAGCGATTCATTCGCGTAGATGTTGCCAACGCCGACAACGTTCTGTGAGTTCATCAGCCAGCTTTTGATGCCTTGCTGACTGCGGCGAGTTTGGCGGTACACATAATCCCCGTCAAAGTCATCGCTTAAAGGCTCTGGCCCTAAATGCGCCAACAGAGGGTGAGCTTCTGGCTCATCTTTGGTCCAGAGTAAAGCGCCAAAACGGCGCGGATCATTGAAACGCAAGGTGGTGCCATCGGTAAAAACCCAATCTACGTGGTCGTGTTTGCCCGCAGGGCTGTCGGCCTCTACGATGCGCAGGTTGCCCGACATACCCAAATGCCACAGGGCCGTGCCCTCGGCGAACCCTAGCAATAGATATTTGCCGCGGCGGTTGAGGCGCACAAGCCTCTGTCCCACCAGAGCATGGATGTCATCTGGCACCGGCCAGCGCAACTGGTGGTTGCGAAGAACTATGCGCTTAAGGGCTTTGTTGAGGATGTGGGGGGCGATGCCGCGCTTGGTGGTTTCGACTTCGGGCAGCTCTGGCAATTGGGGCTCCTCAAGGCGTGGGCTGGGGAGAGAATGCTGCCACGATTTTCGCTGATTTCCCAATATCACAGCAACGGACGATCTGGGCGAGGGTGCCCGCGCCGACGGCTCTGTTTCTGATCCTTAGGTGTGCGGGATGTATAGGCGGGGATTTGTACCTGACCCTAGGTGCGGGCATAAAAAAACCCGGCAGGGCCGGGTTTTTTGCTCAGGGCAATGCTTACTTGATCTTGCCTTCTTTGTAGATCACATGCTTGCGGACGACGGGATCAAACTTTTTGATCTCCATTTTCTCCGGCATGGTGCGCTTATTTTTAGTGGTCGTGTAAAAGTGGCCGGTGCCAGCGCTGGAATTCAGACGAATTTTCTCTCTCATGACTCAATCTCCCGCCGCTAGGGGCTTAAACTTTTTGACCGCGTTTACGCAGATCGGCCAATACGCTGTCGATCCCGTTTTTATCGATAATGCGCATTCCTTTAGCGGAAACGCGCAGTCTTACAAAGCGCTTTTCAGACTCTACCCAAAAACGGTGAGAGTGTAAGTTGGGAAGAAAGCGGCGCTTGGTGTGATTTTTTGCGTGGGAAACATTGTTTCCTGTTACCGGGCCTTTACCGGTAACTTGACATACTCTAGACATTGTCCTGCCTCGTAAATTAAACCTGTAATCGCTGATCGACGCTGCCTGCAGCGCCGGCATGACCCCATCCGAGCGCCAATGTGGTCTGCGGAATGATTGGGCGATTCGGCCACTCGCAGGGCAAACCCAGAGGTTTCGCGCATTGCACCGAGGTAAATATGACGGAATTACCGGTCGACGGCCGAAAAGAGGCGCGTTTTATACCAGAACCCTAAGGCTATGGCAACCGCTGGATGTGCAGATCTAGATCCAGCCGCGCTCTGCGAACGAGGTAATCTCTCCGTCGCCCACCACAAAGTGGTCCAGCACGCGGACATCCACCAGCGCCAGGGCATCGCGCAATTGCGTGGTGATATGTCGATCCGCCTGGCTGGGCTCGGCGACGCCCGAAGGATGATTGTGGGCAAAGATAACCGCCGCTGCATTGATTTGTAGGACGCGCTTTACCACGACGCGAGGATAAACGCTGGCGCCATCAATGGTGCCGTGAAACAACTCCTGGTAATGCAGCAGTCGGTGTTGGTTGTCGAGAAACAGCGCCGCGAACACTTCGTGAGGCTGGTGGCGCAATTGCGCGGTGAGGAAGCGGCGTACGTTGTCGACATTGGTGAAAACGTGTTCGCGCGTGAGTTGTTCGGCCAAGTGGCGCTTGGCCATTTCCAGAACCGCTTGCAGCTGGGCAAACTTTGCGGTTCCCAGGCCGTGGGCGCTGCAGAACTCTTCTTGCTCGGCTTCGAGCAGTGCGCGCAGGCTGCCAAAACGCCGAAGCAAATCGCGCGCTAAATCTACCGCCGATTTGCCGGCACAGCCGGTGCGAAGAAAGATTGCGAGTAGCTCCGCGTCGGTAAGGTGGGACGGCCCCCGTGCGAGCAGTTTTTCCCGTGGGCGTTCGCAGGCGGGCCAGTGCTTGATTGCCATATAGCGTTACTCCTTTAACGATAAGCTCCTGATGAAAATCCCTTTTCCGACGACCTGACGATCGGGACGGAAACTGAGCAAAATGGTATTGTACTGAGCTGTTTGGAGCAAGCCGCAGCACGGAAGTTAGGCTGCTCCTACCCTCTATAAGTTGTTACGTTTAAGTTGTTACGTTGCATGAGTGCGGATATGTCCGGATTGGTCGACAAAAAAATTGTGCTGGGCGTCACCGGTGGTATCGCCGCTTACAAAGCAGCGGAACTGGTGCGGCAACTGTGTCAGCGAGGCGCTGAGGTCAAAGTCGTGATGACTGACAGTGCCCAGGCGTTCGTTGCTCCTCTGACCTTTCAAGCCCTGTCGGGGCAGCCAGTGCACACCCATTTGCTCGATCCGGCGGCAGAAGCGGGGATGGGCCATATAGCGCTCGCCAAATGGGCGGACCTGCTGGTGGTGGCGCCTGCCAGTGCTAACTTTCTGGCTCGCCTGGTTACGGGGCAGGCCAATGATTTGTTGACTACAGTGTGTTTAGCGACAAATGCATCGATTTTGGTGGCACCGGCCATGAACCAAGCAATGTGGCACAATCCCGCAACGCGGGCGAACTGCGACACTTTGCGCGCGCGCGGTATTCGCCTGCTCGGCCCAGGTGAGGGCGCCCAGGCGTGCGGCGACATAGGGCAGGGCCGAATGCTGGAGGCGCACGAGATCGCCGAAGAGTTGGAGGCCTTTACGCGCACTGGTGTGCTCGTCGGCAAGACCGTGGTGATCACCGCCGGACCCACGCGCGAGCCGATCGACCCGGTGCGCTACATTACCAACCACAGTTCGGGAAAAATGGGTTATGCACTGGCCGCAGCAGCGCGCGAAGAAGGCGCGAACACCATTTTGATCAGTGGTCCGACCGCGCTCAGCGCGCCGGCAGGCGTAAAAGTGATTGCGGTGGAAACGGCCCAGCAGATGCACCAAGAGGCACTGGCGGTGGCGGCAGGGGCCGACTTATTCATCGGCTGTGCGGCGGTGTCCGATTACACCCCGGAGCAAGTTGCGCCCCAGAAAATAAAAAAAGAAGCTAATGAAACACTGCAGCTGCGCTTGGTCAAGAACCCGGATGTGGTTGCCGCAGTGGCGCAGCTGTCTCGGCGGCCCTTCATGGTTGGCTTTGCTGCGGAGACCGAGGAGGTGTTACACCATGCTCGCGGCAAGTTGCAGCGCAAACAATTGGACTTGGTCATCGCCAACGATGTGGCCAATCCAGCCATAGGTTTTAACAGCGATCGCAACGCCGTATGGCTGTTGGATGCGCAGACTGAGGTCGCGTACCCGGAGCAGAGCAAGCAACAGCTTGCGAGACAATTGATACAGGATATAGCAGCGCGCTTGGCTCGACCTGACAGCGAAAAATCATGAGGATCTAGGTGTGGCTTCACCCTCTACCAAAGAGTTGAAGAAAAACAATAAAAACGAAAAGAAGCTGCCATTCACAAGGAGAATGCTCGCGCAAATCCGCGATCTTCTGGCGCGCTCCCCCATCACCAGTGCCGTGGCGCTTTGCCTGCTGTTCGGTTTGGTCGTCAATATCGTGGTCGGTTTGGTTGCCTGGCAAAAATTTGTTGTGCAGGAGCGCCAGCGCCAGATGGAGGCGTTTGCCGAGCACAATGCGCGTCTGGCAGCGGCGAATGTTGCCAATTACATGCATGGTGCATACGAGCGGCTCGCCTTTTTTACCAAGAGCAGTAGCTTGGCGACGGCACTGACCTATCCCGACTCTGTTGGCCTTCTGGAAATTGACCGCGCCCTGCGCAACAGCTTTCCCCATGCTCAGGCGATTCGAATTTTTCGCGCCGGCGAGGCCAAGGTGGATCTTGACGGCGACCCACCTCTGCGATTTGCCGAGGTGGAGATCATCCAAAAAGCGGAGCGGCGTGAAAAAGTGATTCCCGAAGCCCTCGACATAGGGGGCGGGTGGCGGATCAACGTGGTAGTGCCAGTGCCCCAGGACCCGCAAAAGCCGGTACTGGGCACGATTATGGTGACCTTGCCCATGGAGGAGCTCTTTAAGCAAATGCGCAAAGGCTTAGATGAGGTCGGCAAGATCAGCATCTATCAGATATTCAACAATGCCCCGCGTTTAATGGGCAGCTTTGGCAAAGGGACAATCTACAAAGCGCCGCCTATCAGCGTTCCCGAATCGCCGTGGCAAGTCGAGTTCACCGCATCGGAAAAACTGTTTGAATCGACCCGGATCGACTACTCATTTTTGCTGCTTGTGGGGGTGGTTGCGTCGCTGGCGACCCTCGCCTTATTCGTTGTGCTCGGGCTGGCGATTGGCCGGCAGATTTATCGCAAACAGCTCGCGCTGCAAGAGACCCATATGCGCATGGGAAGAGCTGCCCCCAGTGAGGGCAATGGAAGCGGGCGCAATATTTTGGATTTACGTTTGTTGAAAGAAGATGAGGATCTGCTCGGGCTCAAAGCCCATGAGAAGCAGGATGATGTGCTGGATATCGATGTGCCCGACGACGCTGCCGCTGCGGACGCCAGTCTCAGCGTGCCGGATCATATCTTCCGCTGTTATGACATTCGCGGCCGGGTGCCCGACGAGGTCAACAACGACCTGGCCTTACAAATCGGTAAGGCGCTGGGCAGCGAAGCCTTAGAGCAGGGCGAAAAAGCATTAATTGTCGCGCGCGATGCGCGAATTCACAGCCCCATATTGGTGGAGAATCTCATCCGTGGGGTGTTGAGCACCGGCTGTAAAGTCATCAACATAGGTACCGTGCCGACGCCCCTTTTATATTTCGCCACCGAAGTTCTGGAGGAGTCGTCCAGTGGCGTCATAGTGACGGCGAGTCACAGCCCAGCGGCCTACAACGGTTTCAAAGTCGTCATGAAAGGGCAGGTGCGTACCGAAGAGGATATCAAAGCGGTGCGCGCGCGCATTCTCAAACAGAATTTCCGCCAGGGTATTGGGACGGAAGATAATGTCGATGTAATCGATCGCTACGTCGAAGCCATTTTTTCCGATATTGCGCTGGCTGGCGACATCAATATAGTCGTGGATGCCGGCAGCGGCGTAACGGGCAAGGTGGCGCCGCGTCTATTTGAAGAACTCGGCTGTCGGGTAACACCTTTATATTGCGATTTGGACGGCAACTTTCCCCATCACGGCCCCGACCCGTCGGTCGAAGCCAACCTGCAGGATTTGATTCGCAAAGTGCAAGAAACGCAGGCGGATTTAGGCGTGGCGTTCGATGGCGACGGCGACCGTTTAGCGGTCGTTACGCCGACGGGCCAAATCATTTGGCCCGACCGCTTGTTGATGTTGTTTGCCAAGGATATCTTGGCGCGCAACCCCGGTGCGGATGTGGTGTTCGATGTGAAGAGCTCACGTCAACTCAATGCGGTGATCAGCGGCAGTGGCGGCCGGCCAATTATGTGGAAAACCGGGCATGCGCCTATGCGCGCAAAAGTGATTGAAACCGGCGCGCTGGTGGGCGGTGAATACTCCGGCCATATCTTTATTAAAGATCGTTGGTACGGTTTTGATGACGGCATGTACGCCGCTGCTCGCTTAATTGAAATCATGAGCTTGCGCGACGAAGACCTCGATCAGATTTTCGCCGAATTTCCGCCGCTGTGCGCGACGCCCGAAATTCGCATTCCGGTGGCAGAAGAGGTCAAGTTCTCCCTGATCGAAACGCTGGTCGCTTTAGGTGAATTTGAGGACGCCAAAATTATTACGCTGGACGGTTTGCGGGTGGAATATCCTTATGGCTGGGGCCTGGTCCGGGCGTCCAATACCGGCGCCGAATTGACAATGCGGTTTGAAGCGGAGACCGAAGAGCAGATCCACAGCCTAAAAGCGTTGTTCACTCGGGAGATTCGCAAGATCGACCCATCCATTACCATTCAGTGGTAACGAAACCAAGAATTGTTCTGCACATCCGCACAATATTATTTGTTACAGGTCCTGTAAGGGACCTTTATTTTTTCTTTTGCTTAGGAAAATTTCATGAGTAATACACCGGCAAACGCGCTCCAGATTTCTCAGGTTCTGACCGAGGCGCTTCCTTATATTCAACGATTTATTGGCAAAACCATCGTGGTGAAATACGGCGGTAATGCAATGATTGACGAATCGCTCGAAAACAGTTTTGCCCGGGATGTAGTCTTGATGAAATTGGTGGGCATGAACCCAATTATCGTTCACGGCGGTGGCCCGCAAATTGGTGACTTGCTGAAAAAACTGAATATTGAGTCCAGCTTTGTCGACGGCATGCGCGTCACCGATAGTGCGACTATGGATGTGGTGGAAATGGTGCTGGGTGGAACCGTCAATAAACAGATTGTCAGTCTGATTAATCGCAACGGCGGTCAGGCTATTGGGGTGACGGGAAAAGACGGCAATTTGATTCGCGCGAAGAAACTGGAAGTCACCCGTAAAAAGCCGGAGATGCTGGTGCCGGAAATTATCGACATAGGCCATGTGGGAGAAGTGCAGTCGATCAATCGCAAAGTCATTGATTTGTTGGTGAATAGTGATTTCATACCTGTCATTGCTCCTATAGGGGTGGGCGTGGATGGCACTTCCTACAATATCAACGCGGACTTAGTAGCCGGTAAGGTGGCCGAGGTGCTGCAAGCTGAGAAGCTGATGTTGTTGACCAACGTCTCAGGTTTACAAAACAAAGCGGGAGAAGTGTTGACGGGACTTACCGTTGCCAAGGTCGATGAGCTGATTGCCGATGGAACAATTTATGGTGGCATGTTGCCCAAAATTCGCTGCGCTCTAAATGCCGTTAAAGGGGGCGTAGCGAGTGCTCACATTATCGATGGGCGCGTACCTCACGCGATTTTGTTAGAGATCTTTACTGATGCAGGCGTGGGTACGCTTATAACCAATAAAAATTAAATCGGATTTCTTTTAGTAACCGGTTGAAGGGCATGAAGATTGGGGCTAGGATAGGCGACGATGATTTTGGTGTCACCGCGGCACACATTATCCAGATAATCTCAAGGAGGAGGCTAAATATAGACAGGATATTTTCACATCAGGGAACTCCGAGATTTTGCAAGAGTAGGATCGCTGGAAGTACCCGAGATTCCCGGTTGACGACATATCACGGGCACGACACCCGGAGCACGTCAGGCACTTCATTCCCGGATCATGGACTTGGAAACTAGCACGAACACTTTCCTTGAGAAAGTGAGCGTTTTTTGTTGTGCGCGGAATAAGATGTGGGTGCGGGTTGTTAAGATCCAGCCCGATCGCATACGGAAGTGGCAAATAGCCAATTGGCTGGACGGGCAGGCGCAGATCCAATCAGTTGGTGGATTTAATAAGTATTCCGAACAGTGCATCCGGCGGAGAGCTGGGTAATGTTCAAAACGACACGTTCGAGCGCAACATGAATTCCACTCAGAATAAAAAACCGCGACGCCAGCAAATCCTCGAAGCGTTTGCGCATATGCTGGAGGCCAGCCCCGGCGCGCGAATTACCACTGCTGCATTGGCGAAGCAGGTCGGTGTATCCGAAGCGGCGTTGTATCGCCACTTCCCCAGCAAAACCAAAATGTTTGAGGGTCTAATCGAATTTATCGAGGAAGCGATCTTTAGTCGGATCAATATGATTGCGGCCGAAGAGGGTATTTCCGGGTTGGAAAAATGCGAGAAGATTTTCAATTTGGTGCTGGTGTTCGCGGAACGCAATCCCGGAATCACCCGCATTTTAACTGGCGATGCCTTGGCGGGCGAAACTGAGCGCTTACATCATCGGGTCATTCAGTTTTTCGATCGCCTGGAAACTCATCTCAAACAAATATTGCGGGAAGCTGAATTGCGTGAGGGCATCCGCTTCGGCCTGTCGATCAGCGCCACCGTCAATTTATGGTTAGCAGCGGTCGAGGGCAAGATTGCGCAGTTTGTCCGCGGCCAGTTTCGTGTGCCGCCCACCAACGGTTGGAACCAGCAGTGGCCCTATCTGTTGAAGGGCTGCTTGGTTGAAGTGCCGGCGTAAATGCCGGCTGCTCAACGCAAATTCCATAGGGAAAGGCCATCGTTTAGCGCTGACGGTTGCCTTTTTTCGACTCCTCCAATGTCTTGCCTCGCTTAAACAGTTCGACCTGTTGTTCATATTCATCGTGGATCGCGTCGTGTTCATCCAGGCGCGCTTGTAGCATTTCTTCCGTCGTGCGCAGCTCCGTGCGAGCATTCGCTAGGCTTTGCAGGATGTGTTGCGGAACATCGCGGCCGGCGCGCTCGGCTTCGGCGGCTTTCTTCATCAGACTTTCGATTTGGCCATTGATGTTGCCAATATTGCTGCGCAGTATCGCAATGCTGGCATCTAGGTGCGCTAAGCGTCGGTCGCGCGCGGCGTAAATTTCCTCAACGGAACTGTAGCGCCGCGCCAGAACTTGGTATTCGGCCATCAATTCCCGCTCTTTGGCGCGCTCGATCTCAAGTTGCTTGAGCTCTTCCGGGTCGGGAGCGGGAGGGACGACCTCCAAGACTTTTCCTGTATGGGTTATGACTTCATAACCTTTTTGCGCATACTCGGGAGGAATAATATGGCTGATGACCTTAACGCCATCGGTGTTGACGTAGCGGTAATACCGCATCTGCGAAAGCGCATCCAGGCTGCACACAAGCAAGCTGCCGGCAAGTCCACCCAGTGCGGCTTTGCGCAGCGCGGATAATAAGGAGCTAGTGATCAGGGTATTACTCTTGTACGCCATAAACTTGCCGATAGTGCGAGATCCGCTCGAGAGTATCAGGATCGGTCCCCTGTTCCTGCAGGAACGCCATAATATGCTCCAGATTAATGATACTGATCACTGGAATGCCGGTACTGTTTCTCAGCTCCTGAATGGCGGACAGGGCTCCCTGTCCACGCTCTTGTCGGTTCAGCCCGATCAGTATAGCGGCCGGCACCGCCTCAGCTTGAGCGATAATAGACAACACTTCCCTTACCGCTGTTCCTGCTGTAATCACATCGTCTACAATCACCACCCGGCCGCTAAGGGGTGCTCCGACCAACGATCCCCCTTCGCCGTGGCTTTTGGCTTCTTTGCGATTGAAGCAGTAAGGCAGATCGCGTCTATACGCAGTCGCCATCGCCACCGCAGTGGTTGCAACCAGCGGGATGCCTTTGTAAGCCGGCCCGAATAACATGTCGCACTCGATCCCGGAATCGATCAGCGCGGCGGCGTAGAATCGCCCGAGCTCGGCCAGTGCAGCGCCGGTCTGAAATTGTCCCGCATTAAAAAAGTAGGGGCTGATGCGGCCGGATTTCAGGGTGAATTGGCCGAACTTTAAAGCCTGGCACTTTAATGCCAGCTGAATAAATTGCTTCTGGTACTCTTGCATAAATCTCTTGAGTTTTGGTGGGGATGGCGCCGCGCTTGATCGTGAATGGAGTCACCGGAGCGGCGTGGGAGGGTTGCCCTGCTCAGTTGGCGGGGATTCGGACTATTCTATAAGAACTTCCAGAGTCCGTGCCGATGAAGCGAAGATCGAGGTGTCCTCAGGAATAATCGCAAGTCTTCTGCCGCCTGTTCAGCTGTGTCTGAGCGAGTGAAACACGTGCTGTTTGGAACAAAAAAACGGTACTTATTAACGATAATGCAAAAACATCGGTATGATACACAGTCCGTTTGTAAGGGGCCATCATGCGAATCATAACTCTCAGTGTCGACGGTATTCATCAAGCGGCGCAACGAGGCTTGTTTGATTGGATAGCAGATCAGGACGCTGACGTGATATGTCTGCAGGATCTTCGCGCCCTTGAGCACGAGCTGGATCACGAAGTCTTTCATCCGCCCGGCTATTTTGCGTATTTCTTCGATTCCGGTATCAAACACTACAATGGCGTGGCCATTTATACCCGCCACCAGCCGAAAGCTTTGATCTATGGGCTCGGCTTTGTCAGTGGTGTCGATATGGAAGGTCGCTATCTGCAAGTGGATTATGAGCACTACAGCATAGGCTCGCTGCTGGCGCCTTCGGCGCTGTCCGAAACCGAATCCCTGGAAGTTAAGATCAAGTTTTTCGAGGACTACCAAGCCCTGCTCCACAAGGTTACCCGCAAGCGCCGTAGCTTTATTATCTGTGGTGACTGGGGTATGGCGCATACGCGCAAAGACGTACAGAACTGGCAGGAAAACCAGGGTACGCCGGGTTTTCTCCCCCATGAACAGCAGTGGATGAGCCAGCTGTTCAATCAGATCGGCTACGTCGATGCCTTTCGTCAGGCCAACCGCGATCCAGATGAGTTCTCTTGGTGGCCTTCGGGAGAGATAGGGGTCGGCGATGGCTGGCGCACCGATTATCAGGTGGTGTCAGAGTCGCTGCGTCGCAAAGTCGAATATGCCGCGATCTATAAATCTCAAACATTTTCTAGCCACTTGCCCGTCATCATCGATTACGACATCGAAGACCTCTAGCCGGCGCGCAATGTGCCGGCGCTGGGCCGGCAGTTGAGCGCCGCGCCGTTTGACCACAGAAAAAACGTCTATAGCCTCACAGTTCGAGGGAGTCCATATGGATTGCTGGAAGGGTCTGTCATCTAATATTGGGCAATAGATCCCCACATGTGGTTTTCTGGGGGTGTCGAATGTGCTTCTCCGGATTGCTGGTTCCTGGAGAAGGCATTGCCGAAGTCTTTGTCAGTCTTGGGGCTTCGGCAGCTGGGGAATTTCCCCGGCTTTCTCTTTGAGTGTTAAGAGACAAGGCTTTTCACTGATGTAATTTGCTGAGCATACAGATGCGAGGACTCGTTCTCTCATCGAATGCCTTTGAGAGCGCCACAGCGCAGGTTGTGAGCGCTCTTTTTTTGCTTGCGTGACCTACGCGACATTCATTGGCGGCAAATTGAGACTTGTGCACGAGGAGTTTCGTGCCAAGGTTGATAACTTAGAATGCTCAAAGTCTGATCACAGCTGGTGATAAGAGTGTTCTGTAAAGCGCGAACTCCAGGTATGCTGGCCACCGAATCGTGAGCCAGCCCGGCATCTGTGAGTGAAGCAGGCGCTGGTGTCACATTGGGAGCAACCCAGGTAGCCGGAGTTTATGGCGGAGAATCTCAAAGCGCATGTTATTGCGACAGTTAAAAGCTTGATGAGACCGATCATCATGCTGTTACTGCGCAATGGTGTGACCTACAAGGAATTTGCCCTTTTGTGCAAATCCATATTCGTCGAGGCCGCTGCGGCAGACTACGGTATTCGCGGCCGGCCGACGAACGTGTCGCGGATCGCCGTGCTGACGGGCATTGATCGCAAAGAAGTAAAACGTATTCGGGACTTGCTGCAGGAAAACACGCTGGCCCTGCAGGCGCAGAGCTCACAAGACCGGATCACCCGATTGTTGACCGCGTGGCACCGAGACCCCGAATTTAGTGCGGGCGATAACCAGGCACGCCAATTGCCGATTGAGGGTGAGCGCGGAAGTTTTCAGTCACTGGTACGTCGGTTTGGCGGTGACGTGCCGCGTCAGGCGCTGTTTAAAGAGATGTTGAGGGTGGGGGTAATCGGCCGTGAGGGCGAAGGTGTGATTCCGCTCAGCCGGTACTTCTTCCCCGCTCAGAGTGATCCGCAGGCGCTGCTGCGCGCGGGGTCGGTTATCAGTGAGCTGGGTGAGACCCTGTTTCATAACCTTTATGTGGTTGACGACAGTAAGTCCAGCCACAAGCAGCGCCGCCGATTCGAGCGGCGCGCCAGCAACAATTTGATCGACGTCCGCCACACCAAGGCTTTCCAGGCCTTTTTAGAGGCGGAGGGCCAAGCATTTCTCGAAAAGGTCGATGCGTGGCTATCGGAACACGAAGTCGTCGAGTCGTCGGGCGAAACCGGAGGCCAGGCAAACGCGAGTATCCGACTGGGGGTGGGGGTTTATGCCATCGAAAAATCCGATCAGGAGGCAGGTACGAGTCATGAGTAGACGAATTGATTGGCGGCGGTTGGCCGGTATTGCATGCGCTGTCTTCCTGGGAAGTTGTGGCGGGGGTGGCGGTTATTACACCGGCATCGATGGCAGTGGCGCAAAGCCGGAAATCTCGGTGGTGGGACCGATCAACGGCTTTGGCAGTGTCATTGTCAACGGCGTCCGTTACAACACCGACCATGCTCGGGTACTGGTGCGTGGCGAGCCGGGCAATGAGGTGGATCTGAATGTCGGCGACTATGTAACGGTGGTCGGCGGCACCAATGCCGAGGGCGAGGCGGTCGCATACGAAGTGCACTACCAGCCCCGGGTCACCGGTGAGGTGCAGTCGGTGGATGTGGAACGCAACCGCTTTGTGGTGCTGGGCCAACGGGTGCAGCTACTTGCGGATACGGTTTATGCCAGTGACATTATGCCGCGCAATATCCAGGCAATTTCGCCGGGGCAGAGGGTCTCGGTGAGCGGTCCGCTGGATGCCGATAACATCATTCAAGCCACGCGCCTGGAATACGATGCCAATCCGTTTGCCGAGCTGGTCGGACAAATTGCAGAGCTGGATACTTTTGCCCGCACCTTCAAGCTGAATGGTCAGTTGGTGTCTTATTCTCCTTCCGTTGATAGCGGCGGTTTAGACGAGGGCCGGTTGGCAGTGGTGCGCGGCGAGTTGCAAGGAGAGGTGTTGGTGGCCGACAGCGTCAACTTCCACCAGGATTATCGCCAGCTGCGCCACATCCCCAGCATTGAATTGTCCGGTGTTGTGCAAAGGTACGAGAAGGGCGGATTTTTTATGGATTCGGTGCCGGTGAAAGTCACCTCTGCGACGCGCTTTAGCGGTGCCGAAGAGCTCACCCTGATGAACAACGCCAAGGTGCGAGTGGTGGGGGCGTTTGATGCGACCGATGTGTTGGTTGCCCAGGATATCGAAATCTTGTCCTCACCTCGGGTGAAGATTTACGGGGCAATTCAGGAGGTTTATCCGATCTGGGGCTTCTATGGATTGTTGGGCAAAATCAAGGTTCAGGATCAGGAATTCATGGTGCAAACCGATACGCGCCTCACCGGTGAGTATGATCGCAGGATCAACTTTTGGGATCTGCGTATCGGCGACCAGGTCTATATTTCCAGTTATCCCTTCGGCGAGGTGATGGTGGCCACCAGCATTGCGGTGGACAATCGCGATGTGGAAGCGGTGATGCTGGAAATGCAGGGGGTGGCTTATTTTGCCTCCGAGTCCATGGGGGCGTTCTTCCTCTTCAATACCAAGATTGAGGTCACCCCCGAAACCACCTATAGCCGCTTTGACGTCCCGGTGGCGGCATCCGAGTTTTTTGCGGTGGCCAACAATGCTTATGTGAGGGTGCGCGGATACTTCGAGTACGGCGTGTTGCGCGCCGAGCATGTTCAAGTGTTCCCGGTGGACTACAACAATCCCGCGTGGTACTCGCCACCCCCCGGCTCCTATCAGGAGCCAGGGGGTGGGTGGTAGCAGGTTAAGTGCGGCAGGTCGCCTGCATTAACTGCTGAGCGCCGCCTGCTGTATGGCCAGCAGCTGTTCAATGCCTTGCTTCCCCAGGGCGAGTAGCTGCTGGAATTGCGCTTCCGTAAACGGCTCTTTTTCGGCGGTCCCCTGAACTTCGATCAGGCCGCCTCGGTCGGTCATGATCAGATTCATATCGGTATCGGCGCAGGAGTCTTCGGCATAGTCCAAATCCAAAACCGGCACCCCCTGGTAAATCCCCACTGACACCCCCGCCACCATACAGTTGAGCGGGTCGGTTTTGAGAGCCTGCTTGCGCTGCATATGTTGCAATGCGTCCACCACCGCCACGCAGGCACCGGTGATGGCCGCAGTGCGAGTGCCGCCATCGGCCTGAATCACGTCGCAGTCGACCGTCAGCGTAAATTCACCCAGTTGCTTCAGATCCACGGCGGCGCGCAGCGAGCGGCCGATCAAGCGCTGGATTTCAACCGTTCGCCCGCTCTGTTTACCGCGCGCGGCCTCGCGATCCATACGGGTGCCGGTGGAGCGCGGCAGCATGCCGTATTCCGCCGTTAACCAACCCTGTTGGCTGCCCTTAAGAAAGCGTGGTACGCCCTCCACCAAGCTTGCATTGCACAGTACTTTGGTATCCCCAAAGCACACTAAGACGCTACCTTCGGCGTGTTTGGTGTAGTGGCGGGTGATGGTTATAGGACGTAATTGGTCGGCAGTGCGACCGCTGGGACGTTGCATGAGTCACCTTGGCTGGACAGAAATGAGGGCGGGATTATAACGGTCGGGGTTGGAAAACCAATGTGCTAAGATCGACGGCTTTACCAATAGAGGATACCGACCGATGCCACGCAGCATGACCGGATTTGCCCGTCTAGAAGCGCAACATCCCTGGGGCCATTTGATTTGTGAGATCCGCACGGTCAATCACCGATACTTGGAAACGGGACTGCGTTTGTCCGACGCGCTGCGCAGCCTTGAGCCGGGATTGCGCGAACAACTGCGCAATCAGCTGGGGCGCGGCAAAGTGGATTTAGTGCTCGCGTTCAAGCCCGACGAAAGCAACGGGTTGTCGACCGACTTTGATGTCGATTTGGCGCGTGACCTGGTGCGCATGGTGGAGCAGGTCAATCAGCTGGCGACCAATCCAGCGCCGATCAATGCAGTGGAAATATTGCGTTGGCCCGGTGTGTTAAAAGCGCGAGAGCTGGATCAGGAACTGCTGGAAAAAGAAGCGCGCGGTCTATTTGATAAAGCCTTGCAGCAATTACTGGAAAACCGCGCCCGCGAGGGGGCGGAATTGGCGAGTCTTATCGAGCAGCGCCTGCAAGCGATTGCCGCGCAGGTGGTTGAAGTACGCGCGCGCCTGCCGGAGTTGGCCGCGCAGCAGCATGAAAAATTGCGCAGTCGCCTGGAAACATTAAAAACCGAAGTGGATGAAGACAGACTGGCTCAGGAGTTGGTGTATCTGGCACAAAAGAGCGATGTGGCCGAAGAGCTGGATCGCCTGGAAGCTCACATCACCGAAGTGCGCCGCACCCTCAAGCAAAGGGAGCCGGTCGGCCGCCGCCTAGACTTTCTCATGCAAGAGCTCAATCGCGAAGCCAATACCCTGTCATCTAAGTCGACTGCCAGCAGCAACACCCAAGCCGCTGTGGATATGAAGGTGCTGATTGAGCAGATGCGTGAACAGATCCA